>JAPUDV010000067.1:3179-71087 GCA_027492875.1 Candidatus Competibacteraceae bacterium | reverse complement strand
ATCTCCGAAAAAACCGCGCCACAGCTCGTGCAGGCGTGCAGGCTTCGGGTCCCGTTGTGAACGGTCTCGTAGTGACCGTGGCCCGTGGTGGACCCATCAGCGTCGTTGGCCGTCTTCATCGTTCCAGTAAAACGCGCTAAACCATCGGATGCAAGGGTAAATTCAGTGGTTTGAGCCCAGTGCCAGAAACACTGGGGCTGGCTGGCCCTTGGCCTCCTTTATCTCGTAGTGGGCGCCCTCGGGCTCTGGGCGAGCTTCGCCCTGACCTTGGTCATCCTTCTAGACGCAGATATAAATGGGGGGATTACACTGCTCCCAAAAACCTCAGGAATCTTACAGCTATGAGTACGAACCCCGAAGGGGCCCAGCGCGGTGAAAGTGGAAAATTCAGCCTGACAAAGCTGGCTCTGCTATCGCTACTCACAGGTGCCGGAATCGGCCTTATTATCGGGTGCTTTCGGGTGGCGCTGGAGTACATGAACACAGCTCGGACTGACTCGGTCGCCTGGGCCCACCAGTGGCCGGTGGCAGGTTTCGTCCTGGTCTGTGCCACGGTAGCCGTCACCACCGCGTTTGCCGCCTGGCTGGCACAGCGTTCCGGGCAGCCTGCGGCCGGCAGCGGGATACCCCATGTCGAGGCGGTGATCGAGGGCAAGTTGCCCGCAGCCCCGATTCTACTGTTCCCCATCGGGGCGCGAGTTGAGCGTCATCCCGCACGGAGTGGACCTGCCGCCCGACCAAGGAACTGTCAAGTTCCGCTAGTCGTGGTGGGCGGCAGGGACGCGAGTACGGGACGACGAAGTCGCCCCGAAGGGGTGACGCTCCAACGAGGGTTCGACGGCGCAAAGCGCCGAGAACCCGATGTTGGCTCAACTCGCGCCCCGTTCGTCAGCGCGAAGCGCCGACGAACAAATTCATTGGCGGCCTGTTAGCTATAGGGGGTGGTTTAGCACTCGGACGGGAAGGCCCCAGTGTGCAGATCGGGGCCAACCTGGCGGAGTTCTGGGGCAAGATTTTCCGGCTGCCAGGCACTGATCGCATTGCCCTTTTCGCAGCGGGTGCGGGCGCCGGGCTGGCCGTTGCGTTCAATGCGCCGATGACCGGAGCCGTATTCGTGCTGGAGGAACTGGTGCGTCGATTTGATATTCGGATTGCCATCGCCGCCCTTGGCGCCTCCTGTTCGGCCATCGCGGTCGCGTCACTGTTGATTGGGCAGGAACCCGATTTCAAGGTGGCGACCCTCCCCGACCCAGGCTTCTGGACCGGCCCGATCTTTGCTTTGCTGGGTATCCTGGCTGGTCTGGCAGGGGTTGCATACAATCGCTTGATTATAAAAACCTGTGCTCTGTTTGACGGTTTGACCCGTTGGCGACCGGAGGTTCGGGCGCTCTTTATCGGTGCACTGGTGGGTACGATTGCATGGTTTGCCCCGCACATGGTGGGCGGCGGCGATATCATTACCCAACAGGCTCTCGTCGGTGGCATCGGGCTCACGGCATTGCCCCTCATTTTCGCCGTGAGGTTTCTGCTTGGCCCGTTGTCCTATGCCGCGGGCACGCCGGGTGGACTGTTCGCGCCCATCCTGGCGCTAGGTGATTGGCCTGGGATTCGGACTACTGTGCCCACAGTTCGTTGCTGATTCCGGCGCGACCCTAATTACTTTTGCGATCGCCGGCATGGCGGCTTTCTTAACAGCAACGGTTCGTACGCCGGTGACGGGAATGATCCTGATCTTCGAGATGACCGGCGCCTTCAACCAGGCATTGCCCATGCTCTGGGCCTGTTTTGCGGCTATGGCCGTTCCTACATTGATGGGCAACTTGCCCATCTACGATTCCATGAAGGCTCGCACGATCGGCGTCGCTAAGGCAATGTAATGGCGGGCGCCTTAACGCGCTGACCTTCATTACCGGCCTGCTCGGGATGAATGTCGCTGGTATCCCCGACCAACATAACCCCTATGGTTTCTGGTTGGTAACCGGCTTGTCTATCATCATTTCCATGCTCGCCTGGCTGTTGCTGCATCGCCAGACGTATGGTCGCTATCTGGATCAGACAAGCACTGGCAAGAAGAAACCTGGGCGATTGCCGGAAACAACGACACCCGCTGCCGCTGGAATGATGTCAGCGCTTCATGAGGATAAAACGCGAGCAAAGCACGCAATGCGACCGCCCGCCCGATACCGAAGATATGGGGCATAAGTCAGGAGGCAAATAATTGGAGAGAGATCGTGTATTGTCCCGTGGCAGGATTGGTGGGATCTACGGTTTTGCAGTGCTGCTGGCGCTTGTGTTGTTCTATTTTCATGTGGTCGTGATCGTTGATGTGATCGCTGAGATACACCGTTTCAAGCCGTGGATGCTGGAGCATCTGGGACCAAAACATACGGGTAAGATCTTCCTGCTCGGTAGCTTCTTTACACTCATGTTGGCGCACGTTGCGGAGGCTGCGGTATGGGGCCTGTTTTTGCGCTGGACTCGGCTGTTACCCAGCATTACCGAGGGTATCTACTTCACCGCCGCGTCGATCACGACGCTGGGCTACGGCGACATCCTGCTGAAGTATCCCTGGCGACATCTTGGGACGCTGATCGCAATAACGGGGGTGCTGGTGTTCGGCTGTTCAACGGCGTTCTTGTTCGTGGTCCTACAGGACGTCTGGCAGCACTTTTTGGCAGGCTGAAGCTGCGTTGATTTGGCACTGAACAATTCCTGATTCAGCCCATCGCTGCCTGAAAACTGTCCGAACTATTGAAAGATCAATTGGTTAAAAAACTGTCCGAACCGTTGCTTCAAGCAACCCCGTACACCTGATTTTCTTGCACCTCTGTTTTACTCCTCGGATATCTCGGTTGAACGGTCGCTGAACTCATGGACATTCCTCGTGCCCATAGCTCGCCCGACGCCGCAATATCACGGTTAACCCTCCTGGTCGAGGCCGTTCGCTTCGTTTCCACTATCCGGGCCGCAGGCGGTCGCCGGCTGCATTGCGCGTGATGGTCGGCCCGATCCGGCGGATCACCGCACGCTCTCTGCGGTGGCGGTCGCCGGCTGGTTTTTTTGCATGCGAAAGGCTCTTGAGGAAACTTGTGTTCCGCGTATCATCTAACTGTCAGCCGACGCCAACGAGCGGAACGACGCTCCGGTCGCTGCGTCGCTGGATGCAAGACACTTCTTGACCTCGGATCCAACACGCAAACCATGAGCAAGGAATATTCATCGACTCCCGATCAAGATCGCGGCCTCGTAGTGGAGCCGGCAAAGCCGGAACTCAAGCCGCCGCCGCTGTATAAGGTGATCCTGCTGAACGATGACTATACTCCCATGGAGTTCGTGGTGCGGATTCTGGAACACTTTTTCGGAATGAACCAGGAGAAGGCGACCCAGGTGATGCTGCATGTTCATACCCGTGGCCGAGGGGTATGCGGCGTCTTCACTCACGAAGTTGCGGAAACCAAGGTGGTGCAGGTGAACGAATTTTCCCGCCGGCACCAGCATCCGCTGTTATGCACCATGGAAGAAGCCTAAGTTCGAAACCACCCAGCGCGATTCGAGGTGTGAGTTATGTTGAGCAAGGATCTGGAATTCTCCATCAATCTTGCTTTCCGCGAGGCACGGGACCGGCGCCACGAGTTCATGACCGTGGAGCACCTGTTGCTGGCCCTGCTGGACAATCCTGCGGCGGCGGAAGTGTTGCGGGCTTGTGGAGCCCATGTGGATAAGCTGAAACGGGACTTGCAAGTCTTCATTCGCGATCATACCCCGTTGCTGGGGTCCGACGACCAGCGCGAGACGCAGCCGACCTTGGGGTTCCAAAGGGTGCTACAGCGGGCGGTGCTGCACGTTCAGTCCTCCGGCAACAAGGAGGTCACTGGCGCCAACGTGCTGGTGGCCATTTTCGGCGAGCAGGAATCGCAGGCAGTTTATTTCCTCAAGCAGCAGGAAATCAGTCGACTGGACGTGGTGAATTTCATCTCGCACGGCATTTCCAAAGTGTCCGACGAGCAGGACGCCGCCCCCCCGCAGGGCGAGGAAGGCCCCGAGAATCAGAACGCCAAGCCGCTGGAAAATTTCGCCACCAACCTGAACGAGCTGGCGCGGCAGGGGCGCATCGACCCGCTGATCGGCCGGCGCGAGGAGGTCGAGCGCACCATCCAGATCCTGTGCCGGCGGCGCAAGAACAATCCTCTGTTCGTCGGCGAGGCCGGGGTCGGCAAGACCGCCATCGCCGAAGGGTTGGCGAAGATGATCGTCGACGGCGAGGTGCCGGACGTGTTGCGCAACGCCACCATCTACGCGCTGGATCTGGGATCGGTAGTGGCTGGCACCAAGTATCGCGGTGATTTCGAGAAGCGCTTGAAGTCGGTCTTGGCGCAACTGCGCAAGGAACGGAACGCCGTGCTGTTCATCGACGAGATCCACACCATCATCGGCGCGGGAGCGGCTTCCGGCGGGGTGATGGACGCCTCGAACCTGATCAAGCCGATGCTGGCCTCGGGGGAGATGAAGTGCATCGGCTCGACCACCTATCAGGAGTATCGCGGCATTTTCGAGAAGGATCGGGCGCTGGCGCGGCGCTTCCAGAAGATCGATGTCACCGAGCCGTCGATCGAGGAAACCTATCAGATCCTGCGCGGGCTGAAAACCCGCTTCGAGGAACACCACGACGTCAAATACGCCGATAAGGCGCTGCGCGCGGCGGTGGATCTGTCGGCGCGCTACATCAATGATCGCCATCTGCCGGACAAGGCCATCGACGTCATCGACGAGGCCGGCGCCAGCCAGCGGCTGCTGCCGGTCGCCAAGCGCAAGAAAGTGATCAATGTCGGCGATATCGAAACGATCATCGCCAAGATCGCCCGCATTCCGCCCAAGACCGTGTCTTCCTCGGACAAGGATGTGTTGCGCAACCTGGAGCGCGATCTGAAGCTGGTGGTGTTCGGTCAGGATGAGGCCATCGGCATGCTGGCCAACGCCATCAAGATGGCGCGCGCCGGTCTGGGCAACGAGCAGAAGCCGATCGGTAACTTCCTGTTCGCCGGCCCGACCGGCGTCGGCAAGACCGAGGTCACGCGACAGCTCGCCCGGATCATGGGCATCGAACTGATCCGCTTCGACATGAGCGAGTATATGGAGCGGCACACGGTGTCGCGGCTGATCGGCGCACCGCCGGGCTACGTCGGCTTCGATCAGGGCGGCCTGCTGACCGACGCCATCCTCAAGCACCCGCACGCGGTGCTGCTGCTGGACGAGGTGGAAAAAGCCCACCCGGACGTATTCAACCTGCTGCTGCAGGTGATGGACCACGGCACGCTGACGGACAACAACGGCCGTAAGGCCGATTTCCGCAACGTGATCATCGTGATGACCACCAACGCCGGTGCCGAACTGATGGAGCGGCCCTCGATTGGCTTTACCATGCAGGATCATAGCAGCGACGGCATGGAGGCCATCAAGCGACTGTTTTCGCCGGAGTTCCGCAACCGCTTGGACGCCATCGTTCAGTTCAAGGGGTTGACGCCGATCACCATCGCGCAGGTGGTGGACAAGTTCCTGATCGAACTGGAAGCGCAGTTGGAGTCGAAGAAGGTGACGGTAGAAGTGGATCGGGCGGGGCGGGCTTGGCTGGCCGAACGCGGTTACGATCCCAAGATGGGCGCGCGGCCCATGGCGCGGATCATCCAGGAGAACATCAAGCGCCGCCTGGCCGAGGAGTTACTGTTCGGCCGGCTGGTCAACGGCGGGCATGTGATGGTCACCGTGCGTGGCGACGATTTACAGGTGGAGATCGCCGAGGAAGAGGCGGTGCCTTGAGCGGGAAGCGGCGGACGGCGCCCAGCCTGGGGCGTCCGGTTCCAAGGTAACGGCGCGGCGTCGGCGTGGCCTTTAACGTCCGCGGTAGACGATCCGTCCTTTACTTAAATCGTAGGGGGTCAGCTCCACCTTCACCTTATCACCGGTCAGGATGCGAATATAGTGTTTGCGCATCCGGCCGGAGATATGCGCCGTGACGACGTGACCGTTTTCCAGTTGCACCCTGAACATGGTGTTGGGCAGGGTGTCGATCACGGTGCCCTCCATTTCGATGTGGTCTTCTTTCGACATAATTCCTCTCGTTGCTACCGTCTCTGGTCTGAAAAAGACGCGCAACCATAGCGGAAATCCCATGACGCGGCAAGTAGATGACCCGAACCCCCGTCTGAATGCCGCCGTCCGCCATCTGTTGATCGTCTACCATTCGCAAACCGGTCACACCCGAGCGATGGCGCGGGCGGTGACCTGCGGCGCACGCCGGGTGGCGGAAGTGGAAACCCGGCTGAAAATGGCGCTGCGCGCCGGCCTGGATGATCTGTTGTGGGCACACGGCGTGCTTCTGGGCACGCCGGAGAATTTCGGCTATATGTCCGGCGCGATGAAAAATTTCCTGGACCGCACCTATTATCCCGCTCAAGGCAAGATCGGCGGCCTACCCTATGCGGTTTTCATCAGCGCCGGCAACGACGGTGGTGGGGCATTGGCCAGCATCGAGCGCATCGCCCGAGGCTATCCGCTCAAGCCGGTTTGCGACCCGATCATCGCGCGCGGTGAACTGACCGCTGAAGTGCTGCGGCAGTGTGAGGAATTGGGCGAAACCATGGCTTCGGGGGTGGCGTGGGGGATTTTTTGAAGCAGTGGTTGCGCGGGCGGGTTGCCCGGTTCAAGTCCACCGATCGGCGGACGCCACCCCCAAAGCGCAGTCTGCTGGCTCGAATCGGCTGGGGGCTTTGGACGGCGGCGCGGATTTTCGTTCTGGCCTCGCTGCTGCTGGTGTTGGCCCTGCGCTGGATGCCGTTGCCGGTTTCCAGCGTCATGGCGCAGAATTGGTTGCGGGCGGCCTGGAGCGATGGCGCGATGATTCGTCACCAGTGGATGCCGTATGAGAACATCTCGCCTTACGCGGCGCTGGCGGTGATCGCCGGGGAGGACCAGCGCTTTCCCCAGCATGACGGTTTCGATTTGGTCGAGATGCGGCAGGTGTTGGACAATATGGAAGCGGGCAGACCGGCGCGTGGGGCCAGCACCCTCAGCCAGCAGGTGGCGAAGAATCTGTTCCTATGGTCGGGGCGCGACTGGGTTCGTAAAGGCTTGGAAGCATGGTTTACGGTATTGCTGGAGTTGCTCTGGTCCAAGCAACGGATTTTGGAGGTCTATCTGAACATCGCCGAGTTCGGCGAATATACCTTCGGAGCGGAGGCCGCCAGCCGGCAGTTTTTCAACAAGCCCGCCGCCCAGCTCACCGCCAGGGAGGCGGCGCGGTTGGCGGCGGTATTGCCCAACCCCCGGCGCTACCGGGTGGATCGGCCCTCGATCTACGTGCTCAAGCGCCAGCGCTGGATCGAACGGCAGATGCGGCAATTGGGTGGCACCGCTTATCTCGACCGATTGTGAGTGGACGGGCATGGAACAAAAACCACGAGTCAGCATCACTTATTGCACGCAATGCCGCTGGTTGCTGCGAGCCGCCTGGCTGGCGCAGGAGCTGTTGACCACGTTCGAGCAGGAACTGGGCGAGGTGGCGCTGCGACCCGGCACCGGCGGGGTGTTCGAAATCCAGGTCGACGATGAGCTGATCTGGTCGCGCAAGCAGGAAGGACGATTTCCCGAGGCCAGGGAGGTCAAGCAGAGAGTGCGCGACCGGATCGCGCCGGAACGGAATCTGGGTCATTCGGATCGGTGAGTTGGTCCGGTCTTTCTTCAACAGTAACAAGGTGATTTGGACGCGCCATGCAGGATTTGCGAATAATTAGCGCCCCGCCGTCGGGCCGGCGCGGGGAGGTATCACGCCGGACGTTGAATGGGCTCGGTTTTTTGATATGTGCCGGTTCTCTGGGATTTGCCTATTACGTCCAGCACTATCTGGGGATTGAGCCGTGTCCGCTGTGCATTTTCCAGCGCCTGGCGCTGCTGGCGGTTGGCTTGGTGTTTTTGGCGGCGACCCTGCACGGTTCGCGCGATTGGGGCGCAAAAATGTACGGCGTACTGGTGGGGCTGACCACCGGCATCGGGGCCGGGATCGCCGCCCGGCACGTTTGGTTGCAGCATCTACCGCCGGAGGAAGCGCCGCGCTGCGGGCCGAGTCTGGAGTACATGCTGCAAGCGTTTCCGCTGAACGAGACTCTCCGCGAGGTGCTGACCGGCTCCGGCGAGTGCGCCAGGGTGGACTGGACGTTGCTCGGCTTCAGCATGCCGGAGTGGACGCTGCTGCTGTTTGTCGTGCTGGGCGTGGCGGGTGTGATCGGCAACTGGCGGTTGCGAAGCTGAGCGGGCGCTCGACCGCTACGGGGCTAGTCGATCCGACTCGGCGGAAAGGTTCTCAGTACCGCGAGCGGCAGGTTCCGACGGGTGACGTCAACTCGGGCGGGGCAATTCGCCGGGATCGGGAAACGTGACCCGGTCATAGACTTCGGCCAGATGCAGGGTGCAGGCGATGGTCGGGATTTCGATCCGAGTCTCCAGCCCGTCGGCGGCGGAATAGAGCCACTGCTGCCCGTCCACCTGCCGGCGGTAATGCTCGATGCGTGGTTTGTCCTGGGCGACCAGCAGGTAGTCGCTCAGGGATTCCAGCGCGCGGTAATGAGCGAACTTGTCGCCTCGGTCATAAGCCGCCGTGCTGTCCGACAGCACTTCGATGATGACCGTGGGATTGAGTAGGGTGTCAACGTGCTGATCTTCGAAGTGCGGTTCGCCGCAGGCGACCACAACGTCGGGGTAGGTGTACAGGCCGGTGGGGCTGACCTTGACTCGCATGTCGTTGACGAAAGCTTCGCAAGGGCTGCGGTCGAGTTGGTTGCCCAAGCGACGGGCCAGGTTGAAAGTAACGCGATTATGGCTGCAACTGGCGCCGCCCATGGCGTAAATACAGCCGTTCAGATACTCGTTTCTGGTTTCGACTTGGCGTTCCAGCGCCAGATAGTCGGCGGCGGTGACGAACCGTTCGGCAGGTCGTGACATGGCGGATCCTCCCCATCAGATCCGGGCGAACACCCGCCGGGCGGCGGTGGCGGTGGCGTCGAGATCCGCCTCGGTATGCGCCGAGGACATGAAGCCCGCCTCGAACGCGGACGGTGCGAAGTAAATCCCCTCGGCCAGCATCCCGTGGAAAAATGTCTTGAACCGCTCGATGTTGCAGGCGGTGGCTTGAGCATAATTAGCGACATTTTCCGCGGTAAAGAACAGCCCGAACATGCCCCCGACAAAATTCGTCGTCAGTAACACGCCGGTCTCGCAGGCGGCGGTCACCAGTTCGTCGCACAATTGCCGGGTCTTGATGGCGAGGTCGGCATGAAAGCGAGGGTGGGCGATGAGGTCCAGCGTCGCCAGCCCGGCCGCCAGTGCCACCGGGTTGCCCGACAGTGTGCCGGCCTGGTAGACCGGCCCCAGCGGCGCCAGTTGCTCCATGATCGCCCGCTTGCCGCCGAAGGCGCCGACCGGCAGACCGCCGCCGATGATTTTGCCCAGCGTGGTCAGGTCCGGGGCGACGCCGTAGAGCTCCTGTGCCCCGCCTCGCGCCACCCGGAAGCCGGTCATCACCTCGTCGAAGATCAGCACGCTACCGTAGCGGGTGCACAGTTCGCGCAGTCCCGCCAGGAAGCCGGGCGCGGGCGGGATGCAGTTCATGTTGCCGGCGACCGGTTCGACGATGACCCCGGCGATTTCCTCGCCGAGCTTGGCGAACGCCCCCCGGGCTTCCAATAGATCGTTGTAGGTCAGCGTCACGGTGTACGCCGCCAGCGCCGCCGGCACGCCGGGCGAAGTCGGCACGCCCAGGGTGAGCGCCCCGGAGCCGGCCTTGATCAGCAGCGAGTCGGAATGACCGTGGTAGCAGCCCTCGAACTTGATGATGATGTTACGGCCGGTAAAACCGCGGGCCAGGCGGATGGCGCTCATGGTCGCCTCGGTGCCGGAGTTGCACATCCGCACCAGCTCCATCGACGGAATCAGCTCCCGAATCCGCCGGGCCATGACCGTTTCCATCTCGGTCGGCGCGCCGAAGCTCAGGCCATTGGCGGCGGCGTCCTGTACGGCGTGGACCACGGCTGGGTGGGCGTGGCCAACGATCATCGGTCCCCAGGAGCCGACGTAATCGATGTAGTGGCGGCCGTCCTCGTCGTACAGATAGGCGCCTTCGCCACGCTTGAAGAAGATCGGCGTGCCGCCGACGCCGCGAAAGGCGCGGACCGGCGAGTTGACACCGCCGGGAATGTAGTTTTGCGCTTCGGCGAACAGCTTTTCGGAACGGGTGGGCATAAGAGTCTCCTCAAACGAATAGGGCGGCATAGCGGCGGGCGGCAGCCTGGATGTCCGGCTGGCCGAACACGCCGCTGACCACCGCCAGCGCATCGGCGCCGGCTTCCAGCAACAGGGGCGCGTTGTCCGGGGTGATGCCGCCGATGGCGACGACCGGTACGCGCAACGCCGCCCGCGCCGCGCGCAGCAACTCGATGGGCGCGCGGATCTCGGCGGGCTTGGTTGGGGATGGGAAGAAAGCGCCGAAGGCTAGGTAATCGGCGCCTGCATCGGCGGCGGCCAGCGCCAGATCCAGTCGGTCGTAACAGGATACGCCAATGAGGGCGTCTCCACCCAGGCGGGTACGAGCGTGGGCGAAGGCGGGATCGTCCTGGCCGATGTGGACACCCGCCGCGCCGGCTTGCGCCGCCAGCTCCACATCGTCGTTGACGATCAGCGGGACGCCATGGCGGCGGCATAGTTGGTTCAACGTCCGGGCTTGGGTCAGTCGCCGGACGGGATCGGTGCTTTTATCCCGGTATTGAATTAAGCGGGCGCCGCCGAGAATCGCCTGCTCGACGGTGGAAGCCAGCCGTTCGTCGGGGATCAGTCGAGCGTCGGTGATCGCGTACAGGCCGCGACAACGGCTTGGGTGATTCATGTCCGATCTCGGTGGTTGGCCCAGAACAGCCGGTTGGGCAGAAGCTGGCCGCCGCCGGCCTGGTAGCTGGTTTGCAGCGCATGCCAGGTGTAGTCCTGGGCACGGCGCACCACGGAACTGAGCGCTTCCCATTCCAGTTCCCGTCCCTGGGCGAGCAGGGCGGCCACGGCGGCGGCCAGGGTACAGCCGGAGCCGTGATGGTGGCCGGGCAGCCGTGGCCAGTGGTAGCGTTCCAACAACCGACTGTTCCCATAAAAATGATTGACTACATCCCCGGTCGGTTCGTGCCCGCCGGTGAGCAGCACATAGCGGCAGCCGCGTTCCAGCAGCGCCATGGCGCAGGCTTCCAGCGTGTCGGCTTCCGGAGCCAGCCGGCGCGCTTCGACGCTGTTGGGGGTCAGGACCGTAACCAGCGGCAGCAGCAGGGTTCGCAGGGTATCCAGCAACGTGGGGCTGGCCAGTTCGGTGCCACCGCCCGCAGCTAGGATCGGATCGAGCACCACCGGGATGTCGGGATAGGCGGCCAGCAGGGCGTGCAGCGCGCCGGCGTTTTCGGCGCTGCCGATGAGGCCGATCTTGATCGCTGCCACCGGCATGTCATCCAGCACGGCCCGCGCCTGGGCCAATACTTGAGCCGGTTCGACCGGCAGCAGCGCGTGGATGTTGTGGGTGTCCTGCACGGTCAGGGCGGTGACGACGGGCGCGGGGTGGCAACCCAGACTGATGATCGTCGCGATGTCGGCCGCCAGTCCGGCCCCACCGCTGGGGTCGTTGCCGGCCAAGGTCATAACCACGGGAGGAGAGAGGGGGACGGGATCGGTCAAGTCGGTTCTCCGGGTTGGCGGATGATCGATCGGGCTGTGGGTCCGACCGGCGCGCGGCGGATGGGCGCGCTGGGAATTCTAACAAACGCCGCGGGTTTTTCGGGATGCGCCGGCGTGGGAGAATAGCGGGCTCAAAAACGCGGCATTAAGGAAAATAAACCCGATGAAGAAGTATATGTGTCTGATTTGCGGATGGATCTATGATGAGGAAAAGGGTTGGCCCGACGACGGCATCCCGCCGGGCACCCGCTGGGACGACGTACCGCTCACTTGGGTGTGCCCCGAGTGCGGCGCCATCAAGGACGATTTCGAGATGGTGGAGATTTAGGGGCTCGGAGCAGCGGAGCTTAGGGCGACTGTCCGGCGACGGCAGGAAAAGATGCCAGCTCCACGCCCGAGCCGAGCAGCGCCGCCTTGCCCCGCACGGTCAGGTCGGTGACGAAGGCGAACTGCTGGCGCGGGTCGAGCGGGTAGGCCTTGAGGCGGTAATGGGTGCCGAACGGCTTTTCCCGCACGATCACGCCGATCGGCCGGTCGATTTGCAGCAGCGAGCTGGTCAGGGCGACGTCGTACAACATCCGATGGACTTGGGCGGCGTCGTGACGGGGATGGAGGTAGAAATCCGCCACGCACTGTAGATGCTGGCTGCCGTCGTTGGCGTTGAAGATGGCGTGGTCCCACAACGTGAGATGCGGGATATGCACGACGGTGTCATCCGGGGTGACGATTTCCACCGTGCGCATGCCGATGGCGCGCACCTCGCCGTAGGCTCCGTCCACTTCAATCCAGTCGCCTGGCCGGTAGGGGAGTTCGTACAGGGCCACGATGCCGGCGATCAGGCTGCTGGCGTAATCCTTGGTAGCGAAGCCCAGCGCCAGGCCCAGCGCGCCCAGCAAGCCCACCAGATTCTCGAAGGTGGGTTCGATGATGCGCTGCAAAATCAGCAGGAGGGCGGTGACGATCACCAGCAGCCGCAGGGCGGGTACCAGGGCCAATGTGTGCAGGCGGTGGCGGCCGGAACAGCGGCCAGCCAGCGCCGGAACCAGACGCTGGGTCAGGGTGATCAGCAGCCATGCCCCGGCCGCGATCAGCAGGATTTGCACGATGGCGGTCTCGCTGATGCTGCTTAGATGTGTCGTGATCTGGCCGGCGCCGTCGCTCATGATGCTGTTCTCCTAAAATCCGTCGGTCAGGTAGCCGTCATCACGGAGGAACTGCCGGATGGCGGGATAACCTGCGGGCGAGATCAGCCACTCGCTTTCGCGCCGCATGACCAGCCCGGCGGCTTCCAGACAGGCCAGTGTCGCCTCGACCGATATAGTGGCCAGCGGCAGTAGTTGGTTTAGCACGCTGCCGATCAAGCCGGCGTGCAGGAGCAAAGTGTGCAGTGGGGCGGCGTGCTCGCGCAGCAGGCCGGGCGCGGTTTGCCTGATCTGGCGCCACGGCGCCACCCAGACGGTGCCGCGCCGGTCTTGATCCGCATTCGTCGTCGCCTCGGAAAGCGTTTCATCCGGCGCGGTCCGCAGGCTGGCGCGCCAGATCGCATGGGCGATACCGGGAATACCCCGGCTGTGCTCGGCCAGAATCCGCAGGAAATCGCTGGTTTCGACCGACTCGTCCCCCACCGCGCTCTCCGGCGGCGGGAGCACGTATTTGCCGTTATCCGCTTGGCGAAAGACCAGGTGATCCATGCCCGATCCGGCGATGAAGCTTTGGAACCAGCACGCCAGTCCCTGCGGATCGAAGCTCTGCAGAGCCAGCAGTGGCGGTTCCGGGCCGTTCCAGGCTTTTCGCAAAAATGCCCACGCCCAACTGTCGCAGCCGATGACGCCGCGCCCCAGGGAACCCGCGCATGCGTGGTCGAGTAGATGCCGCGCCAGGTCGAGTCCACGGGCGTGCCGTAAATAGCAGCGCTCCAGATTGGGCAGTACCCAGAAGGATTGATCTCGCGACCAGTCGGCCAGCCAGACTGGATCGCGCGCCAGGATTTGTTCGGGGCTGGGAGGGCTGACCACCCGCCATCCACGGTTCCCCGCCCAAGCGGTCAGAATGTCGCTATTACCGCCGTGCGGAGGAGAGATGACGAAAATACAGGCACGGGCAGATTGCTCGGTATCCAGCCATCCGGCCAGCGTATCATCCAGCGCCGCCGCCGCCGGTTGCCAGTCGGGCGCCGGTACGATCCGTTCGATCTGCGCCTTGGGCACAAGCCGCAACTCATCCTCGGTTTTGAGAGGAGAGGTCTGGGGTTGCGCTGGTGTGGGCCAAAGATGCCGCCACAAAGCACTCAGTCCCGTCTTGACCTTGTTCTCGACAGTCGCGGCGGGGACTCGGTAGTCCGCGATAGGAACATACTGCCAGAGCGGGGGCGCTTCCTGATCGGTCTGGGAAGGGGTAGCCATATATTGGGTTCGAGTCGCTGGTGCGTGTTCGGTGGGTGCGAGGCGGCGGTGGAGACCAAATCGGACTATAAGATTCGGACGCAAGGACGTCTTGTAGAATTTTTTGAGGAGTGACCAAGATGAGTGTAAATCCCAGCCGAATCCAGTTGGTCTCGGACGATATTACCCGATTGGCGGTCGATGCCATCGTCAACGCCGCCAATCGTTCGCTACTCGGCGGCGGTGGGGTGGACGGCGCCATCCATCGCGTCGCCGGCCCGGAACTGCTGGCGGAATGCCGGACCTTGGGCGGTTGCGAAACGGGTCAGGCCAAGCTGACGCGCGGTTATCGCTTGCCGGCCCGTTATGTGATCCACACGGTGGGGCCGGTCTGGGAGGGTGGCGACCAGGGCGAGCCGGAGTTGCTTGCGGCCTGCTACCGCAACAGCCTGCGGCTGGCGGCGGAGCAGGGTGTCCGTAGCATCGCTTTTCCCGCGATCAGTTGTGGGATATACGGTTATCCGCTGGATGAGGCGGCGCGGGTTGCGGTACGCGAGGCCAGAACTTTTCTGGCGGGCGACGACCGGATCGTAACCGTCTGTCTGGTTTGTTTTGGCGAGGATGTGCGGCACGCCTATCAACGGGCGCTGTAGGGGCGGGTCAGGCGGGCGGAGGGTGCCGCCCGCTGGTCTTGCAGGGATTGTCTACAGCCTGATCAACGCGCCGACGCCAACTGGCGCCCGCCGGGTAACTGGCTGTTCGTGGGAGAACGAATCCAGTTCGAAGCGGTACATCAGGTTTTGGCCCTGGGGTTGTCGTTCGGCCTGGAGTTGGCGCAGGGCGTCGAGAAGCATGGCCGCGAACAGGGTGTCGGCGTGGGCACGCCAGCGCTCTTCCGCCGCTGGGCTGTCGGGCCGAAAAGTTGGGGTGGGCGTGGGGGGGTAGTACAACAGGGCCAGTAACAGGGTGCCGGCGGTCGCGAGCAGGGAGACGGGCATCAGATAGACGTTGAGGTTCCGGATACTGTGGAATAAGCGGCGCATGTCTCACCTCTGGCGATGCCGGTTTGAAGAGTTAAGTTTTGTATAACTAAGCCATAAATCTATACAAAAATTGAGTTTCCGTCAAATGCTAGCAGGATATTCTTATACAAATTTTATAACCAAGGGTAGCAGAAGGTTTTTTACGGCGCAAGTCGGAAGTCGGCCTCCGACGGGCGCCGCGCGGTTCAGCCTTCTTGTTTCTGCTTTTGATGGAGAGCTTGCAGCTTCTGCTGGATATCGGCCGGAACGGGGTCGTAATGGCTCAGTTCGATGTTGTACGAACCGTGGCCACCCGTCATGGACTTCAGCTGTGATTCGTAACCGTCCAGTTCCGCCTGCGGCACCTGTGCGTTGATGATGCTCATGCCGTGTGGCCCGGCGTCGGTACCGGCGATGCGCCCGCGCCGGCTGGACAAGTCGCCGGTGATGGCGCCGACGCAATCGCCGGGCGCCATCACTTCCAGATTGACGATAGGCTCCAGCACGATCGGCCTGGCCTTGCCGACCGCATCCAGAAAGGCTTCACGGCCGGCGGTGACGAAGGCGATTTCCTTGGAATCGACCGGGTGATACTTGCCGTCGTAGGCGATGGCGCGCACGTCCTGCATCGGGTAGCCCGCAACCGCACCTTCCTGCAACGCCTCGCGCACACCCTTTTCCACCGCTGGTAGAAACGAAGTCGGGATGGTGCCGCCCACCACCGCGCTGACGAATTCGAAGCCGGCGTCGCGCGGCAGCGGTTCGATGCGCATGAATACCTCGCCGAACTGGCCGGCGCCACCGGTCTGTTTCTTGTGGCGGTGATGGCCTTCGGCGTTCTGACCGATGGTTTCCTTGTAGGCGATTTTGGGCGGTTTGGTTTCGACGTGCAGGTTGTAGCGCTGCTGCATCTTTTCCAGGGTGATGCGCAGATGCAGATCGCTCAGGCCGCGCAGCACGGTTTCCTTGGTATGGGCGTTGTGCTCCAGCGTCAGGCAGGGGTCTTCCTCCAGCAGCTTGTGCAGGGTATCGGACAACTTCTGCTCGTCGCCGCGGGTGGCGGCGCGGATGGCCAGCCCAAACAGCGGCGTGGGAAAGTGCAGTGGTTGCAGGTGGATCTGGTCTTCGTCGTGAGAGTCGTGCAGCACCACATCGCGGTGGATGTCGTCGATCTTGGCCACCGCGCAAATATCGCCGGGAATGCCGGTGGCGATCTCGGGGTGCTCCTTGCCGTGGATGTGGAACAGGTGGCTGACCTTGAAGGGCTTTCGGCCATCGCCGATGAAGAGCTGGCTGTCCTTGGTGATGGCGCCCTGGTGGATGCGGAAGATGCCGAGCTTGCCGATGAAGGGGTCGATCAACACTTTGAACACATGCGCCACGACGTGTTGCTGGGGGTCGGGGATGGCGTGGAGTTCCTCGACCGACGCGTCATCGCCCTTGATGAGCGGTTCGGGGTTGCCTTCGGTCGGATTGGGCAGCAGCCGCGCGAACACGTCCAGCAGCTCCTTCAGGCCGGCGCTGGTGCGGGCCGAAACGAAGCAGATCGGAATCAGGTGGCCTTCGCGCAGCGCCTTCTCGAACGGTTCGTGCAACTGTTCCGGTTGAAGGTCTTCGCCCTGTTCCAGATACAGCGCCATCAGTTCTTCGTCCATTTCGACCACCTGATCGATCAGGGCGGAATGGACGGCGGCGACGCTGGAGAAGTCGCTTTCCCCGCTTGGGTTGAAGAAGCAGTCCACCACCGCGGCGCCCTGGTTGGCCGGCAGGTTGACCGGCAGGCATTCCTTGCCGAAGGTTTCCTGAATCTGATCGAGCAGGCCCGGCAGGTCGACGTTGTCGGCGTCGATTTTGTTGACGATGATCATCCGGCACTGTCGCCGCTCGGCGGCGCGTTCCATCATTCGCTGGGTGACCGCCTCGATGCCGGTTTGAGCGTTAATGACCACCGCCACCGTTTCCACCGCCGGCAACACGGCGATGGCCTGACCGATAAAATCCGGGAAGCCGGGCGTATCGATCAGGTTGATGCGGGTATCCTGGTAATCGAGATTTGCCAGCGCGGCGTCCAGCGAATGTTGGTGGACTTTTTCCTGCGGGTCAAAATCGCAGACCGTATTGCCCTTTTCCACGGCGCCAGGGGTGGAGAGCTTGCCGGCGTGGTGCAAAATGGATTCCACCAGCGTGGTTTTTCCAGCCGTGGCATGCCCGACCAGGGCGATGTTGCGGATGGATTCGGTGGTATAGCTGACCATCATGGCCTCCTGTTGGGGTCGGTTCGGACAATCAAGCGCTTGTTGTGATGAGGCGGCCCTCAGTGGATAGACGACCGCGATAAAAATAAAAAGTCTACAGGAACAAACGGGGTTTCTCAGCCGGCTCCGTCATTATTTTGCCATCATCGCCAGACCGTCTAAGGCACGGACCTTCTCGCGAGTACGCCCGGCGCGGAGCGGCCGGGACAGCGTTCCGGCGAGCAAACTCAAAACCCCATCGGAACGCTCCGAACCTCTGGCTTGAACGGTCGAGTGCGTGATTGTCACTTGACTGTCAAGCGGCTTTAAAGCGGTTGCAATTCGACTGACCTATCGTCGCTCGAACTTGCTCTATGCCGCTTGTCTCCGGAGGCCGTCTTGAACGTTCAACCGCAGCTTTACGCATCCGTCAGCCCGCCGCCGCCCAAGGGGGTGTTACAAGTCGATTTTGCCGGGTCGATGGAGGACGTGCGCGCCGCGCAGCAATTGCGCTACGAGATCTTCGCTGGGGAAATGGGTGCGCGGCTGCACAACCGCACCCCCGGTCTGGACCACGATCATCTCGACGCGCGCTGTCGCCATTTGTTGATTCGGGACCCGCTGACCACGCGGCTGATTGGGTGCACCCGGATTCTGACCGAGGACGGCGCCCGCCAGGCGGGAGGATTCTACTCGCAGGGTGAGTTCGAAATCGGAGCGGTGTTGGCGCTGCCGGGCCGCTTCGCCGAGATCGGCCGGACTTGCGTCCACCGCGATTACCGCAACGGTGCCGCCATTACCGCGCTCTGGTCGGGGATCGCGAACTTCGTGGTGGAAAACCGGATCGACTATCTCATCGGCTGCGCCAGCATCCCGCTGGGTGAAAACGGGACGATGGCGCAGGCGATCTTTTCCGAACTGGCGCAGCACGCTCTGGCGCCCGAAGAGCTGCGGGTGCGGCCGCTGCGTCCCCTGCCTCGGCGCGACATGCTGGACTGTGGCGACTATCCGCTGCCGCCGCTGTTGAAGGCCTATCTGCGCGTCGGCGCGCGAATTTGCGGCGAACCGTTTCTGGACGAGGATTTCCAGGTGGCCGATGTATTTGTTCTACTGTCCACCCGGCAACTGGCCCGTCGCTACGCCCGCCATTTCCTTGAGCGCGCGGCGTGAGCGGCGACGGAGCGTGGTCCCGGACGGGGCGCCGGTTGCGACGGGCGCCGTTGGTGGCGCTGCATGTGCTGGCCGGCGTCGTGATGGCGGCGCTGTTGCGGCCGGGGCGAAACGGCATGGTATCCGACCGGCCCCTGGTGCTGTGGAGTCGGGTGTTGTGCTGGATCATGGGAATGCGGGCGACCGTGACTGGAACCCCGCCCGGTGGCGCGGTGCTATTCGTTGCCAACCATGTTTCCTGGTTGGACATTTTCTGCATCGCCGGAGTATGTCCGACGCATTTTCTGGCCAAACGCGAGGTGGCGGGCTGGCCATTGTTCGGCTGGTTGAGCCGCCGGGCCGGCACCGCCTTCATCCGCCGTGGCGGCGACAACGGCGCGGGCGAAGCCGCCGAACAGTTGACCTGGCGGCTGCGCAACGGCGGGCGAGTGCTGGTTTTTCCCGAGGGGACCTCGACCGTGGGCGAAACCGTGCGGCGCTTTTTCCCACGCCTGTTTCAGGCCGCCATTCTGGCGCGCTGCCCGGTGCAGGCAATCGCGCTGCGTTATCCTCATCGCGACGGCGTCCATCCAGCCGTGCCTTTCGTCGGCGATGCGTCCCTGCTGCCGCATCTGTGGCGGTTGCTGGGCGAACGCCGCATCGAGGTCGAGTTGCGGTTCTGCGAGCCGCTGTCGGCGCTGGGGCGGACCCGAAACGAGTTGGCCGAGCACACCCGGACACAGATTGCCGGGGTATTGTCTGGAGCTGATATCGCGCGGCCGCCGGCTAGCGTGCTGGTGGGTCGGGGTTGACCCGGTAGAGGTCGAAGCGGGTATTGGGCGTGGCGATCCGCGCCGTGGGTGGCGGGCCGCTCAGGGCCGGCGCCAGCCGTGGCCGTTTCACCACCACTCGATTGCCGGCGCAGGCCAGCGCCACGGTCAGCAGGGTTGGCGCATCCTCATCGTCGCCGGCCAGTTGTCGCAGCAGGCGCATTTCCTTCCCAACCCACGCCGATTTTTGTCGGTGCGGATACATCGGGTCAAGGTAAACCACATCCGGCCGTCGATTTGCCGTCAGCCGGGGCAGAAGCTCCCGCCCGTCGCCGCTGTGAAGGTGTAGCCGTTCGCTCACTATTGGGCCGATTTCCGCATCGCGGGCGGCACGCCGCAAGCCGTCCCGCAGCAGAACGGCGATGACCGGCGAACGCTCGATCAGCCAGACGGTACAGCCCAGGCAGGCCAGTACGAACGCGTCGCGGCCCAGTCCGGCGGTGACATCCGCCACGGTCGGCGCGGCGCCGCCCTTCAATCCGATCGCTCGGGCCAGCGGTTGGCCACGACCGCCGCCGAACCGCCGCCGGTGGGCCGCTGCTCCTGCGGTGAAATCGACATAGACGGGTCCGTGAGCGTTGGCATTCAGCGCCCGTAGTTCCAGCCGCGTCGGGGTGACCACCAGCAAATGCGTGAAAGCGCCGGTGAGTGGAATGGTGGCCAAGGGTAAATGCAACTCGGCCGCCAACTCGGTCGCCATGGCCAGATTCGCGGGGTGTTCTGCGGCAACCGCTAGCTCGGGGCTGGCGCTGAAATCCACGGTCGTCAAGGGGGGAAGCGCAACCGCCGTACTGAACGCGGCGGTTGTCGATCAGAACTGGTCCGGGATTCAGGCCGCTTTGAGCAGCGCATCTTCCAGCGATGTCTTGGTCAAACCGTCCATCTCGGTTTTGAAACGCGCGGCCAGGTCGGACATCAGCCTGGCGTCGTTCAGCATCTTCTGCTGGACCGTCTGCGCGATTTCGCCCTGGCGCCGGCAGAAATCCTGCCAGCTTTTGACATTGTTGATCTCGGCGGCGGCTCGCATCTGGTTGATGCCGATGTCCATGTAAGCTTTCAGCGAGTTCATCTGGAACAGCATCATCTTTTCGATGTTCTCAACCATCAGCTTGTTCGCTTTAACCAAGGGCTCCGGCAAAGATTGCGGGGTTTCCAGTGCCTTGCTGAACAGATCGATGACCATGGCGTATTCCTCGTCAAGCGTGGGTGAATTTGTTGCAGTGCAATATAACGGGATTTATGTTGCGTTGCAACACACAAGAATGCGCTTTTTCCGATCAAGCGCCGCCGACATGCGAGGAGATGCGGTTTGCGGAATTCATCACGCGAAATCGGTGAGGTGAACTATGCTTAACAATAGGGTTGTAAAGCTGTTTTTCGGTTGGAGCAGTTGTGCGAAAGCGAGGCAACACTTTGAGCGATAACGCGGTTTCCAGTTTGTCCGCGCGGCTGTGGCGGAAGAATTTACTCCCTCGCCACGACATCGGCCCGCGCGAGCGTGAGCCGAAGCTGGCGTTGGTGGCTGATCCTCGGGAAGCCGAATTGAACGGCTTGTTTGTACTGTCGCGGTTGGCGGCGTTTCTGCGCGGCATCGAGACAGGCGATCGGCGCGGTCTGCGTTTGCGCGAACGGGTCGTGATCGTCCCCGCAGTCGAGGGTCCGACAGGCTCTGGCGGCGGTCGTGGGCGGCGCGGCTCGCGCGTGCCGCAGGTCGCGACCGAGGCGATGGTGGAGCTGACCCAGGCCGCCTACTATCGGGTGAACATCCGCCCGGCCAGTCCCGAGGTCGAGGACATGCCGCAGGTGTGTCTTTACGCGCCCAACGACGACGAACGCGCCAGCGCCTGTCTGTTCGGGTTGCCGGCGGTCATCGAACGGCCGGTCGAGGATACCGCCCCTTCCGACCTGATGCGCGCTTGGCGGCCTTGCCGAGGTGAGAATTTCGTGATTCACGCCGGACAGGCTGGCAGCTTGCAGACTGGGCATTGCGAGACTTTGTTTCGGGCGTTGGTGGCGTTTCTCGACCGTACCGGGATTGTCAGTGGCCTGCGGCCCTCCCATGAAGATGAGGATCTACATTATTTTGGCCTGGAGCAGATCTGCGTCGTGCTGGCCGAGCAATCCGGGATTTTTTCCTCCAATCTGAATGTTGGCCGCTGGGTCCGCGCGGGAGAGACGCTGGGTCATATCTACGACGGCTTTAGCGGGGACCGGGTGCCGGTGGCGGCGCCGGTGGCTGGCCTGCTGGCAAGCGTGCGCCGACAACCGTTGCTATGTGCGGAGGGCCTGGTGGCCCAAGTGCTGACGCCGGACAGCATAGCCCAGCGGGGCTTGGCGCGACGATGGCTGGGAGAGCGGCATGAACGACAGGCCCGTCGAGGACTATGAATATGAAAGCGAGCGCCAGCGTTTATTGGAGCAGGTGATCGCGGAAACCCGGGGAACGGCCGGTCTGACCGGTTGCGCCGAACTGAGTGAGCCGGTGTTGCGCGCGCTGGCGGCGGTGCCCCGGCATCGGTTCGTGCCGCCAGCCCAACTCGATTGGGCCTACGCCGATACCCCGCTGCCGATCGGTTGCGGTCAGACGATTTCCCAACCGTTTATCGTCGCCTTGATGACCGAGTTGCTGGCGCTCGATTCCCGGTCCATGGTGTTGGAAGTCGGCACCGGTTCGGGCTATCAGACGGCGATGCTGGCCAGTTTGGCGCGCCAGGTGTACTCGGTGGAGCGAATTCCCGCGCTGGCTGAAGCCGCCGAACGGCGCTTGCGCGAGCTTGGAATCGCCAACGTGGAAATTCGCATCGCCGACGGTTATCGGGGATGGGAAGAGAAGGCGCCCTTTGATGCCATCATGGTCACGGCGGCGGCGACCGAAGTGCCGCCGGCGCTGGTGCGGCAGCTCAAGCCGGGCGGTCGCTTGGTAGTTCCGGTGGGGCCGCAGCACCGGAGTCAGGATCTACGCGTGATTTGCAAGGACGAATCGGGGGCGTCGTACAATCGCAGCGTGTTGCCGGTGGTCTTCGTGCCGCTGCTGCGGGACTGCGAAGATTGGGGTTAACGCCGGGGGATTCGGCCCGACCAGTAAGGAAGATCGGCTATAAGCCACGACGGGGGTATTGATCGCCGGGTGGGGTTCAGCCGGTCGGTAGTGAAATCCCGGTGAGCTTTTTGAACAACGCCACCGCGTAGGAATCGGTCATCCCGGAAACAAAATCGGTGATGGCCAGCACGCGGCGGTAAAGGTCGGGGTCGGGGCTGCGTCCGGGTCCGGCAAAGGATTCCGGGATCAGATGGATCAGCATCCGGCTCTTGGGCGAGGCAGCCGGACCACGGGCGGCGAGGTCGTTGACGGTGGTGACGAAGGCTTCCAGCAGGCCGCCCAGCACCTCGAAGCCGGCGGCTTCCACCTCCACCACCGGCTTGGAGACATACACCTGAGTTTCGCCGCATCCCTTCAACGCGCGCATTGCGCCGGCGGCGGGAACCGCATCCAGCAGTTCCGCAGTGAAACCGCCGGCCAGGATCGCTGCCTCGTTGTCCATGAAGCACTGGTGAACCTGATCGATGATAGTGCCGATGGCCTTAGCGCGCAGGTATTCGATTTTTTCCTTGGAACGGGTGATGTGGCGCATCTTGCGCTGGGCGCGGTCCGGATCGCCGCTCAGCGGCAGTAGCAGGTTGCTCACCTCTTCGAAGCCCAGTTGTTGCAGCCGAAAGGCATCCTCCACGTCGATGATCCGGTAGCAGATGTCATCAGCCGCCTCGACCAGATAGGCCAGCGGGTGGCGACTCCAGGCCCCCGGTAGCACCGATTCCAATCCCAGTTCTCCGGCGATTTCCGCGAATAGATCCGCGTCGTCCTGATAAAAACCGAATTTCTTGAAGGCGATACCGGGCGGGTGGGTGGCCGGTAGCGACGAGGCGCATGGGTATTTGGTGAAGGTGCCCAGGGTGGCGCAGGTCAATTGCATGCCGCCCGGATTGTCGGGGCTTTGCAGCCGGGTGATGATGCGAAAGCCCTGGGCGTTGCCCTCGAAGCGCAGAAAATCCTGCTGTTGCGCTTCGTCCAACTGTTCCAGCACCGTCCGGCCGGTGGTGGAGGTGATGAACCACAGCCGGATGGCGTCTTCGCCGGCATGGCCGAACGGCGGATTACCGATGTCGTGCGCCAGACAGGCGGCGGCGACCACCGCGCCGAAATCCTGCGGATAAACCCGTTGCAAGCGATGGCGGCGGATCACGCTGTCGCCGACCATGGTGCCCAGCGAGCGGCCGACGCTGGAGACTTCCAGACTGTGGGTCAGGCGGGTGCGGACATAGTCGCTTTGGGAGAGCGGGAAGACCTGGGTTTTGTCTTGCAGGCGACGAAAGGCCGAGGAGAAGACCAGGCGGTCGAAGTCGCGTTGAAAGTCGGTGCGCGCTTCGCTGTCGGGGTGTTGGCGGGAGACCCCCAGGCGGGCGCGAGAGAGCAGGCGGTTCCAGTCCATGCGGTGCGGTCGGTGAGTAGGGGGTTGTCTTCAAGGTACCCGACCGTTCGTCGGGTCGATTCTCAGTGTCCCATGCTTCGCTGCCCCAAGGAAAGCCAAGGGGGAGCGAACATACGCCATGAATTTTGTTGGTACACTGGTTTTCCGTTGGGGTCAGGGTATGGGTTGACAGGGTGGGAGGGCGGGGAGCCTGCAAACCTGGGGTTTGCGCTCCGCTCGAAGGTTGGGTGAACCGGGAAAGATCCAGCGATGCCGAGCGGTGTTGCGGCGGTCCCGCGATTCCGAAAGGTTCCATGCCCCGCCTTTTTGGACGCCATCGCGGGTTCGGCCGAGGCTACGGCCGCCGTTCTTCGCCTGGTGGGATGCTGGCAACCGATTTCGCGGTGGCCGCCGAATTCGCAGGGGGTCCGACTGAATCCAGGATGTGGTGCGTATGTACGAGGGCGAGCGTTTTAACAGCATCAGCCATTTGATCGGCGCGGTGGCGGCGCTGGCGGGTCTGGTGATCGTGGTGGTGGCGGCGGCGCGGCAGGGCGATCCGTGGAAGATCGTCAGCTTCAGCATCTACGGGACCACGCTGTTCCTGCTTTACACCATTTCCACGCTTTATCACAGCCTGCGTGGCCGGGCGAAGCGGGTTTTTCACAAACTGGATCATTACTCGATTTATTTTCTGATCGCCGGCACTTATACCCCTTTTACCCTGGTCACCCTGCGCGGTGGCTGGGGTTGGACGATCTTCGGCATTATTTGGGGGTTGGTGGTGTTGGGGGTCGTTCTGGAATCGCTGCCCCAGAAAGGCAATCGTGTCCTGTCCCTGGTGGTTTATCTGCTGATGGGCTGGTTGGTGCTGGTGGCGCTCAAGCCACTGCTGCAAGCCTTGCCGGGGGAAGGTTTCGTCTGGCTGCTGGCGGGCGGTCTGTTTTATACCGGCGGCCTGGTTTTCTACGTGTTTGACGAGAAAGTCAGGCATTTTCACGGCATTTGGCATTTGTTCGTGCTGGCTGGCAGCGTCAGCCATTATGTGACGATTCTTTTCTTCGTGGCGTGACCGATTTTGGGGTGACCCACGCTACCCTGTTGAGGTGATCTGGCGGGCCGAAGTCGAAGCCAGAGGTCTTGCCTTCGCCCCGCGCCGGCGAACTCAACGCCACAGCGCCGCTAGATGCACCCTAACCTCCGGCAACCGCTCCAAGGTCAATGTATCATCGGGCTCCGCTGTCCGGCTCTCCCGATAACTCCCCAGCATCGGTTCCCGATAACACGACACCCGCCCTTCCGCCGCGTCCAGCACCCACACCTCCGGGATGCCGTGCCGGGCGTACAGCGGAATCTTCAACTCCCGATCGTAAGCCATCGTGGTGTCCGCCACCTCGATCAGCAGCAGCACATCTCCCGCAGTCGGATGCGCGTCGCGATAACCCCGGTTCACCACCAGCGCCAAGTCCGGCACCACTTCGCTGTTATCATCGAGTCGTACGGGATTTTGAACCCGTACCCGATAATCGCCACAATTTTGAACCATCAAGATTTGCGCCAACCGATCCACATAATCCGCATGCAGGCTGCTCATCGGCGCCATATCCATCAACTCCCCATCGATCAGTTCCACCCGGTCGGACTCGGCCAGAATCCCCGCCGCACCCAGCCGCTGAAAATCGACCACCGTCAGCCTATGTCGCGGTAATTGCACCGCCGCAGTCATGACCCCTCCGCTCCACGTATTCCACGCTAGACCACCCAGACCAGAACCAGCGGCAGCGTGGCCAGCGCCAGCCCCGTTTCCACCGTCACGATCGCCGCCATCAGCGGCGCGTCGCCGCCCAGTTGCCGGGCTAGAATGTAGGCGGTGGACGACCCCGGCAGCGCGGCGAAGGTCAGCAACACCGCCGTTTCCAGCCGGCCCGGTTGCACCAGCCAGCACAACATTGCCGCCAGCGCCGGCAGCGCCAACAGTTTCAGCGCGCCGACCGCGACCAGCAAGCCCGGCCGGTTCAGCGCCGCCAGCCGCAAGCCCGCACCCACCGCCAGCAGACCCAACGGCAACGCCGCCCGTGCCAGAATATCCAGCACCGCCGCCGAGCCCCACGGCAAGCCGATCCCGCTCAGATTCAAGCCGATCCCAACCAGACAGCCCAGGATCAGCGGATTGCTGATCAAGCCCCGCAGCACGCTGGTCGTGCTAGCCGCCCGGCCAGCGTGCGCGCTCAGCACCAGCACGCACAGCACGTTGATCGGGGGGATCATGAGCGCCATCACCAGCGCCGCCACCGTGCCACCCTCGGCGTGAAACATCGCCAGCGCCACCGCCAGCCCCACATAGGTATTAAAACGGATCGCACCCTGGTATGCCGAGCTAAAGGCTGGTCCGTCCACTCCCAGCCACGGCCGTAGCGCATACACCAGCGCCGTCATCCCCAACAACAAAGCCACCACCACCACCGCCACCGGCCCGACCGCGTATTCTTCCAGCCGCGCCTGCGCCAGCCGATTCACCAGCAGGGCCGGGAACAGCAGGAAATAGGTCAGCCGCTCGGCAGCCGGCCAGAATCCGTCGCCCGGAAATCCCAGCCGCCGCAAGCCCAAACCCAACAGGATCAGCGCGAAGATCGGCCCCAATGCGCCGAGAATCAGGGGGAGGTTGCTCATGCGGGTCGCACACAAAACCGCCCGATCAGACCTCGCAGCAGATCCAGCGTCGGCGGAATCGCCGCCAGCGGCAGAAATTCGTTCGGCTGGTGGGCGCATTCCACGTCGCCAGGACCGAGAATCACCGTCTCCATGCCCAGGGCGTTCAGATACGGCCCCTCGGTGCCGAAATCCGCCACCCCAGCCGGCGCGCCGGTCAGTTCCTCGGCTGCCCGCACGATGGCGGCCGACGCCGGCGTTTCCAGCGCCTCGATCCCTTCGAACAGCGGCAGGAAATCCAGCTTCAACGCGCCGTCGGCCAGCAGCCGGGCCAGCCGGCCGTGCAACTCACCGCGCAGATCCACCAGCGACATCCCCGGCAGCGGCCGGATATCGATGTGCAGCTCGCAGTCGGCGCAGATCCGGTTGGGATTGTCGCCGCCGTGAATGTGCCCCAGATTGAGGGTCGGCACCTCGACCTCGAACAGCGGATTGCGGTGGCGCGCCTGCAACTCCGTCCGCCAGCGCAGCAGCTCGCCGATCACCCGATGCATACCCTCCAGAGCACTTACGCCCAGCGCCGGGTTGCTGGAATGGCCCGAGCGACCTTCCAGCCGGATCGCCTCCATCAGGATACCCTTGTGCATCCGCACCGGTTTCAGCCCGGTCGGCTCGCCGATTAGCGCGTGCCGACCCAGCGGCTGGGCCGCGGCCGCCAGCGCTCGCGCGCCATGCATGCTGCTTTCCTCGTCCGCCGTGGCCAGAATGACCAGCGGCTGGCGCAACCGGTTCGCCGCGAATTCCCGCGCCGCTTCCAGCGCCAGCGCCAGGAAGGATTTCATGTCGGCCGCGCCCAGGCCGTAAATCCGCCCGTCCGCCACCTCCCCGCCGAACGGATCGAAGCGCCAGCGTCCGGCGTCGAACGGCACCGTATCGGCATGGCCGGCCAGCACCAGCCCACCCGGCCCAGCCCCCAGCGTGGCGATCAGATTAGCCTTGTCCGGCCGCTCCGGCAGCGGTTCGATCCGCACCGCGAAACCGGCGTCTTCCAGCCAGCCAGCCAGCAGATCGACCACCGGTCGGTTGCTTTGGTCGAACTGCGGCGACACGCTGCTGACCGAGGGGGTGGCGATCAGTTGGCGGATGCGGTCCAGTAGCAGGGGGGGCGAGGTCGGCATGAGTTTTCACTGGCGATGGAGGTGGATACTGCGAGATAATAACAACATTCGCCGGTTGGTATCCCGCGCTTGTCCTGGCCGTTATCGCCAAGCCGTTTTGCCCATCTCCGTTCGCCCATCCGACTTCCGGGTCTGGAACCGCTTCGTTTTAAACCACCATGCCGCGCGCCGCTATCCCGGACGACATTCCTGCCCTGTTGGCCATCGAAACCCGCTGCTTCAGCAGCGACCGGTTGTCCCGCCGCAGCTTCCGCCACCTGTTGACTCGCGGCAACGCGGTAACCCTGGTCGAAGAAGACGCCGGCCGAATTCGCGGCTACGTGCTGCTGCTGTTCTCGCGCGGCACCTTGATGGCCCGCTTGTACTCCATTGCCGTCCACCCGGACTTCGCCCGCTGCAAAATCGGCGACCGCCTGTTGCAAGCCGCCGAGACCGTCGCTCTGGAGCGCGACTGCGTGTCGATGCGGCTGGAGGTCCGCCGCGACAATCCCCCGTCGCTGAATCTGTTCCGCCGCCACGGCTATCGCCAGTTCAAGGAAGTGCTGGACTATTACGAAGACCACATGACCGCGCTGCGCTTCGAAAAGCGCCTGGTCCCGCAGCTCCAGCTCGATCTGGTCAAGGTGCCCTACTACCAGCAGACGCTCGACTTCACCTGCGGCCCGGCGGCGCTGATGATGGCCATGAAGGCGCTGGACTCAACGATCGATCTGGACCGCAAGCTGGAACTGCGGCTGTGGCGCGAGGCCACCACCATCTTCATGACCGCCGGCCACGGTGGCTGTGGGCCCTACGGGCTGGCGCTGTCGGCCTACCGGCGCGGTTTCGATCTGGAGATCCACGTCAACGAAAACGGCGTGTTCCTGGTCGATTCGGTGCGCAGCCCGGAAAAAAAGGAAGTGATGCGGCTGGTGCAGGAAGACTGGATCGAAGAACTGCACCAATTGCCGGTCGTTTTGTGTCGCGGCAGTTTGGGGGTGGACGAACTGCGGCAGAAATTCGAAGCCGGCGGCATTCCGCTGGTGCTGATCAGTTCCTACCGCATCTATGGCGAGCGCTTCCCGCACTGGGTGGTCGTCACCGGCTTCGACGATCATTACATCTACGTCCACGATCCGTTCGTCGATGTCGAGAACAGCGAAACCGTCACCGACTCCGTCAATATGCCGATCCCGCACCGGGAGTTCCAACGCATGGCCCGCTACGGCAAGGCCGCGCAAAAAGCCGTGCTGATCCTCTACCGTTCCAACCGCCGCTCCGAACCGTCGGCGCCTTAACCGCCCTAACCGCACACCCGTTTTATCAGGACGCTTCACACCGATGGCCGATCACATCATCCTGGTGGAAAATCCCACCGAATGGAAACCCCATTTTCCCAAACTGCCCGTCGTCGCCGCCAAGGATTATCTGGCCAAGCCCGAATATTCCACCGGCCGCAGCCTGCGGGTGCTGAACCTGTGCCGCAGCTACCGCTACCTGAGCGTCGGCTACTACTGCTCGCTGCTGGCCGAGGCCCGGCGCCACCGGGTGATCCCCAGCGTGCGCACCCTCAACGATCTCAGCCGCAAATCGATCTACAGCCTGGACATCGAGGATCTGGACGACCATGTCCAGCAGGTGCTGGGCAAGCCCCGACCCGGCTTCACCGCCACGGCCTTCGAGCTGGATATCTTCTTCGGCCAGTGTGCCGCCAAGGAGCTGCAGGAACTGGCCCGGCAACTGTTCGACGCCTTCCGCTCGCCGCTGCTGCGGGTGGAGTTCCGGCTGCAGGGCAAATGGCGCATCGCCACCCTCAAGGCGCTGCACCTGCATTCGCTGTCGGCCGAGCAGGAGGAAATATTTCTCGGGGCGCTGGCGGCCTATCTCAGCCGGCGCTGGCGGCAGCCGCGGGTTCGCAGCAGCAACTACCGCTACGATCTGGCGATGCTGCACAACCCCAAGGAAGCCATGCCGCCGTCCAATCCCAAGGGCTTGCAACAGTTCATTAAGATCGGCCGCGAGTGTGGGGTCAACGTCGAACTGATCGAGAAAAAGGACTTCGGCCGGCTGGCCGAATTCGACGCGCTGTTCATCCGCGAGACCACCGGCATCGATCACTACACCTACACCTTCGCCAAAAAGGCGGAGAGCGAAGGCATGGTGGTTATCGACGATCCCGACTCCATCCTTAAATGCACCAACAAGGTCTATCTGGACGAACTGTTGCGCAACCACCGGGTCCGCACGCCGAAAACCGTCATCGTTCGCCGCGACAATCTGGAACGGGTAGACAGCGAGATCGATTACCCCATCGTGCTGAAGATTCCCGACGGCTCGTTCTCGCGTGGAGTGTTCAAGGTCAACGACCGGCCCGAGTTGCTGGACATGGCCGGTAAATTGTTCAAGTCATCCGATCTGCTGTTGGCGCAGGAATTTCTCTACACCGAGTTCGATTGGCGGGTGGGCATCCTCAACAAGACGCCGTTGTTCGTTTGCCAGTATTTCATGTCCAAGGAGCACTGGCAGATCTACAACCACGAGCCCGGCCAGAAAACAGGCATCCGCGGGGGCGACTTCAAGACCTTTTTGGTCGAGGATGCGCCGGAGGTGGTGGTGAAAACGGCGCTCAAGGCCGCCGGCCTGATCGGCAACGGCTTATATGGAGTGGATTTAAAACAGACCGCCAAGGGCGTGGTGGTGATCGAAGTCAACGACAATCCCAACATCGATCAAGGCATTGAAGACGCGGTGCTCAAGGAGGGTCTGTACCGCACGATCGTCGAGGATTTCGTCTGGCGGCTGGATCGGAAGCGAGGGAAATGATGGGGCAGGGGGACAGGGGACGGCGCGAGCCTTGAACCCTGAACCCCGCGACAGTTCAGGCCGCCTTCTTGGCCCAGGCGGTGCACCAGCCGTTGGCGTGTACCAGTTTGCCCTGGAAAATTGCGCAGGGGCCGCTCGCTTCGCCGGCCTTGCCTGTGTAGAAGCTGCAATTGCTGCACAGCGCGGTGGCGTCGGTGCGCTTGGTGGCCTTGGTGGCGTCGGCCACGTAACCCAGCGCTGCCGCTTGAGGATCGGTCTCGCTGACCATATCCGCCGCTCGGGCGGTTCCGCTCAACAGCGCGTTGGCGAACGGCGCGGCGGCCAGGCCGACGGCGGTCAGCTTAATGAAGCGGCGGCGGCTGTTGTCGGGGGCATGATTGGCCATGGTGATTTCCTCGAAGGTTGTTATGAGCCGGTGAAAACCCGCGCAAGCAACATCCGCGCGAGCGTCCGAATGATAGCATGGACTGCCGTGTGACAGGTTGACATCCGACAATGACAACGACTGATTTCCTCCTTTTTGGAGCGGTATTTCATGTGGGTGGCTGCGGGCAGGGCGCGGTTTAACGGGCGCTGGCGTCGCCGGGCGCTGCTGGCCGGCATGGGTCTGTTCGCGCTGCTGGCGGTTGGCGCCGGCTGGCTGTACGGCCAATTGCGCGGCAGCCTGCCCCGACTGGACGGCTCGGCGGTATTGGCCGGGTTGAGCGCGCCGGCCACCGTCGAGCGCGACGCGCTGGGCGTGCCGCTCATTCGCGGCGCCAACCGGCTCGATGTCGCCCGCGCCACCGGCTTCATCCACGCTCAGGAGCGGTTTTTCCAGATGGACCTGCTGCGACGCACGGCGGCCGGCGAACTGGCGGCTTTGTTCGGTTCAATGGCGCTGGATCTGGATCGCGCCCATCGCCTGCATCGCTTCCGCCATCGCGCCGCTCAAGCACTGGCGGCGGCGCCGGCCGATGAACGCGCCCTGATCGATGCCTACGCCGCCGGCGTCAATGCCGGACTGGCTGCCCTCGCCGCCCCACCGTTCGAATACCTGTTGCTGCGGCTCGCGCCCGAACCCTGGCGAGCCGAGGATACGCCGCTGGTGGTGTATGCGATGTATCTGAACCTGCAAGGTCAGCAATGGCCGCGCGAATCAACGCGCGGCCTGCTGCACGACCGACTACCACCCGCTCTGGCCGATTTTCTCGATCCGCCCGGCACCGAATGGGACGCGCCGTTGCGAGGCGAACCGTTCCCGTCACCGCCGATACCCGGTCCCGAGGTGTTCGACCTGCGCCATCAGCCGGTCGCCGGTATCGTTCCGGCGAACCCGCGAACGCACCCGCCGCCGGCTTTCGCGCTCTTCCCGCCCGTACCGACCGATGAATCCGAAACGGCCAGCGGCAGCAACAACTGGGCGGTCGCCGGCAGGCTGACCGCGCACGGTGGCGCGTTGCTGGCCAACGACATGCATCTGACGCTGCGTGTTCCCAATATCTGGTATCGGGCCACCCTGGCCTACTCCGATGCCGGTGGGGAACGGCGCATCACCGGCGTCATGTTGCCCGGAGCACCGGCCATCGTGGCTGGCAGCAACGGCCGTATCGCCTGGGGTTTCACCAACAGCGAAGGCGACTGGGCCGATCTGGTGATTCTGGAACCTGGCGCCGACGACGATAGCTATCTGACCCCCGACGGGCCGCGCGCTTTTACCCGCCTCCGGGAAACGCTGACCGTCAAGGACGGGCCGCCCGAAACGCTGGAGGTACTGGAAACCGTCTGGGGGCCGGTGGTGGACCGCGACCCTCTGGGCCGGCGGCGGGCGCTGCGCTGGGTGGCGCACGAGCTGCGGGCGTTCAACCTGGGGCCGCAGGAGCTGGAGCGGGTCGAAACGCTGGAGGCGGCGCTGGCGGTCGCCAACCAGGCTGGCATGCCGGCGCAAAATAGCTTGCTGGCCAGCGCGGATGGACGCATTGCCTGGACCCTCACCGGCCCGATCCCGCGCCGCTTCGGCCACGCGGGCCGCATACCGTCTTCCTGGGCCGACGGTCGGCGCGGCTGGGACGGTTGGCTGGAACCGGCCGAATACCCGCGCATCGTCGATCCGCCCGACGGCCGACTGTGGACCGCCAACGGCCGGGTGGTGGACGGGGCATGGCTCAATCTGCTGGGCGACGGCGGCTACGCGCTCGGCGCCCGCGCCGGGCAGATTCGCGACGGCTTGCAGTCGGCGCAACGGTTCGACGAAGCGGATTTCCTGGCGCTGCAACTCGATGATCGCGCTCTATTTCTCCAGCGCTGGCGCGACCTGCTGCTGGCGGTGCTGGCTCCGAATGCCACCCGCGCCGATCCGCGTCGGGAAGAGATGCGCCGGTGGGTCGCCGACTGGGGTGGACGGGCAGCGGTGGATTCGGTCGGCTACCGGCTGGTGCGCGCTTTCCGCCTGAAGGTCCGGGAACGGGCGTTCGCGCCGCTGACCGTTGCCTGCCTGCAAGCGGACCTGCGTTTCGACTACACCTTAATCCGGCAGCACGAAGGACCGCTGTGGCAACTGGTCACCCACCAGCCGCCGCACCTGCTCGATCTCCGCTATCCCGACTGGCCGGCGCTGCTGCTGGACGCGGCGGACGCAACGCTGGCGGAACTGACCGCCGCCGGCCAGCCGTTGGGTAAGAAAAGCTGGGGCGATCAAAATCTGATCCATATCCAGCACCCCTTTAGCCGGATTCTGCCGTGGCTGAGCGGCTGGCTGGACATGCCGACGCGCGCACTGCCGGGCGATCTGTACATGCCCCGGGTGCAGACCGCCGAAAACGGTTCGTCCGAACGGTTGGTGGTCGCGCCGGGACGGGAGGCGAATGGCATCCTGCACATGCCCGGTGGCCAGAGCGGTCATCCCCTGTCGCCTTTCTACCGGACCGGGTTCGACGCCTGGGCCGATGGCCAGCCGCTGCCATTCCTGCCCGGACCAGCGCGGCATCGGCTGACGCTGCGACCCGAGGCGCGCTGATTCAGGAAAAGGAAAAGATCGACCCGAATCAATCGTCGTCCTCATCCTCATCCAGCAGGGTGATTTTCCGTTGCGGCACGGTCTTGGGATCGACCGTGATCGGCCGGTAGATTTCCACCCGATCCCCCGCTTCCAGCGGTGCGGTCGGCTTGGCAAGTTTGCCAAAAATCCCGATCTTGTTTTTCTTGAGATTCAGATGCGGGTAACGGGTCAGGACACCGGATAATTCGATGGCCTGTTGCACCGTGCTCCCTTCGGGTATATCCAGGGACAGCCAGATCTGATGGTCCGACTCGGCATAAGCGACGCTAACGTGCATAGACCCTCCTTCACGCGGTCTGTATTGCAATCACAAGTCGTAACTCATTGGACACTGCAATGAAATTCTTCCTTAACCCCACTCGTTTCGGTAACCCGTTCGATGACTCGTTTACCGGCCAGCAAAAACCCCAGCACCAGAAATCCACCCGGTGGCAGCAACATCAGCAAAAAGCCGTGATAATCCTTGATCAGCGTGGTTTCCAGGAAGGCGAAACCATCACCCAGCAGCAGCGATGCGTGCGCGAACAAGGTGGCGCTGCCCACTATCTCGCGGCAACCACCGATCACGGTCAACGCCAGGGTATAACCCAGCCCCATTGCCAAACCGTCCGCCGCCGAGGCCAGAACGGGTTGCTTGGAGGCGAACGACTCGGCGCGGCCCAGCACACTACAGTTCACGACAATCAACGGGATGAACAGACCCAGCACCTTGTACAACTCATGCAGCCAGGCGTTGATCGCCATGTCGGCCAACGTCACCAAGGATGCGATCAACAGCACGAACACCGGAATTCGCACTTCCTGAGCCACAAAGTCGCGGAGGATGGCAATGACGATATTCGATGTTAAAAGAACGCCTGTGGTAGCCAGCCCCATGCCGAGACCGTTGGTGGCGGTGGTGGTTACCGCCATCAGCGGACACAACGCCAACATCTGAGTGAACACCACGTTGTTGTTCCATAGGCCGTCGGCAAAGATACCGCGATAGTCGTTCATCAGTTATTGCCTCCGCTCGATTCATCCAGTAACACCGCACGATGGTTGGCGAAGAACTCCAATCCACCCTTGATCGACTTGACCACCGCGCGCGGAGTGATGGTCGCGCCGGTGAACTGGTCAAAGACCCCACCATCTTTTTTGACGCCCCAGCCAGCCGGCGGTGGATCGTTCAGCGAGCGACCGGTGAACCCGAGAATCCAGTTGGATTTACTCGTTTCGATCTTGTCGCCCAAGCCTGGCGTCTCGGAGTGGCTGATTACCCGCACTCCCAGTAGCTTGCCGTCGCGGTCCACCCCGACGATCATCACCATCTCCGAACTGCCGTAACCCGGTGCCGTAGTCCGGAAACTGACCGCTTGCACCTGGCCCTTGCGCCGTGCCCGATAGACTTGCACCGACCGATCACCCTCTTGAACGGTCACCGTGTCGAGCACCGGTTCGTTGTCGTAGTACTCGGCGGGCACCACCTGCTGCAAAGTGACCTGCAAATCCTCCAACTGGCGCTGGGCGATATCGGCATGGGTTCCCAAGTCGGCGATACCGATCGCCGCGCTGACCAGCAGCGCCACCCCACCCAGCAACAGAATCGGATATCCCACGCTTTGCCGGATTTCCGGTTTCAACCAGTGACTAGTCACGTGCATCCACTCCAGATCTCTGCACCAGGGGCGGTTGTTTGGCGCGGGCCGGCACCGGTCGTGGCTGGCCGCGCCAGGTTCGACCGTAGGCGCGTGGGCGGATGTAGTGGTCGATCAGCGGCGTGGCGGCGTTCATCAGCACCACCGCGAACGCCACCCCCTCGGGATAGCCGCCCCAGGTGCGGATGGCGTAGACCAGCACGCCGCAACCGATGCCGAACACGATTTGTCCCAGCGGCGCGACCGGCGATGTGACCGGATCGGTGGCGATGAAAAACGCCCCGAGCATCAGGCTGCCCGACAGCAGGTGCAGCCCAGGATCGGCGAAGCGTTGGGGATCGAGCAGGTGAAACGCACCGGCCAGCACCAGCACCGCGCCCAGCATCCCCGCCGGAATAGGCCAGGTGATCACCCGCCGCCGCAGTAGCCACAGCCCACCGAGCAGCACCAGCCATTCGGCGGTTTCGCCCAGACTGCCGCCGGTCCAACCCAGCGCGGCGGCGCCGGCCTGATAATGCCCCGGTAAAATCTGGCTCAGGGAATGATTCATGCCTAACTCGGTGCGGGCGTAACCCAGGATGGTGGCGCCGGTCACCCCGTCGGTCGCGCTGAAATGGCCGAGCGTGATCAGCCAGCCTTCCAACCATCCCGGCGATGTCCCGGACCACCAGGGATGCGGTGTCAACCAGGTGGTCATTTCCACCGGAAACGACACCAGTAGCATCACCCGCGCCAGCATCGCCGGATTGAAAATGTTCTGGCCGGTGCCGCCGAACACCTGCTTGCCGACCACGACGGCGAAGGCGGCGCCGATGGCGCCGATCCACCACGGCGCCCAGGGCGGCAGCGACAGGGCCAGCAGCATCCCAGTCAGCAACGCCGAACCGTCCTTGACTCCGGTGCGAACCGGTCGCCCCGCCAGCCACAGGCAGCCGGCCTCGCAGGCCAAGCCCACCAGGACGGTGATCGCCAACAGGTTGAAGGCCGGCCAGCCAAATAAAAAAAGGCCGTATAAGGTAGCGGGCAGGATCGCCAGCAGCACCGCGCTCATCAGGCGCGGCACGCTGTCCCGGTCGTGGGCGTGAGGAGCACCGGCCAGTCGATTTAAGTTCATGCGGTGGCCCTTACCTTAATCCTCATCGTCTTCCAGAACCGTGACGGGCTGTTTCTTCTGTGCCCGCCGCAGCGCCGCCGCTTCCGCCTTGGCCCGCTCCTGCCGCTCGAACCGCGCCTGGCGCTGTTCCATCAACTCGCGGGTACGTCGCGCCTTCTGCTCCTCGCGCCGTTGCGCCGCCAACATGCCGCGCGCGTAGGCGAAGTATTGCGGCAGGGGGATATGCGACGGACAGACATACGCGCAGGAACCGCAGGACATGCAGTCGTTCAAGCCCAGCGCCTGGATACCCTCCCAGTCCTCGCCACGCGCCCGTTTGGACAATTCCAGCGGCAGCAGACCCATCGGACAGGCGTCCACGCAGCGGCCACAGCGGATGCACGGCGATGGCTCGTGCGCCTCCCCGATTTCGTCGGGAGTCAGCGCCAGAATGCCGTTGGTGCCCTTGATCACCGGCACCTGAGGGCCGGGCAGCGGCAGCCCCATCATCGGTCCGCCCATCAGCAGGCGGGCACGCCCGTCGCTGACGCCGCCGCAGTAGGCCAGCAGATCGGCTGCCAGCGCGCCGATGGGAACCTCCAGATTGCGCGGCTCCGGCACCGCGCCGCCGCTGACCGTGACGATGCGCGAGATCAGCGGCCGGTCGTGGCGCAACGCCCGATGGACCGCGTAGGCGGTGCCGACGTTGTGCACCAGGAGTCCCGTGTCGGTGCCGCGCCCACCGGCCGGCGTTTCCAGGCCGGTCAGCAGTTGAATCAACTGCTTGGCCGAGCCGGCGGGATAACGGCTGGGCAGGTTCAGCACCTCGATCCGGGCATCGTGCCGGCAGGCGTCGTCCATGGCCTGAAGCGCCTCCGGCTTGTTGTTCTCGATGGCGACCACGGCGCGCGACGCTTGCAAGGCGTGCAGCATGATGGCGATGCCGTCGACGATCTCCCGCGCTCGTTCGCGCATGAGCTGGTCGTCGCAGGTCACATACGGCTCGCACTCCGCGCCGTTGATCACCAGGGTATGCACACCGGCCTGGCGCGCCTTGCTGAGCTTGACCGACGCCGGAAAGTTGGCGCCGCCCATGCCGACGATGCCAGCGGCGCCGACCCGATGCGCGACTTCTTCCGGGCTCAGGTCGAAGGGATCGGACGGCGGCTCGCGCTCGGCCCAGCGCTCCTCGCCGTCGGTGTCGAGAATGATGGTCGGCAGCGGCAAGCCCGAGGCATGCGGCGCGGTGAACTCGCCGATGGCGGCGATCCGTCCGGAGCTGGGCGCGTGCAACGGGGCGGAGGTGGCGCCCTGCGCGCGGGCCAGCAATTCACCCTTACCGACCTGCTGACCGATCGTCACCACCGGCAGCGCGGGCGTGCCGGCGTGTTGCTGCAACGGGATATAGAGACGCGGCGGCAACGGCAGGGACTGGATCGGCCGTCCGGCGCTGAGATGTTTTTGACCGGGCGGATGGACGCCGCCGCGAAAGTCATGCAGACGCATCGTTCACACTCCCACCAGCGCCGGCTTGGGCCAGCACCAGCTCTCGAAAGTCGGTTTCTGGGGACGTAGTTGCAGGCATTCGGTCGGACAGACTTCGACGCACAGCCCGCAGCCGGTGCAAGCTTCCTGGAAAACGGCGTGAATCTGCTTGGGCGCGCCGATGATGGCGTCGGTGGCGCAACGCTTGCCGCAATGGGCACAGCCGATGCAAAGGCTTTCGTCGATCTCGGCCAGCAGCGGCGGGCCTCCCGCGGCATCCAGCGTCCGCCCCAGCCGGGCCGCCAGCGTCCGAGCCAGCACCGCGCCGCCGGGCGGACACAGCGCGGGTGACGCGCCGCCGGCCACCAGCGCTTCTGAGGCGGCGGCGCAACCGGGATAACCGCACTGCCCGCAGTTCACGCCGGGCAGCAACTCGGTGATTTCCTCACACAGAGCGTTGCCCGGTGTCTGGAACACGCGGGCGGCCAGACTCAATAGCAGACCCAGCAGCAGACCCAGGCCGGTCAAGGTGGTCATGGCGACAATCATGTTTTCTTCTCTCCTCTAATGCGCCGGTAATCCCGCAAACCCCATGAACGCCAGCGCCAGCAGGCCGGCGGCGATGAAGGCGATGGGAGCGCCGGCAAAAGTCGCCGGCACGCTGGCCAACGCCAGTCGCTCTCGAATCCCCGCGAACAGCACCATCACCAGGGTGAACCCCAGCGCGGAGCCGCAGCCGTACAACAGACTGCTGAGAAAATCGTGCTTTTGCTGGACGTTGAGCAGCGCCATGCCGAACACCGCGCAGTTGGTGGTGATCAGTGGCAGGTAGATGCCCAGCACCTGATGGAGGGTCGGACTGGCCTTGCGCACGAACATCTCGGTGAACTGCACCAGGGCGGCGATCACCAGGATGAACGCCAGGATGCGCAAAAACTCGATACCGAGCGGGGCCAGCAGGTAGTGCTCCAGCAGCCAACTGGCCGCGACCGCCAAGGTCAGCACGAAGGTGGTCGCCATGCCCATGCCCAGGGCCGAATCGATCTTGTTCGACACACCCATGAACGGGCACAGCCCGAGAAATCGCACCAGCACCACGTTGTTGACCAGCGCCGCGCCCAACAAGATGAACAGGTAATCCCGCATCACAGTTCTCCACGTTCCTGTTACGCTATCCGGCAGCAATCGTGCCAACAGGATTGAATGTGCGCCATTCCCTAGTCGTTCAATGCCTTGCCGATCACGATTCTTTCCGGCCGATCACGGGAACATTGTGAGATTCACAACAATGGCGAGGAAAAGCAGGGCTCGTTTGTCATGAATGCCGCATTGCGGATGAAAAGACGACGGATGGAAGATGGAGACGGATCTCGCCGTAACCCCGCCGCTCGCGCCCGGCCCTGGCCGAGCGCGTCCCTTACTGGCCATAAAGTTGCATGTCGTTTCCCAACCGGTTCCAGCCCCCACAATGCCGAGCACGCCCATGGCCCAGAACGATCAGAAAACAGTCGGCTATTTTTCCCAGACCGACGCGAAGGCAGTGCAATCCGCTGCAGAAATCCTGCCGCCCTGGGTGTTCGCCAAGGTGGTGGACCAGTTGACCATCGCCGTCTGCCTCACCGACACCCACGCCAACATCCTCTACGTCAACCCGGCCTTCACCGAGGTCACCGGCTATACCGCCAGCGAAGTCATCGGCGGAAACACCGCCATGCTCTCCGATCGTTGCACGCCGGCCCGGGTCTACGATCAGTTGTGGCGGCAGATCAAGCGCGGCAAACCCTGGACCGGGCTGCTGGTCAATCGCCGCAAGCGGTCCACCGTCTATTTGGCGGAGCTGACCGTCATCCCGATCCAGGATCCTCAGGCTGAAACCGCTTGCTTTCTTGGCATCCATCGCGATGTGACCGCCATGCACCATCTGGAACAACAGGTGCACTATCAGAAGGCACTGATCGAATCGATGGTGGACGCCGCCCCGGCGGTCATCGCCCTGTTGGACGAGAACGGACGGGTCATCCTCGACAACCACGAATACAAGAAGCTGGTCGGCGACCTGCGGGTGCGGGAGCCAGCGGCGGAATTTCTGCGCGCCCTGCGGGAAACCCTGGGCGAAACCTTTCCGTGGGGCGCGAGCGCCGAGCACGGCTTCCGCGATCGGGAGGTCAGCTTCGATCCGGGCGGCAAGGGACAACCGCGCTGGTTTTCCTGTTCGGGCGTATGGTTCCGCGAACAGGACAGCAGCGCCGCCACCTTTTTCAAACCGGTGCGACAGACCTATCTGCTGCTCATGGCTAACGAGATCAGCGCGCTCAAGCGTCAGCAGGAAGCGGTAGGCATGAACGCCATGCGCGCCCTGCTGGCCGAGCAGGAACGGGTGCGCAGCATGCGCGAGGCGCTGCAAGCCGCCATCTTCCAGATGCAGGGACCGATGAACCTGATCTCCGCCGCCCGCGATCTATTGGAACGGCGCGGCGCTCAGGCCGATCCCGCCCTGCGCCACGCCCTGAATCAGGCCGCCGCGACCGGTCAGACGGCGCTGGAACGGCTGCGGGCGCTGGTGCCGGCGATGCCGCCGGAAGCGGCGGCGCCGGTCAACATCAATCAGTTGCTGCGCGAGGTGCTGGAACTGTGCAAGCAGCGCCTGCTGGCCGGCGGCACCGTCGTCGACTGGAAACCCGCGCCGATGCTGCCTGCCGTCACCGCGCGGGCCGGTCGCCTGCGCGGCATGTTCAAGCAATTGATCGACAACGCCCTGGACGCCATGGACAGCAACCGCCACCAGCCGCGCGAACTGCGCATCACCACCGCGACTCAGGAGCAAACGGTATCGGTGGTGATCGAGGACACCGGCCCCGGCGTGGCCGCGGACCTGCATTGGCGGATTTTCGAGCCGTTCTTCACCACCAAGCGCGCCGCCACCCATGTTGGCCTGGGCCTGGCCATGGTGCAGGAAGTGGTCAACGAACAGCGCGGCATGATCACTCTCGATCCCGATTACGGCACGGGCTGCCGCTGGCAGGTGGTGCTGCCCATCAAATACGAGGATGATTCTTGATCGCCGTCGATACGAAGGTCGCCGTCGTGGACCGATCGGAATTGCTGGAAATCGAACTGGCCACGCTGTTCCGGGTGAGCCAGGTGCTCAGCCATCCCTGCCCGTTGTGGGAAACGCTCGATCAGGTCCTGCGGGTCCTGCACGAACACGGCGAATTGCATCGCGGCGTGGTTTCGCTGGTGGACCCCGACAGCGGCGCCCTGCTGGTCAGCGCCATCCACGATCAGCCCAAGCCGGCCAGCGGCGCACCGGTGCGCTACCTGCCGGGGGAAGGGGTGCTGGGGATGGTGCTGGAGCGCGGCGAGCGACTGGTGTTGCCGCGCTTGGCCGACGAACCGCGCTTTCTCGATCGCTTGCGGCTCTACGACCGCGAGTTGCCGTTGATCGGGGTGCCGATCCGGGCCGGTTCGGGTCAATACAGCGGCGTGCTGGCGGCGCAGCCGCCCCGCCTTGACAAGTGGCTGGCGGAACGCGCCCGCTTTCTGGAAATGGTCGCCAATCTGATCGCCCGCAGCGTGCGCGCCGCTCAGGCCGTGGAACGCGAACGCGGAGCGCTGACCGCCGAGCGCGACAGCCTGCGGCGGGTGGTGCGCGGCCAGCACGGCTTCGACAGCATGGTGGGCCACAGCCAGCCGATGCAGCAGGTGTTCGAGCAGGTGCGGCAGGTGGCGAAATGGAACACCACGGTGTTGGTGCGCGGTGAATCGGGCACCGGCAAGGAACTGATCGCCTGCGCCATTCACTACAACTCGCCCCGGGTCGGCGGGCCGTTGGTCAAGCTGAACTGCGCGGCCTTGCCGGACAACCTGCTGGAATCGGAACTGTTCGGGCACGAGAAAGGCGCGTTTACCGGCGCGGTCAACCAGCGTAAGGGCCGCTTCGAACAGGCGCACGGCGGCACCCTGTTCCTGGATGAAATCGGCGATATCTCCCCGACCTTTCAAGCCAAGCTGCTGCGAGTGATTCAGGAAGGCGAGATGGAGCGGGTCGGCGGCAGCCAGACCCTGCGGGTGGACGTGCGGATCATCGCCGCCACCAACCGCGACTTGGAAGACGCGGTGGAAACCGGCCAGTTCCGCGAAGATCTCTATTACCGGCTCAACGTGATGCCGATCTTCATGCCGGCGCTGCGCGACCGGCCGGAGGACATCCCCGATCTGGCGCGGTTTCTGGTGGACAAGATCGCCCGGCAACAGGGACGGATGCTGGCCATCACCGACAGTGCCGTCCGTCTGCTGATGCGGCATCATTGGCCCGGCAACGTGCGCGAGCTGGAAAACTGCCTGGAGCGCAGCGCGATCATGAGCGCCAACGGCGTGATCGCGCAGGATGTCATCGAGCTGAGCGGTCTGAACCCGCGCGGTGCCGGCGCGGGTTCAGCTCCCGCGATGCCCCGGATCGACCTGGACGCCACCGACCTGGACGAGCGGGAGCGGGTCATCGCCGCTTTGGAACAGGCCGGCTGGGTACAGGCCAAGGCAGCTCGGCTGTTGGGCATGACACCCCGCCAGATCGCCTACCGCATTCAAATCCTCGACATCAAGATGCGGCGTCTGTAACCACGGACTCCAGGGTATTCCAGCGTGGCCTGGGGTGTCGATGTCGGGCATCGGCGGATGAGACCAACAAGCGTCGCGGCCGTGGGAATTTCGGGTTAGGGTTCGCGACCCGAGTTCACCGGATAGCCGGCCTCTCGCCAGGCTTTCATCCCGCCGTCCAATGCGACCGTGTACAGAAAGCCCATCTCATGCAGCGTCGATGCCGCCAGCGTCGAAACATGGCCCAGTTCGCAGCAGGTGAGGATGCGCCGAGTGGGGTCAGGCAATTCCTGGTTGACCCGCAATTCGAGCTGACCGCGTGGCAACAGGCGCGCGCCGGGGATGTGGCCGCCTTCGTAGGCGTCGCGCTCGCGCACGTCGAGCACGATCAAATCGTTGTCCGCAGCTTCGACGCGGGCCTTGAGTTCGGCGAGCGCCATGAACGGTACTTTCTCCGCCGCCTCGGCGAGCAACTGCGCGACCGATTTGCCGCCACTCATGTTGGTGCGCAGCGCTTCGGTCACATGCGTCGGCATTGAAAGATTCAGGTTGCGCATCATCTCGACGAAATCCGCGCGCTCGCGCTTTTGCAGGCGTGGATTCGTCGCCAGCTCTTTGCCGATGGTCGAACTCTTTTGACCCTGGTAGTCATGTGCCGGGAAGACGTTAAGATCGGCGTCCAGTCGCAGCACGCGCTGGAAGAGGCTGTCGTAGAGCGCCTCGGGATCGCCGCTCGGCAAGTCGGTACGACCCGTGGCGCCGATCAGCAGCGTATCGCCGGTGAATAGGCTGTGCTCGACCCACAGACATATCGAGTCGCGAGTGTGGCCCGGCGTGTGGAGCACCTGCACGCGCAGCCGCCCGAGCATCACCATCTCGCCATCGCCGATGCGCATATCCACGAACGGCGCCGGACTGGCGCGGTGCATCACCACCGGCACGGCTAATTGTTGCGCGAGCTGATGGGTCGCCGAGAAATGGTCGGCGTGGGTGTGGGTGTCGATCACGTAGCGGATACGCAAGCCGTCCCTCGCGGCGAGGGCGAGGTAGTGGCCAATCTGGCTGATTTCCGGATCGATCAGCGCTGCCGAGCGGGTCTCGTTACAACCGATAAGGTAGGACAGGCAGCCACCGGTGGTTATTTGCTCGAGAATCATCACGTTCTCCCGTAATACCGATATAACCACATAGAACCGCAGGTAAGTATCTAAGCTGACAAGCGCCGCGGGCTTGCTGGACGAGGCCCAGGGCCTAAGCTGGAAAAGGATTTCGTGGCATCCCAATCCCGCCCACAGGTGCTCCGGATCCCCTATTGGCAGCGTGAGCTGAATTGCCGCCACAGCCCAAGACTAGAAAAGTTTTACATTGAAAGCAATCGATTGTGAATAAGTCGCGGAGCTTATCCCGTCCTGACCGGCGTCTCATCAAGACTGGTGGAATAGCTGCCTGCCTGGGCTGCCTACGCCAAGGGATTGTAGCCTTCTTGCCCGACCACAGGCGCAGTGTCCTGTTTTAAACCAGCCCGGGAACCCCGCTCCGGTTTGGCCAGTGGACCCAGGCTATGCAAATAGTCTTCGGGGAAGCCGCTCCCTCGTTGGTAAATCGGAAAATCCACTGGTCGATCGCGAAAGCTCTTCAGGGGCTGTCCCAAACCGCGGATGCCGACCTCGCGCTCGCGCCGCACTCGATCCAGGTTGATTTCCACCGGGATGGTTTCTTCCCCGCCGCCCGCTGCATGAATGACGTAGCCGGACGGCCCCACGATGATGGAAGAACCGACCCCGCCATCACCCACGCCGTTGATGTCGAAAAAGTAGCACTGGTTGGTCACGGCGGTGGCGCGGGCAATCGACAGTTCGACTTCCCGATCGATGGTGTCGGTCATGGAGGGATGCAGAATCACCTCTGCGCCCATGGCGGCCAAGGTGCGGGACGTCTCTGGAAACCACATATCGTAACAAATGGACACGCCGAACCGCCCCACCTCGGGAACGTCGAAAACCAGAAACTCTCTTCCCGCTTCCACATGGTTCTCATAGGGGCGAAACGGGAACATTTTGCGATAGCGTCCGACGACCTGCCCATGGGGATCGATGACGCTCGCCGTATTACAGATTTTGTCGCCCACCAACTCGAACATGGACCCAGGAATCAACCAGACTTTGTGGTGGGCCGCCATCTGGCAAAATGTTGTCTCGGCTGGGCCTGGCAGGTGCTGCGCATGCCCCGTCAGTGGCCCAAACGGCGCCAGCTCGCTGAACACCACCATCTGCACCCAGGGAAACCGGGTCATGAGCAAGTCGAGCCGGCGCCCCATGACATTGATGTTGTCATGCAGGGCTGAAACGTGCATTTGGATACCAGCGATGGCAAACGGGGTCATGATCAAGCTACCTTTGGGTTGGATTCGCGCCCTCGCGGCTGGCGACTGGGCCGAACCGTCGAGGACAATTCAGGTTCAGGCCACTTCGAGCGTCAACGATTCCAGGCATTGTTCGATAATCGTCAAGCCTTCGTTCACCAACACATCGGATGCAGTCAGCGGCACCAGGATGCGCACGACGTTCCCATACATGCCACAAGACAACAGGATCAGACCGCGCTCAGCGGCTCGGGTCACCAGCGCCCTGGTCAGTTCGGGGTCGGGTACCCGGCGTTCCTCATCCTTGAAAAATTCCATCGCCACCATGGCGCCCAAACCGCGCACGTCGCCGATGCGGGTTACGCTGTCGGCCAGCTTTTTAAGCCGAGCCTGGATCATTTCGCCCAGCCGCAGGCTGCGTTCCAGCAGGCCTTCGCGCTCAATGATATCCAACACCGCCAAAGCCGCCGCGCAGGCCGGCGGGCTGCCGGCGTAGGTGCCCCCCAGACCACCGGGGCCGACGCTATCCATGACTTCGGCGCGGCCGACCACCGCCGAGAGCGGAAAACCGCCAGCCAAACTTTTGGCCATGGTAATCAGATCGGGGACCACCCCGCTATGCTCGATGGCAAAAAATTTGCCCGTGCGCGCCGCGCCGGTCTGGATTTCATCGGCGATCAGCAGAATGCCGTGCCGGTCACAAAGCTGGCGCAAGCGTTTCAGGAATTCCGGCGGCGCGATGTAAAAACCGCCTTCCCCCTGCACCGGTTCGATGATGATCGCCGCCACCCGCTCCGGCTCGACGTCCACTTTGAAAAAATATTCCAGAATCCCCAAAGCATGATCGATGCTGACCCCATGCAAGGGATTGGGAAATGGCGCATGGTAGATCTCGGGAAAGGGGCCAAAACCAGTTTTGTAGGCCGGCACCTTGCCGGTCAGGCCCAACGCCAGCATCGTCCGGCCGTGGAACCCCCCGCTGAAGGCGATGACGGCTGAGCGTTTGGTATAAAAGCGGGCGATCTTGACGGCGTTTTCCACCGCCTCGGCGCCGGTAGTCAGCAGCAGGGTTTTATTGGGTCCCCGGCCCGGCGCCAGGGCATTGAGCCGCTCGGCCAGCGCCACGTAAGGTTCATAGCTCATCACCTGAAAGCAGGTATGGGTATAGCGTTGCATTTGCGCCTCGACCGCTGCCATCACCTGGGGATGACGATGACCGGTATTGAGCACGGCGATGCCGCCAGTAAAATCGATGTAGCGCTTGCCTTCCACATCCCAGAGTTCGGCGTTTTCAGCGCGCTCGGCAGCGATAGGATGGATGCAGGACACGCCTCGGGCGACGGCTTGCGCGCGGCGCGACAATAGCTCGGCGTTGGTAGTCATGGTTCGGTACTCCATCGGCAAAGGGAATTAGGGTTGAGGGCACGCGGCTCAGCGGTCGATACCACCCATGCACAGATATTTGATTTCCAAATAGTCTTCGATGCCATATTTGGAACCCTCACGGCCAAGGCCGGATTCCTTCATGCCGCCGAAGGGCGCGATTTCAGTGGAAATGAGCCCAGTATTGACGCCGACCATGCCGTATTCCAAAGCCTCGCCGACCCGCCAGATCCGCCCGATGTCGCGGCTGTAGAAATAGGAAGCCAGACCAAACTCGGTGTCGTTGGCCATGCGGATGGCGTCCTGCTCGGTTGAAAAGCGGAACAACGGCGCCACCGGGCCAAAGGTTTCTTCCCGCGCCACCGCCATCTCTGCGGTCACCTGAGTCAGGATCGTGGGCTGGAAGAAAGTCCTGCCGAGTTCGTGTCGCTGACCACCCAGCACGATACGGGCGCCTTTGCTCAGCGCATCGGCGATGTGCTCCTCCACCTTCGCCACGGCGGCTTCATCGATCAACGGCCCCTGAGTCACGCCGGACTCCAGACCGTTACCCACCTTGAGTTGGGTCGCCACCGCCTGGCTCAGTTTGTCGGCGAACGCCTGGTAGACGCCATCCTGCACCAGGATGCGGTTGGCGCAGACGCAGGTCTGACCGGCGTTGCGGTATTTGGAGATCATCGCACCTTCCACGGCGGCATCCAGATCGGCGTCGTCGAACACGATGAAGGGCGCATTGCCCCCCAGTTCCAGCGACAGCTTCTTCATCGTGCCGGCGCATTCCCGCATGAGTTGCTTGCCGATGGCGGTGGAGCCGGTGAAGCTGAGCTTGCGGATCGTCGGACTGGCGGTAAGTTCGGCGCCGATGACCTGCGCGGAACCGGTGATCACGTTCAGCACCCCCGCCGGTATGCCGGCCCGCTCCGCCAGCTCACACAACGCTAGCGCCGAGAACGGGGTCTGCGAGGCGGGCTTAATCACCATCGTGCAGCCGGCGGCCAGCGCGGCGCCGGCCTTGCGGGTGATCATGGCGGCGGGAAAATTCCAGGGTGTGATCGCCGCGCAGACACCAATCGGTTCCTTGACGACGACGATGCGCTTGTCAGCCTGATGCGGAGGAATGACGTCGCCGTAAACCCGCTTGGCTTCTTCGGCGAACCATTCGATGAAGGAGGCCGCGTAAGCGATCTCGCCGCGCGCTTCGGTCAGTGGCTTGCCCTGCTCCAACGTCATCAGTACGGCTAAATCTTCCTGATGATCCAGCATCAGGTTGAACCAGCGGCGCAGGATGGTGGAACGCTCCTTCGCGGTTCGGGCCCGCCAACCGGCGAAAGCTTCCTGGGCCGCCGCGATGGCCCGGCCGACCTCGGCAGCTCCCAACTTGGGCACGCTGCCGAGCGTTTCGCCTGTGGCTGGATTGCTCACCGGAAAAGCTTCCTTGTTATCGGCATCCACCCAAGCGCCGCCGATATAACACTGCTGATGAAACAGGCGAGAATCTTTCAGATGCATGGGGAAACTCCGTGGGTTCGCGGGAGGCCACCGCTTAGCGCTCCGGCCGAAAAAGCAGCGCCCGACCGTAATCTGGATAGCTTGAATTTGTGAGCGCAAGCCTAGCATCGTTTAAAAAAATAAACAATAATCGATCCAGACCATTTCTGGAAGACACGTCATATACAGATATATCTAAATGATTTATATGTTATATATAGTCATTATTGAGAGTTTTATCGGCCAGCATCCCGATGATCAATAGCCTAAGGAAGTTTAATATGTCGAACATCGATGAACAGCCCGCCGACAGCCTGAGCGATGCGGAACTGGGGTTCGATCTGGGTACCCGCCTGCGGGCCGTGCGCGAGCAGTACGGTCTGTCGCAACGCGAATTGGCTCGCCGCGCCGGAGTCACCAACGGCACCATTTCCCTGATCGAGCAAAACAAGAACAGCCCGTCGGTGGCGTCTCTAAAGAAAGTGCTGGACGGTATTCCGCTGTCGCTAAGCGAGTTCTTTAACCGGGATCTGCCTTCCCAGGACCCTATTTTTTTCAAGGCGCGCGAGTTACTGGAACTGGCCAAAGGGTCGATTTCCTTCCGTCAGGTGGGCAGGAATCTACGCCACCGCAAATTGCAGATCCTGCACGAACGCTACGCACCTGGGGCCGACACCGGCAAGCTCATGTTGCAGCACGATGGCGAGGAAGGCGGTATCGTGCTGCGGGGACGGATCGAGATCGTGGTGGGCGATCAGAGCCGTGTGCTGGAAGCGGGAGATGCGTATTACTTCGACAGCCGCCAACTGCATCGCTTTCGCAACGTGGGTGATCAGGAGTGCGAGTTGATCAGCGTGTGTACTCCGCCCTCGTTTTGAATCAATCGAGGACGCGCAATTATTATACTTGAGCTAATCCACGTCAAACTTCAAGCGTAAAATGTCTTTAATCTTCACGGCGGATAACCTCTCTTTCGACATCGGTGCCTCCTTCTGTTGGGCAAAAAGAGGCAAGACTATCGGGTTATCCTAGTCGGAGGCGACGCATCGCCGGGGTGGACGATTGGGCCCGGAATCAGTGGACGATTGGACCCGGAATACCCAATCAAGGTTAGTAAATATCTTATTATACTATATACTACTAAAAAAATACATTATCCACCTCCAAGTCTGCTTCCTTTTACCTCCATGGCTTTATTTCCACCCTCGGCACCGATAAAGTCCAAGCTTTGCGGGATGCTTTTCCCACGGCCACCGTTCGCAAACCGGAGATTTCCTACCGCCAGCGGGACTGGTTTACTAGGTTGGAGGGACGAGTCCATTCGATGACGATCATCGGTTCAGCACTGATTTTCGCGCCGCCTTGACAGCGTTTTAGCCGTTTCTGGCTGGGGAGTGATTCCGTAACCTCTTGGTGCGCCAGCGTTACCGGGTTGCTGATCTATCAGCGCCACATCTTCCGCATGGCGGGCATCAGGTGCTGAGCGCCAATCCGGAAGCACGCTTGAGCGTGGACCATCAGGATGGGCTATTTTTCTTCGGTTATGGCGACATTGTCACCAGCAACGATCTGGATTGAAGGCAGTGGAATCCGTGCACCGTGGATCAATTTACCCCCGACCGGGGAATAATCACCTTGAACTGGTTACCAGCGCGATCATCCACCAGTTCGATGCTCGGCCAAGCTTTGAGGGCGCGAGGAATACCGCTGCCCAGCCCGCGATAGGGCAGAAGATGGGTGGCGTGCGAAGCCAGCAGTGGATTGCGCATGTTCGACAAACCATAGCGAATCTGCTCCACAGTCAAATGATTGGGCAGATGGCCGGGGTTGCTGATTTCCACTCGGTCGGAGAACACCAGCACCCGGATTGGGGCGCTGATAAAGTAGTCGCGGTGAATCAGGGCGTTGACCAGCAATTCCTGGAACACGATTTCGGGGATTTCCAGAATGCCCAGGCTATTGATGCCCTGATCGCCTTGCACGTAATGCAGGTTGCGCTTAACGAACGCCAAACCGCGCTGGTATTGCCCGGCCAGCCGGTCGAAAATGTCCTCGCTGTCCAGATAGTGGGTCTCGTGCAACTCGCGGCCGGGAAGGGCCACCGCTTTGAGCATGAAGGCCGGGCGAAACCGCTCCGGCTTTTTGGCGAACAACAACAATCCCGCCAGAGTCAGCACGCCATTGCGAGCCAGTCCCATATTCCGTAACAACTGCTCCAGGGACTGATCGGTATCCTCCAGCGGTTCCCGATAGCGGTTTTCAAAGTACTCCTCCAGTGCTCGATGATCGATATCCGCGACCGTGGTCCCCGAAACCGGGACTTCGTCGGCATAAATCAGTCCGGCTTGCTGAAACAGCCGCTGCATTTCCTCACGGGTGGTCACATGCCACTTGTCGGCACCGCTCTTAACCCAAATCCGCCCCTGATTATCGGTGTAGGGCCGATTCAGACCGTCTGGGGTCTGGATCACCATGAGTAAGCCTCGCGCCGTCTGGATATTGAGCGAAATCGGATGGATAAGCGGACGCACCGACTGGGATGCTGCATTGGAGAGCAATTGATTCAAGCGACAGATGTCGGCGGTGGTCAACCCCAGCACTTCGCCGGCATCGGTCGCGCCCACGATCAACAGGCCGCCGCCGGAGTTGGAGAACGCCACCAATTCGGCGGCCAGTGAATCCACGTTGCTGATATTTTCCTTGAACTGATGTCGGCTGTCCTCGCCACGGGCGAGAATCGCCAAAAGTTCGGTTTCGTTCATGCACGAGCCTCTTGCTTTCCGCGATCCGCTGGCGATTGAATGGAAAACTGGCTGAATTCGCCACAACCGAATCATGACAGATCGGTATCGGGCGCACCCTCCGGCGGCGGATTTGGCCTCGAATACAGCCGATTCATCCAATACGCCTGATTGGCCATTTCCTCCCGCAAACCCGCCGGTTCCAGCACCTCCACCTTGGAACCGAATGACAGCAACCACCAGCGCAATTGCGCGGTGTCGTTGACGGTGGCGGTCAGCCGGAAATGGTCGTCGCCCTCGTCCTGTACCACCTGATCGGCGGCCAGCCGGGTTTCCAGCAGATGCAGCCCGGCGCGTTTCCAGAACCGGGCCATCAGCCGCAACGGCTCGCCACTACCCCCCATGCCCTGACACCGCTCCACTTCCCGGTCCGGATCGAATCCCGCCGGCGTGCGCGCTTTCCGGTCCAGCACCGTGACCGACCGCATCCGATGCACGGCCAACTGTCGCACGTCGGTATGTTCGTCGATGGTGCAAAGCAAGTAAAAAGCCGGTCCGCGTTGTAGATAAACCAGCGGATGAATCGTCCAGTGCGCCGGTTCATCCCGCCAGAGCTGCTGGTAGTCGATGGCGCATTGCTTGTTCTCGAACAAGGCCGTCAATACGGCATCGCGCACCTGCTTCTGATGGCGGCGCCAGTCCTCCCGCGCGTCCTCCGACGCCAGCGCGACCGGTGGTTCCGGTGGCAGCAGCGGCTGGGCCGGCGGAATGACGCGCACCTTCGTCTCCCATTTTTTGACCGGCGCCCAAAACGACATCTGACCGAGTTCGCCGCGCGCGGCCTCGAAATAGGGCCGCAGCGCCCGGTAGGATTCCTGGGGCAGCAGCGGTTTTAGAAACAGCTCCAGCAGCCGGAACGCCAGTACCTCCTGATCGGACAAGCGGGGCAGGGTCATGAATTTCTTGCCCTTGGGCCAGCGCCATTGCAAGGGCTTGGCGCCGGGATTCACGACTTCCAGAAAGCCGGCATCGCTCAGCAGCGCCAGGGCGCGCTGCACCGAGCGTTCGTCCATTTCCTCGGCGGTGCCCTGCAAGCGCTTGAAGATCATCTGGGTGGTCAGCGACTCGCTACCCTTGAACATCGCCAGGATGCCCAAGCGACGGTTGAAGGTGGTGATGGCGTCTTCTTTCATCACGGGTCGTCTTGCTGAGGGGGCAGTGGGGGATCGGGCATCGCTCAGCGGCGCCCGATGAGGCGGCTAACGGATCGGGGTTCTGGCGTCTTCGTGAGGCTGAAACCGGCGGGGGTCGAAATGGTAGACGAGGAAATCGCCATCCTGATGCAGGATGCCCAGCAGCAAACCCAGCGGCTCCCGATAGTAGGGCGACCCGGCTTCATCTTCGTGATCGATCAGGGGCGGATCGATCACTTCGACCACCATGGCCGGCTGGCCGTAAGCCGGAAACCGGCGGTTTTTCAGGCCCGGCTTCCACGCCGCCAGCATCCCAGGCCGCAAGGCGTTTTCCCGGCCGTTGGTCAGCCGCTGGTGCAGGGTGCGCAGGCGATCGGCGGCGTCTTCGGTGGGTTCGGCGAGCAGTTCGTTATCGCTGTCGTCGAGATTGAGGTTGTCCAGCAGGGCCTTCATTTGGGGGTCCAGCGTCGATTTGCGGGGCATGGCGATATCCTTCGGGTGAGTGAGTGGGGTGAGTGGGGGTGGCTCGGGCGGTATCGAGTAGCCACCCAAATATCAGCATATTTCTATCAGAATACGTTATTTGTGCGACGGGTTGTGTCGGATGAGAGCGCGTGACATTCCTCCGTGCTGTCGTGCACACGGCCGAGGTTAAGCCGACGCATCCTGTCGGGTGTTCATCATATTCTTTGCTCCGTTCCCTAACCTGATCGGAGCCCCTCATGATCCTACCCCGTTATCTGCACGTCAGCCCCATCGCCACGCTCACCGCGCTGGACGACGACGAGACCACCCCCTATCGGGCCGTGCTGGGCCGCTGGCTGATTGACCTGGCCCTGCTGCTAGACTGGGGAGGCAGCCGCCGCAAGAGCCGTTTTTTGCATCGCGCCTCCTGTTGGGACAACGAGGAGTTCCTGGCTCTGACCGGTTTGGACGAGGGCGACGAGGACGAGGACGAGGACGAGGATGGGCGCTTCCGGTCGCCGGGGCGACGGCTCCAACGACTCCAGCAGCGCCGCGCGGAACTGGCGCGGATCGATCTGAGTCCGGATCTGCCGCTGGTGCGCAACCTGGATCTGCTCGCCCGGTTGGTGGGCCTGGGCGAAGCCGAGCAGGCCGTGCTCGCCTTCGCCGTGCTGCTGCACGGGGATCGCGTCTTTTATCAAGCCATCGCCCAGCAGTCGCAGGGCGCCAGCACCCCCTTGCTCTGTAAGCTGCTGGCGCGCCTGACCGGCTTCTCGCCGGACGACATCCGCGCGGCCTTGCAGCCCACCGCCGCCCTGCTCGCCACCGGGCTGGTCGAGCTGACCGCGCGCCCCGTCGATCTGGAAGACAAGCTCGATGTGCGCAAGAATCTGGCGAATCTCCTGCTCGCCCCGCACGCCGACCCCGAGGGCTTGATGGCCTGCTTCCTCAAGCGTTCGCCCCGGCGCACGCTGACCGTGGCCAATTTTCCTCACCTGAGTCGGGACACGGCGGCGGCGTCCGGTCTGTTGCACGCCGCATTGCAAAACAAAATCGTCGGCACCAACCTGCTGCTGTACGGCCCGCCCGGTGTGGGCAAGACCGAATATGCCGCCGTGCTGGCCGAGGCGGTGGGCGCGGAACTGTACGAGGTTGATTACGCCGACGAGGACGGCGACCCCATCCGGGGCGAGCGGCGGTTGCGCGCCTTCAATCTGGGTCAGCGGCTGCTGGCCCGGCGCGATAACGCCCTGCTGCTGTTCGACGAGGTCGAGGACGTGTTCGAGCACAATCCCTTCGCCGAGTTGTTCGGTGGCAGGGGCCGGGCCGCCGGCGGCAAGGCCTGGATCAACCGCACCCTGGAAAACAACCCGGCGCCGGCGCTGTGGCTCACCAATGACGCCGATTCGATGAACCGGGCCTATCTGCGGCGCTTCGATTACTCGATCCGCTTCTCGACCCCGCCGCCGTCGGTGCGGATCGAGATCGCCCGCCACCATCTCGGTGATTGGGCGGGGGAGGACGACTGGCTGGCGCGGATCGCCGCCCACGAACAGTTGACCCCGGCGCAACTGGAACGGGCCGCCAAGCTGGCTCGCCACGCCGGCAATGGCGACCTGGAGACGAACCGGGCGCTGGTGCGGCAAGCGCTGGACGGTTCGGCCACGCTGCTCCGACAGCAACGCGCGCCGGTCCGCAACCGCGTTCCGACCGGCTACGATCTGCGTTTTCTCAACGTCGATCAGGATATCCCGAAGCTGATCGCCGCCCTCCAGCGCCGCCCGCACGGGGTGTTCTGCTTCCACGGGCCGGCCGGCACCGGCAAGTCGGAGCTGGCCCGCCATCTCGCCGACCGGTTGGAAAAACCGCTGTTGGTCAAGCGCGCCTCCGACCTGCTCGGCATGTATGTCGGCCAGACGGAACAGGGGATCGCCGCGATGTTCGACGAGGCCCGCCAGCACGACGCGGTGTTGGTATTGGACGAGGCCGATTCCTTCCTGCGCGACCGGCGCGGCGCCCATCGCTCCTGGGAAGTGACCCAGGTCAACGAGCTGCTGACCCAGATGGAGGCGTTCGAGGGGATCTTCATCGCCACCACCAATCGGATGGAGACGCTGGATGCGGCCAGCTTGCGCCGCTTCCCGTGGAAGATCCGCTTCGACGGGCTCAAACCGGCCCAGCGCTGGGGTTTGTTCGCGCAGGAGTTCGTCCGGTTGGGCGGCCAGCTGGCCGAGGCGGAGGACTACAAGGCCGCCGTGTGGCGGCTGGAACGGCTCACGCCCGGCGACGTGGCCGCCGTGGTCCGCCAGTACGAGTTGTGGGACGAAACCCCCAGCGCCGGGGAATTCCACGACCGGTTGGCCGTCGAGGTAGCGGCGAAGCGGGAGGCGGCGGTGGAAACGCCGCCGGTGGCCTCACGGCGGTTGAAAGCGTCGGTGTACGAGTGAGGCGGCGAAGCGGGAAGCGGCGGTGGAAGCGCCGCCGGTGGTCTCACGACGGTTGAAAGCGTCGATGTACGAGTGAGGCGGGGAGCGGGTTCGTCGACCGGCCAGCGCTTGACCGGCCGGCGAACGAGGGCGATGGAATCCTGTCCGCGCATCATCCGACCCCTTGATTTGGCGAGCGCCGGCGCGAGACGAAAGCCGGGTTTCAAATTTCTCAATCGATAACAGCGTTCGCGCTCATGTTCCCCGATTCCCCAGCAACCGTTCCACCCGTCGTGCGCCCAGTTCGCTCAGCCACAGCGCCGCCAGCGCCAGCAGGATGGAAATGATCACCAGCCGCAGGGCCGATCCATCCGCGCCTGGAATCTGGGTATAGGTATAAATCGCCAGAGGCAAAGTGCGCGTCTCGCCGGCCACGTTGCCGACAAAGGTCACGGTCGCGCCGAATTCGCCCAGGCTGCGGGCGAAAGCCAGCACCAGTCCGGTCAGGATGCCAGGCAGCGCCAGCGGTACGGTAACTGTCAGCCACACCCGCAGCGGACCCGCGCCCAGCGTCCGGGCGGCGTCTTCCAGGCGCGGCTCCACCAAGGTGACCGCCAGCCGCACCGCCCGCACCATCAGCGGAAAAGCCATCAGCGCTGCGGCGATGACCGCGCCCTGCCAGGTAAACGTCAGGGTAACGCCCCAGGTTTCGTAGAGCCAGCGGCCGAGCGGTCCCTGCCGGCCCAACAGCAGCAGTAGTAGGTAACCGGGCACCACCGGCGGCAACACCAACGGCAGGTGGACCAGTCCATCGACTATCGCCTTGCCGGGGAAGCGTACTCGCGCCAGTAACCAGCCGGTCACGATGCCGGGCACGGCGATCAGCGCCACGCACCACAGCCCGATCTTGAGCGACAGCCACAGCGCGCTCAGTTCTTCGGGCGTGAGTTGCAGTGTGGACCACACGGCGGATCAGGGCGACTGGATCGGAGTAAACCCATGGCGGATCGCTATATCCGCCGCCGCCGGCGACGACAGGAAATCCAGAAACTCCCGCGCCGCCGGACTCGCTCCCGGCACCAGCGCCGCCGGGTAGACCACCGGCCGATGAGAATCGGCGGGAAAGACGCCGAGGGTGTCCACCGCGCTGGAGACCTTGGCGTCGGTCGCAAAGACGATGCCGACCGCGCACTCGCCGCGTTCCACGAAGGCCAGGGCCGAGCGCACATCCGGCGCCGCCGCCAAACGCGGTTCCAGCGCCACCCACCAGCCCAGCACCGTCAGCGCCTGCTTGGCGTATGCGCCGATCGGCACTGCGGGATCGCAGGAACACCAGCGGCCCCGAAAGGCGCCGGGCAAATCGAAGCCCTTTTCCAGCTTCACCGGAAATGCCTGGCCCTTGGGCGCGATCAGCACCAGCCGGTTGCCGAACAGATTGCGGCGACTGTCCTTGACAACCTTGTCATTGCCCTCCAGGTAATCCATCCATTTCAAGTCGGCGGAAACGTACACGTCCGCCGGCGCCCCCTGTTCGATTTGCTTGGCCAAGGCCGACGAGGCGGCAAAGGAGGCGACGACCTTCACGCCCTTTTCCTTTTCGTACAGCGCCGCGATGTCCCGGATGACCTGGGTGGCGCTGGCGGCGGCGAGGACCGTGACCGGTTTCGCCGCCCAAACCGGAAGGGTTGCCCCAAGGATCAGTCCAATCAGAGCGACCGGGAGCCAGCGATCCAACGCCTTGCGGAACATAACGCGCTCTCCTGACAAAGCAGCGGCCCGATTACAACCCCACGCCCAGAATGACGCTGGTGGACTTGAACACGGCAATCGCCTCGACGCCTTCCTTGAGTTCCAGCCCGTCGATGCTCTCGTTGGTGATGATGGCGGTGACGGTTCCGCCGCCCGGCAACTGGATCGCCACCTCACCGTTGACCGCGCCCCGCTTGCAGCGGATCACGCGGCCCCGCAACTGATTGCGGGCGCTGAGCTTTAGCGGCGTGGACCCGCTCATCACCATGACCGACGACGCCTTGACCAGGGCAAAGACCTCGACCCCGTCGCGGATGCCCAGATTTTCCAGGCTCTTGGTGGTGATCAGGGCGTTGATTTGGTCGCCGCCGCCGATATCGACGCTGACGTCGGCGTTGATCTGGCCGATGCGCAAAACGGTCGCTCGACCCTTGAACTGGTTTCTGGTGCTGATCTGCATCGTCGATCTCCGCGTGAAGTAGGCTGGTTGGCGTCCGGCGCGCTTGCGGCGGACGGCCCGTGCGTCCGGCGGTTTACCGGACGACGGGCAGTCTACGGAAACGACGCCCAGGTGGCGATGTCTCAGGCCGCCAGCGGCAGCGCCGCATGGCTAAAGCAGGCTTTGGGGCAAACCCGCGAACACGCCTCGCAACCGATGCAATCCATGGGGTTGGTGAGCGTCATGAACGAATTGTCGCTATCATCGTCATCGTCGTCGTCGTCGTCAAAATCCACATCGTCCACCGCCCGCTGCACGATGGTCAGCACATCGCGCGGGCACACCTTGAAGCAGCGGCCACAACCGATGCACTTGCCTTCGTCCAGCGCGACCGCGAATTGAGGAACCCAGGCGGTTCCTCCCCGAGTGACACCGGTGATATTGGGTTCTGCGCCCATGTAATGACCTCTCTTTAATGATGTCCCGGCGCGGACGCACGACCGAACCGGGAACGGTTAGGGAACCGGTAACCGTTTATTCCTCTCGCCCGTCTGCGGGAGAGGGGTTGAGGGTGAGGGTCATGGTTTCAAAGGCTGACCCCCTCACCCTAACCCTCTCCCCCTTGGTGGGGAGAGGGGACTGAATGATTATGGGAAGCGTTTATTCCTGCCAGCCTTCCGCCTCCATCGCCTCGAAGCGCCGAGGATCGCTCCGCCGTCGGCGCGCGCCGGCCAGCCAGGGCGTCGTTCCGGCGCACAGCGCGGCTTGTGCCTCGTCCAGCAGTCGCTCGACCGACACGCCTTCCTCGACCCGGATCGGCTGCACCCCGACGGCCAGCAACTGCCGGATGGCGGAACCGCCGATCGCCTGGCAGTACACCGCCGCGCAGTCCCGCACCAGCGCCAGCTTGGTGGCCAGTTTGTCTTCGTGGCCGTCCTGCGCCAGGTCGCCGAACTCAGCGAACTCCAGCAAGGTCGCTTGTTGTTCGCTCACCGCGTAGATGGCCAGGGCGCAGGCGGAGCCGAAGTGCTGGTCCACCCGTTTGCGATCGCTGCTGGCAAAGGCTAGTTTCACGGTTTCCACCATCGCCGCTTCCTCAGTGCCACCCGTGACGATCCACAGATGCCGTCGCAGTTTCATGTCCGTGCTCCTCCGGCCGGTGGTCGGGTTTGCGGGAATAAAGGGAGTGGTAGGGCGTCACCGGTTGCTGGTGCGCGCCGAGTAGAGCGTTGGCCAGATCGAACAGGGTTTGCCGGCTGCCGCGATAACCGATCCAGGTGCGCCGGTACGCGCCGATCTGGTCGTACAGCGGAAAACCCATCCGCAGCAGCGGCAGGTTCAGGCGCTGGGCCGCGTCCGCCATGTGGGAGTTGCCCAGCAGCAGTTCCGCTTCGTTCCGTCGCGCCAGTTGCTCCAAATCCTCCAGGTCGCCGATATGCACCCGAGCGACGGGGATGCGTTCCAGCACCGCCGCGCGGCAGGGGGTGACCGCCGCGACAATCTCCGCCCCGATCTCGACGCCCAGCGCGCAGGCGGCGTGCAGCAGATCGGCGTCGGCGGCGATGGCCAGCCGCGCCTGGCCGAGCAGGAAATGGGTGTCGAGCATGGCGTCCTGCAATTGGGCGCGCTGCCGCTCCAGCCGGGCTGGCACCGGACCGCCGGCGATACCCGCCAGGGTCATGATCAGGCGATCGTTCGCCTCCAGTCCCCACAGGTGGTCGAAGCGATGCAGTGGCGTGCCGGTGCGTTGGGCCAGTCGTTCGGCGGCTGGATATAGCGCCGTGCCAATCACCAGGGTCGCGGCGGCGTCGCCCAAGGCGGCGAAGGCGGTCACCGGGGTGCCGCCGGTGGTGAGCGGTGAAAATTCGTCGGCGGCCAGATGGCCGTCCAGGGAATCACTCAGGTCGGGCAACAACAGCGGATGCAGGTCGAAGCTCTCGATCAGTTCTTTCAGCGCTTCCAGATCGCCCGGCGTCAGGGAGGGTCCGCACAGCACGTTGAGCTGCCGGGGCCGGCGGCCGGGTCGGGTTCCACTGGCTGCGGTGGACGGAGTCCAGTGCTCGATCATCGCCTGCACCGCTGCGGCGAAACCGGATTCCAGGCCGCCGCTGAAGTCCGGGGTGTTGACCGGCACGATGCGAACCGCGCGAAATTCCGGATGGCGTTCGCGGAAGATTTTAAGAACCCGCTGGATGTCGCTGCCCTGGGTTTCGGTCAGACCGGTGGTCAGCAGCCCCACCGCCGCCGGTCGGTGCTTTCCGCAAACGGTGTGCAACCCTTCGAGCAGGCTGTCGTCCGCGCCCATGATGCTGCTGATCTGATCGAGCGCGGTGGTTTGTAACGGGATCGGCTCGCGGAAATGGCGTACGAAGAACACTTTGGCGAAGGCGGCGCAGCCTTGGGCGCCGTGCAGCAGCGGGATGGCGCGATCGAGGCCGAGCACCGCCAGGCTGGCGCCCAGCGGCTGGCTGGTTTTCAGCGGGCTGACGGACAGGGGTTTGTTGCGACGGACGATTTCAGCCATGAGCCGCCTCCGGGGTCGCGGTCCAGGGCGCGGGATGGCGCACGGCGTCCCACACCGGATTTTCCAGGGCGCGGACCAGTTGCCGCGCCAGCGTCGCCATGCCCCGATAGCCGGCGTAGCCGTGTTCCCGTTCCTGGTTGACATCCAGAAACGGCAACCGGGCCTTGATGGCGGTGTACATGTTGCGGCCGCCGGCAATCAGGATGTCGGCCTGGTTGGCGCGGGCCAGATCGAGCAGGCCGCGCGGGTTGCCGTCGTCGATCATCCGGGCATCCTCGCCCATCAACTCCAGAATCCGCGCCTTATCCTCCTCGGTGGATTTCTTGGTGCCGGTGGCGACCACCGTCAACCCCAGGTCTTGCAGGGCGGCGACGATGGACCAGGACTTGACCCCGCCGGTGTAGAGCAGCGCCCGCTTGCCGCGCAACCGCTCCCGCCACGGAGCCAGTTCGGCGTGAATCCGCGCTTCTTCACGGGCGATCAGCGCCTCGGTACGGGCGTGGAGATCGGGGTCGTCGAGCAGGCGGGCGAAATCGCGCAGGGCGGCAGACACGTCGCGGATGCCGTAAAAGCTGCCCTCGAACCAGGGCGTGCCGAAGCGCTCCCGCAATTTGCGGGCGACGTTGAGCATGGCGCGGGAGCAGACCACCATGTTGGCCTCGGCCCGGTGCATGGTCTGGATTTCCTGGAAACGGGCGTCGCCGGACAGGGAGCACAGCACCCGCAGCCCCAGTTCGTCGAACAGCGGCAGGGTGTGCCACAGCTCCCCGGCGATGTTGTATTCGCCGATCAGGTTGATGTCGCGGACCCGCAGTTCCGGCCGCGCGGGATCCACCGGCGGCGGCGGCGGCTCGCGGCCGCCGATCACGTACTTGAGCATCGCCTCGCCGGCAATGCGGTTACCGAGGTTCTTGCTGCCGAAGAAACCGGCCGCATCGATCGGAATCACCGGCACGCCCCAGCGCTGCGCCGCCGCCTTGCAGACGGCTTCCAGATCGTCGCCGATCAGCGCCGTCACGCAGGTGCTGTACACGAATACCGCCGCCGGGGCGTAGCTGTCGATGGCCTGCTTGATGGCGTGAAACAGGCGCTTTTCGCCGCGCCCCATGATCACGTCCTGTTCGCTGAGGTCGGTGGTCAGGCCGAGCTTGTACACGGTGGGACCGGTGGAGCGGGCGCCGCGGTTGTCCCAGGCGTTGCCGGCGCAGGCGATGGGTCCATGCACGATGTGCGCGACATCGGCGATAGGGAGGAGGGCGATCTGCGCGCCGTCGAAGGCGCAGCCGCCGGCGGTCGCTCCCGGCTGGGGGCGGGCGCAACCGGACTTGCCTTTCAGGTTGTGGGCGCAAGCCGGTTCGTCGATCAGTGCGGCGAGATCGCTGGGTTTCATCGGATGATCCTCGAACGGGTTTTGGGAGGAGGGCGACGGGAGGCTGGAGTCAGGAGACGGAAACAGAGCTGTGCCCCGCACTCCGCAGCCCGTCTCCTGTGGTCGAGATCAACCCGTTACCGCCGCGCCCAGCAACTCGGGCTTGACCTGTTCGAGCCATTCTTCCAGCCGCTCGTCGGTCAGGTCCGCCTGATTGTCCTGATCGAGCACCAGACCGACGAACTCACCGTCGCGCAGGGCCTTGGATTTCTCGAACTCGTAACCTTCCGCCGGCCAGCCGCCGATCAGATTGGCGCCCAGCTTCTTGAGCTTTTTGTAGGTGATGCCGAGCGCGTCCACGAATTCGGTCGGGTAGCCAACCTGATCGCCCAAGCCGAACAGGGCGATGGTTTTACCGGCCACATGGCTGCTGTCCAGTTGCCCGAGGAATTCCGTGAGCGGTTCGGGCAACTCGCCGTCGCCCAGGGTCGGGGTGCCGACGATCAGCGCTTCGCAGTCCTTTATCGCGTCCGGGGTGGTTTTGGCGAAATCGAACAGTTCGATTTCGCCTTCCTCGAACTGCTTCTTGATCCGCTTGGCGATTTTGCGGGTATTGCCGGTGTCGGTGGCGTAGAACAGTCCGATCTTGGCCATGGGCGATGTCCTCTCGTTTTACGAATGAATGGGTTAACTCGCTTCTTCCAGTACCGCCGCCAGCACGACGCCGGTGGCTGCCTGCAAATTGCCGGTCAGGCGCAGGCAGTGCTGCCGTCCATCCACCAGGTAGAGATTGAAGCCGGCGCCTTCCAGCGCGGGCTCCATGTCGTTGATGTCGTCGTCCAGGCAGTAGGTAAAATAGGTGCCGGGATAGACTCGGCGCAGTCGGGAGACGGTGGTGTGATCCAAACCCTGATCCGCTGTCAGGCGGGCGATGTCGGTGAGCTGGCGTTGGGTGATCATGGCGCGGCTCCCGCCAGTACCGGCCGTTGTTTGTCGCCGGCGCGCGCGCGAAGTTTGGCCAGCCAGGGCGGCGGGTCGCCGGCCAGTACCTGTTGCAATTCGATCAGCAGCGGCTGGATGTCGCCGATCGATCCGCGCTTGATCGGATGGATGCCGCTATTCACCACCCGGGCGGCGGCGGGTCCACCGATGGACAGCACGCACAGCAAGTCGCAATCGCCGATCAGCGCCACTCGCTCCGCGCTGTGATCCACGCTGAGTCGGGCGATGTTGGGCGCCGGCCGCACCGCGATCAGCCGCGCTTCCGCTGCCGAGACCTGATAGATCAGGAATCGGGCGCAGGAGCCGAAGTGACCATCGAGTAGCTCGCCGTTGTTGGAGGCGCAGGCGATGCGGATGGAACCCGGTAAATCGTCCTCACGGTACGGTTGGGGTTGAGGAGTCTCGGCGCTGGCCTCGTTCTCGCCCTCTCCCTTCAAGCACTTAAGTGCCTGGCGCAAGGTAGATCCATCAATGTCGCCCAACGCGCCATCGGCAGCGGTTTTGAGATCCTGGACCGTCAGGCCGTTCAGCTTGGCTTCGGTCAGCGGCTCGTCCAACGCCGTCAGCAGGATGCGCAGCAATTGGCCCGAACTGGTGTCGGGGAGTTGCCGTGCCGCCAGAGCGATGCGCAGCGCGACGCAACGTGGTAGCGAATTAGCGACGTTCATAGCCGTTTCACCCTGACGGTCAACGGCAACTTGGGTGTTTGCTCCAAAGGCTCCAGATAGAACCGCGAACCATCGGACAACTGTATCTCACCGCCCCAGGCGCCGGGTCCCGCATGTTCCAGCGCCACCACGGTTTCCTCGTGATCCTTCTTGGTGATGTAGAACACCAGTTCGCCAGCGGCATTGTTCCGCAACATGACATTGGGCATGGCTGAGTTCTCCAGCGCGGGTAGAGGCGGGTTTGCAATCCGTCTCTACCCGCGGTCGTCAACGAATCAAATCGAAGGCGTAGTCGGTTTCGCCCAACGTCATGGTGTCCTGGTCCAGTTTTTCCATCACCGCGTTCACCAGGGCCTTGAGCATGTACATCGCGCCTTCATAGCCCAGAGTGGTGTCACGGTGCAGGTGGTGACGGTCGAACAGTGGGAAACCAATCCGGATCAACGGGACTTCATGTTCCTTGCCCTTGTGCAGGGTATCGCGCTGAATGAACTTGCCGTAGGAGTTGCCAATCAGGAAGTCGGGCTTGTTGCTGAACACCAGCGAACGCAGATGCCAGAGATCCTTGCCGGTATACACTTCGGCGTCCTGACCGTAGGGCGAATTCTCGAGCAGTTTTGTGATGTCCTTGGTCCAGCGTTTGTTCGCGTTGTGACAGAGCACATGCAATGGTTCAGCACCCAGTTCCAACAGGAACTGGCACATGCCGCTCACGAAGTCAGGGTCGCCGAACACCGAGAAACGCTTGCCGTGCAACCAGGTATGGGAGTCGGTCATCATGTCCAGCAGCCGACCGCGCTCCAGGGCCAGTGACTCCGGGATCGGCTTTCCGGTCAGTTCGGACACCTTCATCAGGAAATCGTCGGTCCAACTCAGTCCCATGGGGATGCGAATCGCGCTGACCGGGTGATGCCAGGTGTCTTCCACGTACTTCTTGGTCTTGGGCAACTGCCACGGTTGCAGCAACAGCGTATCGATCGCGTTGGGCGCGTCCTTGATCTCGTCCTGCGTGGTGCCGCCCGCGTACATGCGGAATTCACCGTCGGTCGGGGTGTCGAGAACTTCCTCGGGATCGGACAGGAAGGTGTAATCGACATCCATTTCCTTCAACATCCGCTTGATGACCCGGTAGTTGCCCAGGTAGGTCTCGAAACCGGCCACGATGTTGATCTTGCCGTTGCTGCCGACCGCCTTGCCCTCCATCGAATTCAGGGTGAAGTAGCGCAGGATGCCTTCCAGCATGTTGTCCCAGCCGGTGGTATGGCTGCCGACAAAGCTGGGGGTATGGGCGAACGGGGTTGGGAAATCCATCGGCACCCGCCCGTCCTTCTTGGCATTGGCGATGAAGGCGTTGAGATCGTCGCCGATGACCTCGGCCATGCAGGTGGTGGACACCGCGATCATTTCCGGCTGATACATGGCCTTGGAATTTTCCAAGCCCTCGAACATGTTTTTTTGCCCGCCGAATACCGCCGCGTCTTCCGTCATCGAGTCGGAGACGGCGGCAATTGGTTCGCGGAAATGGCGATTGAAGTAGGTGCGAAAATAGGCGACGCAGCCCTGCGAGCCGTGGACATAAGGCAGGGTCTTGTAAAAGCCCAGCGCGCACAATACCGCACCCAACGGCTGACAGGCTTTGGCCGGGTTGATGGTCAGCGCCTCGCGCTGAAAATTCAGTTCCTTGTAAGCTTCGGTCGTCGTCCACTGGAATACTTCTTCCAGTTTTTCGAGTGGAGGCGCTTCCTCAAACACCCGTTTGCCGACGAAAGACTCTTGGTATTCCTCGGTATTGAACAGCGGATACCCCGGTTTGATCGTTTCAACGTCTTGCATGACTAAATCCTCATTAGCGCGAAGCGCATAACCCAACACGGTGAGAATGTTGGGTTATGGCCTATGACCTCACCCAAGCGACGGGTTTCAGGCGGCCGACTTCAACGCTTCGGTGCCGGCGCGCTTCCAGGGAGCCTGCAAATTCTTCCAGCAGGGATTGTTGATCGTCATGTCCATATCGCGGGCGAAGATGGCGAAACCGTCGTAGCCGTGATAGGGGCCGGAGTAGTCCCAGGAATGCATCTGCCGGAACGGAATGCCCATCTTGTGGAACACGTACTTTTCCTTGATGCCGGAGCCGATCAGATCGGGCTTTAACCGCTCCACGAAGGCTTCCAGCTCGAAACTGGTGGCGTCGTCGTAGATCAGCGCGCCGTCCTGCACTTCCTTGAAGGTGCGGTCGTAATCGTCGTTGTGGGCGAACTCGTAGCCCGCGCCGATGATTTCCATCCCCAAATCTTCATAGGCGCCGATGACGTGGCGGGGCCGCAGACCACCAACAAACAACATCACCCGCTTGCCTTCCAGCCGGGGGCGATACTTGGCGATGATGGCGTCCATGACCGATTGATGTCTGGCGATGACGCGCTCGGCGTTTTCCTTGATGGTGTCGTCGAAGAACGCCGCAATCTTGCGCAGGCTTTCGGCGATTTTGGTCGGCCCGAAGAAGTTGTATTCCATGTAGGGAATGCCGTACTTCTCTTCCAGGTGCCGGCTGATGTAATTCATCGAGCGGTAGCAATGCAGCAGATTCAGCTTGGCGTGACGGGTGGTTTGCATTTCCGGGATCGAGCCATCGCCGGACCATTGCGCGATGACCCGCAGGCCGATTTCCTCCAGCAGAACCCGCGAACTCCAGGCGTCCCCGCCGATGTTGTAATCGCCGGTAATCGCCACGTCGTAAGGCGTGGATTCGAAGCTGTCGTCTTCATCGCGGCCGTGCAATACCCAGTCGCGCAACGAGTCGTTGGCGACATGGTGACCCAGGGATTGTGAAACACCCCGGAAACCTTCGCAGCGCACCGGCACCACCACCTTGCCGATCTCCTTGGCGGATTTTTTGGCCACCGCTTCGATATCGTCGCCGATCAAACCGATGGGGCATTCCGACTGAATGGTCACGCCCTTGACCAGAGGAAACAGGGTGTCGATTTCGGCAATCAGTTTGGCCAGTTTCTTGTCGCCGCCGAACACGACGTCCTTTTCCTGGAAATCCGAGGTGAAGTTCATGTCGGCGAAGACGTTAACGCCGCTATGGCCGGTGACGTAGTTACGACGGCCCGCACGGGAGAACTGGCCACAGCCCACCGGGCCGTGCGAGATATTGGCCACATCCTTGATCGGCCCCCACACCACGCCTTTGGCTCCGGCGTAGGCGCAGCCGCGCGCGGTCATCACGCCGGGCAACGCCTTCTTGTTGGCGACGATGCACTTGTTGGATTTTTCCAGCGAGGGGTCGTTGGCCATCAAATGCTTGGCGCGTTGCTTGCCGGTGGCTTCCGGGTAGACTTCCAGCACTTCCTGAATCAGCTGTTCGGTTTCTTGGCGGTTCATGGTCATGATAGGTACTCCAGTACAACTCAGGCAGGGGCCAGCGCGGCTTCGGCGGCGGCGGTCTTGCCGACGATGGACTCGTCTTCCTCGTCGAGGATGCCGAATTCCATCAGCAAGTCTTCCAGTTCGTCCATGGTCAGCGGCTTGGGAATGACCAGCATCTTGTTCTCCACGATCTTGCGCGCCAGATCACGGTATTCATCCGCCTGTTTGGCGGTGGGGTCGTACTCGATGACGGTCATCCGGCGAATTTCGGCCCGTTGCACCACGTTGTCGCGCGGCACGAAATGGATCATTTGGGTGCCCATTTTCTCGGCCAGCGCCTGAATCAATTCGGCTTCCTTGTCGGTCTTGCGCGAGTTGCAGATCAGTCCGGCCAAGCGCACCTTGCCGGAAGTGGCATACTTGCAGATGCCCTTGGCGATATTGTTGGCGGCGTACATCGCCATCATCTCGCCGGACACCACGATGTAGATTTCCTGCGCCTTGTTTTCTCGGATCGGCATGGCGAAGCCGCCGCACACGACATCGCCGAGCACGTCGTAAAACACGAAGTCGAGATCTTCCTCGTAGGCGCCTTCTTCTTCCAGAAAGTTGATCGCGGTGATGACGCCGCGCCCGGCGCAACCCACGCCCGGTTCCGGCCCGCCGGATTCGACGCAACGGACGCCGCCGTAACCGACTTTCAGCACGTCGTCCAACTCCAGGTCCTCGACCGTGCCGGCGTCCGCCGCCATTTGCATGATGGTGTTCTGGGCCTTGGCGTGCAGGATCAGTCGGGTCGAATCAGCTTTCGGATCGCAGCCCACGATCATGACCTTCTTGCCCTCGGCGGCCAGACCGGCCACCAGATTCTGCGTGGTCGTGGACTTGCCGATACCGCCTTTCCCGTAAATCGCGCATTGACGTATCATCGCCATGGTATTGCTCTCCGGTCGCTGAATGATGAACCTTGTTTTCGCATTCTCTGGTTCAAACGCCGTGCCAAGAGAGGGCTCGAAAATAAGCCATTGTTTGATAAGCCGTAACTGTTGTCAGAGACAACAAGGATCGAAACCAGACATGACAAACGCGACGGTTTGTCGGGTTGATAACAATGCGGTTGCGGCGCCGGTCGAGGCCGTCGGGCCGCGCTTGCCCAAGGGCGCCTATCTGCCGATCAACCGCTGCAACCTGCCGGCGGTGATCCTGGGCGGCCTGACTTTTCAGCGCCATCCGGCCCCGTTGTTGCTCGACGGGGTGGCGGAGCTGCATTACCGGCTGTTTCGGTCGTTGGAGCTTTTGGCTGAGCCGGGTGAACGGGCACAGCGCTTCATGGACTACATGACGGTGTATTTTCGGCTGGAGGCGCTGGAGGACGTGGGTTTGATGCCAGGCCGGCGCAAGCTGCGCGGGCGGGCGGATTACCTGCGCATGGTGCGCGGCTGGGCCTTCGATCCCAACAGCCAGGAAGGCGCGGTGCTGAAAGCCTGGGTGGAGTCGCGCTTCGGCCTGCTGGCGCGCTACCACGGCGGGCTGCTGGACGATCGCGTTGGGGATGAGACCTACATGCACTTTCTGGAGGCGTGCAGCCGGGGGCTGTACAACACCAACGCGCTGGAGGCGCAACTGGACCTGCTGTACGCCTATGGCCAGTACGAACAGCGGCGCCAGCAGCCGGCGGCGGCGCATCTGAGCCTGTATCGCGGCTTCAACCGCTTCAGCGACGACCAAGTGCTGGCCAAACCCGAACGCCGGCGCTGGATCGTGCTGCTCAACAACCTCAGCTCCTTCAGCGTCCGCCGCGAGCGCGCCGAGGAATTCGGCGACCACCTGCTGCGGGCGCAAGTCCCGCTGGCCAAGGTGTTCTTCTACAACCGGATGTTGCCGGGGATGCTCAAGAGCGAAGACGAGTACGTGGTGGTCGGCGGGGTTTACGAGGTGGAAAGATTGTGTTGAAAGCTGGTCCGGTCGTGCCGCACGCAACATGCCCATGACCGATTTTCTTGCGGCGCAGATGGACTACATCTTTTTCCTCTACGGCTTGAGTTTTGTCCTGCTGGCTGCGGTCGTCCATCCCTTGAGTCATCGCCCCGGCACCGCAGCGCGGCCGTGGGCTTGGCTGGCGGCGTTCGGCCTGCTGCACGGCGGTAACGAGTGGCTGGACCTGCTGGCGTTGTCCGTGGGGGATCATCCCGCCTTCGCCGGACTGCGGCTCGCGGTCATGGCGGCATCGTTTCTATGCCTGCTGGAGTTCGGTCGCGGCGGGACGAGCGCGCTGGGCGGACGGGCGCCGGGGCGCTGGATCGCACTGCCATTGCTGGCGCTGGCGCTGGCGGGCGCGCTGGCGGGAATGGCGGGTTTGAACGCCGGAGTTCGCTATGCTCTGGGGTTGACCGGCGGGCTGTGGTCGGCCTGGGTGC
>JAPUDV010000067.1:0-3079 GCA_027492875.1 Candidatus Competibacteraceae bacterium | reverse complement strand
GCGATGGCGCTGTACGCGCTCGCCGCCGGCGCCATCGTGCCGAAGGCGGCGTTTTTCCCGACCACCGCATTCAATCACGAGTCCTTTCTGACCCTGACCGGCTTTCCGGTGCAACTCCTGCGCGGGGCGCTGGCGGGAATGATCGCCCTGGGCGTTTGGGCCTACGCCGAAACCACCCGGCCGGTCAATTGCCATCTCTGCTTCCGCCAGCGGCGCGAAAACCTGCTGCTACCGCTGTTGGTTGCGGTGTTGATCGCCGGTTGGGCGGCCACCGAATGGGTGGGGCGCTCCACCCATCGGGAGCAGGCGGCACGGATTTTGGCCCTGGCCAAGACCGGCGTTGCCGCCATGAACGAACAGCGCATCGCCCGGTTGGCGGGCGCGGCTTCCGACCTGACGGCTCCGGACTACCTGCGCCTGAAGCAGCAGCTCATGCGCTTGCGCCAGGCCACGACGGGCGTGCGCTTTTATTATCTGGTGCGCCGGGAGGACGGCCGGATTGTTTTTTTGGTGGATTCGGAGCCGCCGGGCTCCCCGGATGAGTCGCCGCCGGGCCAGTCCTACTCCGAAGCCCCGCAAAAACTGCGGGCTGTCCTCGAAACGGGCGGGGCCGATGTCGAGGGGCCGTATACCGACCGGTGGGGCGTTTGGGTCAGCGGTTTTGCCCCGGTGACCGACGGCGCTGGCCAGGGGATCGCCGTGCTGGGCGTGGATATCGCCGCCGACCGCTGGCTGGCGCGGGTCGCCTGGAACCGTCTGGCGCCCATTCTCATCACCCTGCCGCTGGCGGCGCTGCTGCTTTTCCTGCTGGTGTCGCAACGACGCAACCGGGAAGCACTGGACGCGCTGCGCGAGCGCGAGCAGCGCTTGAGCAAGATCGCCTCCCAAGTTCCCGGCATGCTCTATCAATTCAGGATGTTTCCCAACGGTCTCACCGGCCTGCCCTACGCCAGCGAGGGGATCCGTTCGATGTTCCAGGTGGAACCCGGCCAGGTTCGCGACGACGCCGGCGCGATTTTCGACGCGATACATCCGGATGACCTGGAGCGGGTTAGAGCCTCCCTTTCCGAATCGGCGGAAACCCTGCGACAGTGGAAGTGCGAGTTTCGGGTCATCCTGGCCGACGGGATCGTGAAGTGGCGCAACGGCAACTCGATTCCCCAGCGCGAACCGGACGGTGGCGTGCTCTGGCACGGTTTCATCACCGATATCACCGAGCAGAAACAGTACGAGGCGACGCTGAGCCGGGCCAAGGAGCTGGCGGAAACCGCCAATCGCGCCAAGAGCGAGTTTTTGGCCAACATGAGCCACGAGATCCGCACGCCGATGAACGGGGTGATCGGCATGACCGGTTTGCTGCTGGATTCGGAGTTGAACTCCGAGCAGCGCCAGTACGCCGAGATCGTGCGGTCCAGCGCCGAGTCGCTGCTGGCGATCATCAATGAAATCCTGGATTTCTCCAAGATCGAGGCGGGCAAGCTGGAACTGGAGATGCTGGATTTCGACCTGCGCACCACCGTGGAGGATACGGCTGAAATGCTGGCGGTCAAGGCGCAGGAAAAGGGCCTGGAACTGAATTGCCTGATCGATCTGCGGGCGCCGTCCCCGCTGCGCGGCGATCCCGGCCGCCTGCGGCAGATTCTTATCAACCTGACCGGGAACGCCGTGAAATTCACCCATCGGGGCAATGTAACCGTTCGCGTCGGCGTGGAGGCGGACGATGGCCAAAAGGCTACCCTCCTGTTCCAGGTGAGCGATACCGGGGTGGGCATCCCCCCGGATCGCATCGGCGCCCTGTTCGCGCCGTTCGTCCAGGCGGACGGATCGACCACCCGCAGATACGGTGGGACCGGCCTCGGGCTGGCGATTTCCAGGCAACTGGTCGAACTGATGGGCGGCCGCATCGGCGTGGATAGCATCGAGGGACAGGGCTCGACGTTCTGGTTCACGATCGTGTTCGACAAGCAGACCGAACCGTCGCTCGCCGACCTGCCACAGGTCGATCTGGAAGGGATGAAAGTGCTGGTGGTCGACGACCACGACACCAATCGTTTGCTGGTGACGGCGCTGCTGAACTCGTGGCACTGTCGCTTTGCCGAGGCCGCGCGCGCCGACGAGGCGCTGGCGCTGCTGCGCGAGGCCGCGCGGGAAGGCGATCCGTTTCATGTCGCGCTGCTGGACATGCAGATGCCGGAGGTCGATGGCGCCGAACTGGGTCGCCGCATCAAGGCGTGCCCGGAAGTCGGCCCTACGCCGCTGGTCATGATGACCTCGATGGGCCAGCGCGGCGACGCGGACCGCTTGCGGCAAATCGGCTTCGCCGGTTATTTCACCAAACCGGTGCGCCAATCCCATCTGCGCGAGTGCCTGGCGATGATCCGGGGCCACACGATGCAGGCACGGGAACTGGCGGCGAACACGTTGATTGCCCGACATTTCATCACCGAGGCGACCCAGCGTCGCAGCCGCATCCTGCTGGCCGAGGACAACGCGGTCAACCAACGGGTGGCGCTGGCGATCCTGAAAAAGCTGGGCTATCGGGCCGATGCCGTCGCCAATGGCAAAGAGGCCGTTGCGGCGCTTCGCGACATCCCCTACGACCTGGTGCTGATGGATTGTCAGATGCCCGAGATGGACGGTTACGAAGCGGCCCGCTCGATCCGCGACCCGCACTCCGGCACGCTCCGCCCGACGGTGCCCATCGTGGCCATGACGGCCAACGCCATGAAGGGCGACCGGGAAAAGTGTCTCGAAGCCGGCATGGACGACTACATTTCCAAGCCGGTACAACCCCGCGACCTGGCAGACACGCTCGAGCGCTGGCTGGGCCGCAGCCAGGAAGACCCCGCTTCGTAAGCCCGAGCCGGTCCGCGCTGCGGCCGGCGGGATTTTACAGCCCCTTGATGATCCTCTAGAAATTTCCAGCTTCTGGCCTAAGAGACTGTCGAAAAACTGCCCGTGTAAAATCAAAGCCTTGTTGACGTAGGAACCTTCTTTCGGACGATTTTGGCTGATCATCTTTTGATATTTTATTGTCTCCAATGGGGAAGGGCAAAACCCCCGCCTTTAGGCGGAAGCT
>JAPUDV010000066.1 GCA_027492875.1 Candidatus Competibacteraceae bacterium | reverse complement strand
TCCCGCAGCGTATCGAATTCCTTTGCTTGTCGGCGCAACCTCGCAATCATCTCACGATCAGGATTAGCCAACTCTTCCAGCGTCGCCAGCGCGGTAGGATCGACATCGTCAATAGCCGCCGCAATTTGTGTTTCCATCCATTCATATTCGGCCGCAAGGCATTCGGGCGAGCCGGCGGCGCACAACCGCTCACTCAAGGCGCGCAAGCTCCAACCCAAGTGGTATTCCCGATCCTCGCCCATTTGCAGGGCGCTATTATTCAACCCGATGATGCCCATGACCGCATGACAGGGATGGGCGGCATCCCGCACCAGATAAAGCAGTTGCCGGCCAGGTGTGGAAAAATAGGGAATGGACCAGGAATAACGGAAATAGCGCCAGATTTCCCGCAGCGCGTGTCCGGTGAATTCGTCAATACCGTCCGGAGTGACCCACTGCAAATAAGGACGGATAGCGGTCGCGAGCGGATCATCGCTACCGTCAGGATTTTGTCGGGTGGCAAGCAAACGGGCGTGAAGCTCACCGCCATCGGCCACCAGACACGCCACCGACTTCTTCCCGGAGCGGAGTGGCGGATTTTCCAGGCGTCGCGCCAACTCACCGACTGCGGGTTCCCTTAACTGCGCCTCCACGACAGGTCGGAAGAGTTCCCGAGTCCGACGTTTTTCCGCCAGGACTTGCTCGGGGGTCAACTGGCCAAGGCGCGGGCGCTCGGCCACCAGTTCGATACCGTACCCCTCTTCCCGTATCCGCCAGCCGAGCCGAACCAGATCGAGCAACACGCGCGCCGCCGCTTCATAAGCGGAAATTTGTCCCTCGTCAGCGCAACGAGCAGATGCCCAGCACAGTTCCTCATCCATAAGCATGCGCAAATCGCTTTCGCTGTTGCGCTGGCGGGCGTTGCTCAAGGATCGAGCCAAGGCCAGGAAACGGTCGGCGGCGGCGCCTTCCAAGGGTGGACAAATCGGAACGATCATGGTGGTCGGGACGTTGAAAGCCGTGTGGAAACTGTCACATTATCACAAAAATGTGGGTCTTTGGCGCACCGAAACATCCAGCGGCAAGTGGACTGGCCGGCCCGGTGGCAGGCCAACACGTCACCGGTTCGGTCCCGCAAAAGCGGTTCGCCGGCATGATCGTGTAGCGATAACAGGGCTCGTGCTGGCAAAATCGGTTGTTTCCTTGGGAAACCGTACATAAGGAGTACTGATCCGGAAACCCTTGGCCAACACGCTTTTCCGACCGGTTTGCGAAATAGGGTTCGAGCGCGGATCAGACCGCAGACATCACCCAACTCATTGATATTAATGAGCGATGCCTCGCATCGTTTCTCGACCTACGGCTTGGATCACTGGAGAATTTACAGCAAGGGATTTATCGGGAGGAAGATTCTTTTTCCTTCCAGGCCAAATCTCATGGTGGCCCCGGAAGAACCTGGGTCGTCAAGGCTTCAACACCGTTCCCCTCCCATCGGAGGGAGAGGAGTTCGGTGGCGACCGTCACAGAAGATGCTTGGCCCGCTCGCGCAGGATGAACTTTTGCATCTTGCCGGTGGAGGTCTTGGGTAGCGGCCCGAACACCACGGCCTTGGGCACCTTGAACCGCGCCAACTGGTTGCGGCAGAACTCGATGATTTCCTCTTCGGTCACATGCTCCATGCCTGGTTTGACGGTCACGAAGGCACAGGGCGTTTCGCCCCATTTCTCGTCGGGCCGCGCCACCACCGCCACTTCCATCACCGCCGGATGCCGGTACAGCACATCCTCGACCTCGATGGTGGAGATATTCTCGCCGCCGGAAATGATGATGTCCTTGGAACGGTCCTTGATGTCGATGTAGCCATCCTCGTGCCAGACCGCCAGATCGCCGCTGTGGAACCAGCCGCCCTGGAACGCTTCCTCGCTGGCGGCGGGGTTCTTCAGATACCCCTTCATCACCACGTTGCCGCGCATGAAGATCTCGCCGATGGTTTCACCATCCTTCGGCACCGGTTCCAGCGTCTGGGGGTTGGCCACCATCAGCCCTTCCAACATCGGGTAGCGCACCCCTTGGCGGGATTTCAGCGCCGCCCGTTCGGGCAGGCTCAACTCGTCCCATTCGCCATGCCAGGCGCACACCACCGACGGCCCATAGGTTTCGGTTAGGCCATAGGTATGGGTAACCTCGAAATTCATCCGCTGCATGCCCTCGATCACGGCGGCGGGTGGCGCGGCGCCGGCGGTCATCACCTTGACCGGATGCTCGATGCCCGCCTTCATCTCGTCCGGGGCGTTCTTGAGCAGGTTCAACACGATCGGCGCGCCGCAAAAGTGGTTGACCTTCTCCTGCTTGATCAGATCGAACACCAGGTCGGCGCGCACCTGACGCAGACAGACGTTCGTGCCGACCGTGGCGGCCAGGGTCCACGGGAAACACCAGCCATTGCAATGGAACATCGGCAAGGTCCACAGATAGACCGGATGCAGGCCCATGTCCCATACCAAGGCGTTGCTGACCGCGTTCAAATACGCGCCGCGATGGTGATAAACCACCCCCTTGGGATTGCCGGTGGTGCCGGAGGTGTAGTTCAGGGTGATGGCCTGCCACTCGTTGGCCGGGAGCGGCCAGGCAAATTCCGGATCGCCCTCGGCCAGCAAGGTCTCATAGTCCAGCGTGCCCCGTGGCTCGCCGCCGACAAATTGCGGATCATCCACATCGATGACCAGCGGCCGCTTGGCCGCCGGCACCAGCCGCAGCGCCCGGCCGATGGTCTCGGAAAACTCGCGGTCGGTGAGCAGAATTTTCGCCTCGCCGTGTTCGAGCATGAAGGCGATGGTTTCGGCGTCCAGGCGGATATTCAAGGTGTTCAGCGTCGCGCCGGACATCGGGACGCCAAAATGCGCCTCGAACATTTCCGGGATGTTGGGCAGCATTGCCGCAACGGTATGGCCAAGACCGATGCCGCGTTGTTGCAGCGCCGAGGCCAGCCGCCGGCACCGGGCGTAGGTTTCCGCCCAGTCGCGCCGGACGGGACCATGCACCACGGCGGTATAGTGGGGATAAACCGAAGCGGCCCGTTCGATAAAGGTTAACGGAGTCAACGGCACGTAGTTGGCCGGGTTCTGATCCAGGCTCATTTCATAAATATTGTGGGTGCTGGGGCTCACGGCGGCTTCCTCCAAGGGGGTTTGGTTATTGTTGTGGTTCTATCCGCAAAATGCGCGGGAGACACGGTAAAACCGGCGATCATTGCGTATTAACGGGGCTTAACAGCCTTTCCAGGTCGGTTTGCGCTTGGCGATAAAGGCGTCGATGCCTTCGCGGGCGTCTTCGCTGTCCATGTTGCAGGCCATGGCCTCGCTGGCGCAAGCGTAGGCTTCTTCCAAGGGCAGTCCCAACTGCCGATAAAACAATTCCTTACCCATGCGAATCGCCAGCGGGGACTTACCGCAAATGGCGTCGGCCAACCGCCAGATCTCCGCGTCCAATTGATCCAGCGGCACTACCCGGTTGATCAGACCCTGACGCTGGGCGGTCGGGGCATCGATGAATTCGCCGGTCAACAACAGTTCCAGCGCCTGCTTGCGGCCGAGGTTGCGACTCAGCGCCACGCCGGGGGTGGAGCAGAACAGGCCGACGTTGATGCCGGAGACCGCAAACCGGGCATTATCGGAGGCAACCGCCAGATCGCAGGCCGCGACCAACTGGCAGCCGGCGGCGGTGGCGATGCCGTGCACCCGCGCGACCACCGGCTGCGGCAAGCGGTTGATGCTCAACATCACTTGCCCGCATTGGGCGAATAGCGCCCGATGAAACGCCCGGTCGGTGTTGGCGCGCATTTCCTTGAGGTCGTGGCCGGCGCAGAACGCCGCGCCGCTTCCGGCGATGACCACGACCCGAACGGTTTCATCGGCCGCGACGGCGTCCAGCGCCGCTTGCAACGCGCCCAGCATGGCTTGCGACAGCGCGTTGTACTGTTTGGGGCGGTTGAGCGTCAGCGTGGCGACGCCGGCTTTGTCCTGACGCAACACGAAAATATCTTCGGAATGGTGGGACGCGCTCATGGTCGGAGTCTCCTCAAGTCGGGGTTATCGCGGATGTCAATAATTGTAACGCGCTGCCTCGACGAACGTGCACCAGCTTTTTATACTCGAAATTCCAGTCAAGCAATTTTTATCCATCATGGCTGGCAAAAACTTGTATTATCGCTTTCAAATAGTTACTGGATTCTAATTTTGTCGGAATGATGGAAAGCACGGGTTTGTATGTGAGTTGGAACCTCATCCCAATGGCCGCCGCCGTTCGAACCGGCTAACCGATTGCCGGATCCGGCGGCGATAGGCTGGCATGGCCCCAATCGCTTGCTCATGAACGCGCCGACAACCCCGATCATCTATATCGTGGACGACGACCCCGCCTTACGGGACGCACTGCAATACCTGCTGGAATCGGTGGGCTTGCAGGCCCGCGCTTTCACCGATATCGACACCTTTTTGACGGTCTACCAACCTGACCGGCCCGCGTGTTTACTGCTGGATATCCGGGTTTCCGGACACGGTGATTCAAGCCCCCAACAACAGTTGTGCAAGCGGGGCATCGATGTGCCGGTCATCATCATTACCGGTCACGGTAATGTGGCGACGGCGGTCGCCGCCATGAAACAGGGTGCGCTGGATTTCATCGAAAAACCGTTCAACGACCAATTGTTGCTGGATTGCGTCCACAACGCGCTGGCCGAGGATGTGGTGCGGCGGCGCGCTAGGGCGCGGTGGCAGGATCTGATGCGCCGGTTCGACACGCTGACCCCGCGCGAACAAGACGTGCTACGGCGGGTTGCGGAAGGTTTGTCCAACCGGCGGATCGCCGAACGGTTGAACCTGAGCGGAAAAACCGTGGAAGTGCATCGGGCCAAGGTGATGCAAAAGATGCGCGCCGATACGCTATCGCAGTTGATCCGGATGGCGATGGTGATCGGTATTCTCAAGATCTATGATGTGGAAGATTGAACGCCGGGCCAGCGCGTTCGCCTGGAACCACCATGTGCCTGATTCTTTTTGCTTACCGCTGTCATCCCGGCCATGAACTACTGGTCGCGGCCAACCGCGACGAATTTCATGACCGTCCCACCGCGCCCCTGGCCTTCTGGGAAGATACGCCCCAGGTGTTGGCCGGGCGCGATCTCAAGGAAGGCGGTACCTGGATGGGCGTCACCCGGACCGGTCGGTTTGCCGCCATCACCAACTACCGCGAGCCCGGCCGGGTGTTGACGAACGCGCCGTCGCGAGGCCATCTGGTCAGCGCTTATCTGCAAGATGCGATGCCGGCGGCCACGTATCTCGAACGCTTGCGGCCGCAAGCCAGCCGCTACAACGGTTTTAACCTGCTGCTGGGCGATGCGGCGGGTTTGTATTACTACTCCAATCGTGCTGCCGGTGCGCCCCAACGCCTGCCGCCGGGATGGTATGGCCTCAGCAATCATCTGCTGGACACCCCTTGGCCCAAGCTGAAACGGGGAGTGTCGCTGCTACGCGACGCGCTGGACGGTTATTCCGATCCGGCGCCGGATGATCTGCTTGGCCTGCTCGTGGACCGGACCCCGGCGCACGACCCCGAACTGCCGGGCACCGGCATCCCGCTGGAATGGGAACGCTGGCTGTCGTCGATCTTCATCGATGCACCGGGCTACGGCACCCGCTCCTCGACTGTGCTGCTGGCGAGCGACAGGGGACAAGCGCGAATGGTGGAAACGACCTGGCTCGACGGTGGCCGGCGAGAATATCGACTGAACTGGCCGCTTCCGACGAGTTTGGTATGAGCGAATCCGGACCGTTGCCGGCGACCGGATTGGCCGTCGAGCGCCTGGCTTTCCCGGACGAGGGGACCCGCCGCCTTCTGCTGCAACATAAGAAACAACGGCTGCGGCTGGAGTAATCGCTATTCACGACCCTCGAAACCTATCCTCTTGTCCGGACGAACCCCCATCGGCTATTCTTGAATCATCACACCGATAAACCCGGCCACGGGTCGCTTGTTCTGAACCTCCTTCCGACTTGGCCCCGATAGCTCAGATGGATAGAGCGCACCCCTCCTAAGGGTGAGGTCACAGGTTCAATTCCTGTTCGGGGCACGCCTTCAACGTCCACCCATGTCCAACGAAGCCCATAAGCCATTGCCAATTCTGGTTTTTTGTCCGTAGCGTCCGGTAACATCCAGGGAAATCGATTGAAATCCACTTCGATACCGGGGATTGCTTCCACGCCGACGCTACGACTTGACCGGCCCGGCACAGGTATTGACGCAGTTGCGACCGGCTGCCTTGGCCGCATACAGTGCACTGTCGGCGGCAGCGATCAGTTCGTCGCCGGTTCGGCCATCGCGCGGAAAAGTCGCGACCCCGAACGAGACGGTTACCATGATCGACGACGCGCCGTGGGCTATCGGCACGGCGGCCATCGCGCCACGCAACTGCTCGGCCCGTTCGACCGCGGTGTCCTCCGGCATTTGCGGCAGGACCAGCAGAAACTCTTCGCCACCGTAGCGGCAGTAGATATCGCTGCCGCGCACGAACCGCTTCATTAGATTGCCGAAGACCCTTAATACTTCGTCGCCGGCCAGATGGCCATAGCGGTCATTAACCGTCTTGAAGTAGTCGAGATCGCCCAGGATCACGCTGACCGGATGCCCCACGCGCTCCGCCAGAATCAGCTCACGCCCGAGCGTTTCCTCAAGATAGCGGCGGTTGTAGAGGCCGGTCAGAGGATCATGCGTCGACTGTTCGCGTAGCTCTTCCTGCAAGGCGCACACCGCGCGCTCCGCACGGGTGCGCTCTGTCACATCCATGACCAAGCTGATCAGCGCCCGCTGGCCACCGATTTCCATGGTGCTGCCGTGCACCTCGATGTCGATCAAGGCCCCATTCTTGCGTAACCCGCGAAAAACGTAATCAACCCGCTCCATCTCGCCACTGAGTCGCTTGCGGATGTTTTCCGCGACGAGCGGGCGATCACTCCCGGCTGCGACATCGACTGGCCCCAGCCCCCGGACCTCATCGGCGTCGTAGCCGAAAATTTCGTCGAACTTGCCATTGGAGTAGCTGAACTTGCCATTTTCGATGATGACGATACCGACTAGGGATTGGCTCACCAGCCCACGGAATTTCGCCTCGGACTCGCGCAGGGCACGAGTGATTTTCTCGTTCTCATGCAGGGCCGCTTCCAGTTCCGTAGTACGGCGACGCACCTGCTCCTCCAGCAGGATCGCGGTCTGAAACAGGCTGAAGTCGGAACCCTGGAGATTGGTGCTGCGCTCGGCGCGATCCATCAGTGCCCGGATGATTTTGTTCAGGCGGACGATCTCGCTCTTCAATGCTCGTTCATCCGGGTTGGAACCCAGAGGTTCCGGGTTAGACACCCTCCGCCTCCGTTGACGCCGTTGACGCCGCGCCAATCGCAATGCCGGTAAATGTCTGATTGACGTGCACGCCGCGGAATTGCTCTCCATACGTATTGAAGCCGATGGTGTTGTTACGCAGCAGTATCTCGCCAACCTGGTCTTGAAGGGAGTTTTGGGCAATCTCCAGTTTACGGAGAATGCAGTCGCAGCCGAGCACGAGTTGCGGTGGGCCAATTTCCGAGCGGATCAGGGTAAAAGTTTGCTCCAGGTTCGCCAACAGGTCCACGCCCTTCGCCACCCGCAGCACCAGCCCGTCCTCGATGGCGCAGAAAAAAGTTAGACTTCCATCAGGATTGGCTTTCTGGATGGAACGCACGTAGTTCGTACCATCGATCATCACCACGACCGGCCAGGCGGCGAAGCGCTGGGCGTTGAGACTGCGCGCATCAATACCCAGTATGCGCGCGTACTCTTGGGCGGCTGGCAATCCGTTGATTTCATTCACGATACGACGGGCTGGATCGGCTTCGGTGACGACCAGTCTTTCCTCCGTGGCGGTAAAATGCTGGGTCTTGAACAACTTGAACGGCCATCGGGTGGTCACCAGAATCAGAAGGGCGCTATCGGAGTAAAAGCGACCTTCGAAATAAACGTGGGTACTGATAAAATTCAGGTCGTCACCCGCCGAGCCTCCGACCAACGGAACCCGGCCCAGCGTGCTCTGCAATACGCGCGTTACCGATTCTTCGCGCACCGACAAGCCATCGATCAGCAGCCAGGCAAAGCTGTTATCCGCATCCGCTTGTGGCGCATGGCGCTCCAGCTTGTGCAACAAATCCTGGGCGAAGACCTGCCCTGTAGCTATTTCGAATTGCCGCAAACGATCAATGCGGTCGCTGGCGACGCTAAAGTCGCTGGCGGGAAAGCTCGCTCCGGTCAGGGTGTGTTCCCGGTAACCGGCGGGGCCGATTTCCCCGGCCGTGGTGCAACCCACAACTTGAACTCCGGCAAACAAACGCTTCATTTCTTCAGCGAGCACCTCCAGGTCGTAGCGGCTGGAGCAGAAGAACAGCACCAGCGCCATGTTTGGCTGCGTCACGGCCGCATGAAATTCGCGCACGGCTTCGCGCGGGTCGGTCACGCATGACTGCGCCCTGAGTATGCCGGTCCGGTTCTCCATCACGATCTCTCCGAGATATAAGGGGTTCTTCGCCGATTCTTGTGGAAACTGCCGCTTGGTGACTCATGGATGAGGCTTTTAATTGATGAAGCGCAACTAACTAATCGATCTGGAAAGGTATCAACCTGGCCACCAGCCAGTTCAACAGTCCGAGATCCATTTTGAGAGGCCGGATCCGCGAGAACCGCCGAAGAACCCTGCTTTGGAACACCACCCGATTCCCGTTAGCCCAGTTCGAAGGTTGTCACGCCAAACAGCCGATTCATCGGTAAATCGGGGAGAGCCCCCCGATACATGCGGGCCGTTTCGAACACCACGGCCATGTCGTGCCGCTCGGCCAGTGCGACGGCGGCCGGATTCGTCTCGGGTACGTCCAGGTACAGCGGAGCGCCTTCGGCGACCTGAGCCTTCATGGCCAGGAACAATGTTTCCGCCCACTCGGGGCGGTCCGCGAACAAGGGTCCGATTTTGTATCCCGAGCGGCAACCGCGCAGCACCCCGTAAGCCACCAGCTTGCCATCGTGCTGGATACCCAGGGCCGTGCCCCGCGACTGCTGGATCCAGCACTGGATAAATTGTTGCCGGTCATCGGGAAAAAACGGTTGGTCGTAGGCGAAGATTTCATCGAGCGCGAGCGCCGACAACGGTACGATTCCCGACCCGTTCGGAAGCGGTCCGCCGCCGCTCCCTTGATAGCGGATGTTGCGGTAGGCTAGCCGGAATCCGGATCGTCGGTAGTTGTCCTGTTGCGCAAGCACGCCGTCCAGGCCAATCGTGCGACCCTGGAGGCGAGCGAGTCCGGCATCCCAGATCTGAATGCCATAGCCTTTGCCGCGCTGTTCGGGCCTGACCAGATAAAAACCGAGGAAACCGAAGGTTTCGCCATAACGCACGGCGGAAAGCGCCGCGACCGGCTCCTCGTTCAACAAGCCCATCAGGAAACCGTCGGGATCGGCGGCACGGAAGCAGTCCGCGTCGCGCACGCCCGGATTCCACCCTTCCGCCGCCGCCCAATCGATGGCGATATCGACTTCCGCACGAGTCATGGTTCTGATGATAAAGCGGTCGTGCTGCATGGTTCCCACCTTATCCAATCGCCGGATCAGTCAGGGCGCGACCGCCAGCATCGATGCGATCACCGCATTGGGCGCGCCGTACACCACGAGATAAGCACCCGCTGGAGCGGTGCCGGCGGCGCCGCTGCCCGAGCCGGACGCCAGCAACTTGAGATCCGCGTCGTACAGCTTCCAGGCGCTGGCGCCGACGATCGCCACCGCGCCCCCCGCCGGCAGCTTGCGCCACTCGGCGAAACCTTCGCCGCCGATCGTGACCGCGCTGTCGCCGACCGGAAGCACGGTCACGCTGGCCTGTGGACGGAACAGCGTGCTGCCGTAACGCACCCAGTCTTCGCCGTCGCGAGGCTCGATGACCACATCGTTCAGATCGCGCCCGAAGTTCACGGGGATTTTCAGGAACATCCGCGCCAGGGTATCGCTGCCCGCCGGATCGACGATTTGCGAGCCCGTGTGGATCGATGAGGCAAACAGGTAGCCGGGCAGCCCGTCGACCGCGTCCAGGGCAAACCGCGGTGGCGCCGTCCCTTGGACCAGCGGGATGGACTGCGCGTCTTCGTTGACCGCCAACCAGCGCTGACCAACCCGCCCTTGCCAGGCCGCCGACAGCGGAGCCGCCGGCTCGACCCGTTGACCGAAGGGAATTTCCGCCAGGTAATGGCCCAAGCCGACGGGCCGGCGCGCGACCAAATAGCGCCGCCCCTCTCCGCTGAATGTTCGATACGCCACATTCGGCGCGGTATCGCTGGAGAAGCTACCGTCGATACGCCGTTTCAGCTCGTTGGCGATTTCGGTCCAGACACCATTACTGTAGATGGAAATCTTCAGGCTACGGTCGGGTAAGGCTTCGATCCGCAGCAAGGCCTCGAATTGCGCGTAATCGCCGACGATGGCAGCCAGATCGGCCTCGGTCGCCGGCTGTTCGGACTGCGGTCTGTCGGGCAGCGGGGCGGGCACGGCGGGAATACGGCCACGTTCGGCCAGGGCATGCAGCATGATCCGTTCGGCCAACTGAGCCGAGCCAAACTTGACGGAAGCACCCGTCACCATCACCGCCAGCCGCTCATTCGGCGCCACGAAGAAATCGGAGCCGTAGGTCAGGGTGCCGCCGTTCTTATGCCAAGTCGTCACGTCCACGGCGGCGAGGCCGGCCTGCGCCACCCCATCCCAGCCCAGACCCCAGTGAAATGTGGGGATGGGGTTGAAGAGTAGCTGCTGTGTCTGGTCGTGGCCCATCTCGGCCACCGACGATGCCGACAAAACGCGGACGCTGCCATACCGACCGCCGTTCATGAACATCATCGCTAAATGGGCCATGTCGTTGGGCGTCGAATAGAGACCGCCCGTGGCATACGCATTGGTGTATTCCTGGGGATCGGCGCGACCTCCTGTATAGCCCGGCGCGAACGAGCCCGCCGGGAAGGGCGCCCGCGCAAAACGACTGTGGGTCATATCCAGCGGCGCGAGGATTTCGTCCACCACGAACTGGGTATAGGATCGACCCGATACCGCCGCCACCAGCGGCTCGATCATCGTAAAGCAGTCATTGCAATACACCGCCATCTCGCCCGGCAGGTGCTTGAGCCGTTGGGTCGCCAAGGCCTGTTGCACCTGCGCGGCATAGCCCGGCACCGGCGCGTTGGTGAATCCGTTGCGATAGTCGGTTCCCCCAAAACCCGCCGAGTGATTGAGCAGCATGCGCACGGTGATCTGCGGGTATTCCGGCGCGGCCATGCGGAAATCGGGCAGATACCGCACGAGCGGGGCGTCGAGATCGATCTTGCCCTGATCGACCAGTTTCATGGTCGCCATCGCGGCGAACACCTTGCTGACCGAACCGATGCCGTACATCGTGGTCGGGCTGGGAGCGGTTTGCGTCGCTTTGTCGATATAACCGAAGGTTTCGCTCCAGACGATGCGTTCGCCGTCGATCAGCGCCACCGACGCGGAGGGCGTATCGGTATCGACGAGTGCCTGTTGCACGGCGGCGCGACCGTCGGCGATGGTTGCGGCGTAATCCAGCGGAGCTGGATCATCGTCGTCATTGCAGCCTGGCAAGATGGCCAGCACGCATAGCATAGCCAGAACTTTCAAAAGCTCGGGTTGGCACATACGATTCCCCATGATCTGGCTCATTCTGCGCTGCGCGGAGTGTGGACAGGTTTGGCGCGCACCTTTGTACCAATAGGAATATTCGTTAAAACCTCATTCCCCCCGTTCCCGGGCGATGGCTCGATAACCGATGTCGGTACGATAATAAGCGCCTTCCCAGCGCACCCGTTTGATCAGGTTGTAGGCCAGATTCTGCGCCTCGGCGACCGTGCCGCCCAAAGCGGTGGCGCACAACACTCGTCCGCCGTGGGTGATGACGTGGCCGTCCTTGGTTTCCAGCGTACCGGCATGGAACAGCTTGCCATCGTCGCCCAATTCCTCGTCGCGGCGCGGCAAGCCCTCGATTACATCGCCCTTGCGATAGGCGCCCGGATAACCGGCGGCGGTCATCACCACGCCCAGCGCGGCGCGCGGATCCCAATCCACCGTCATCTCGTGCAGACGACGATCCAGCGCCGCCTTGCACAGTTCCACCAGATCGGAGCGCAGGCGCATGATCAGGGGCTGGGTTTCCGGATCGCCCAGTCGGCAGTTGTATTCCAGCACCTTGGGGCCGTCGGCGGTGATCATCACCCCGGCGTAGAGGAACCCGACATAGCGGCACCCCTCCGCCGCCATGCCGCGCACGGTCGGCTCGATGATTTCGGCCATGATGCGGTCGTGCAGTTTCGGGGTGACCACCGGGGCCGGAGAATAGGCGCCCATGCCGCCGGTGTTCGGACCCCGGTCGCCGTTGTCGCGGGCCTTGTGATCCTGCGACGAGGCCAGAGGCAGAATGGTCTCGCCGTCGGTCATGACGATGAAGCTGGCTTCCTCGCCGCGCAAAAACTCCTCGATTACGATCCGCCGGCCCGCCTCACCGAAATCGGCCCCGCTCAACATGCCGCGCAGGGCGGCGATGGCTTCCTGCTCGCTTTGGGCCAGGATCACGCCCTTGCCGGCCGCCAGCCCATCGGCCTTGACCACGACGGGTGCGCCCATTTCACGGATAAAGGCTTCCGCCGCGTCCGGGTCGCTAAAGTTTTGGTAGCGAGCGGTGGGAATGTGATGGCGGGCCAGGAAATCCTTGGCGAAGGCTTTAGAGCCTTCCAGCTGCGCCGCTGTTTGGATCGGCCCGAAACAATGCAGGCCGGCGGCGGTGAACCGGTCGACGATCCCCAGCACCAGCGGTGCTTCCGGGCCGATGATCGTCAGATCGATGCGATGATCCAGGGCGAACTGGAGCAAATCCGGTGGGTCGTCGGCGGTGATGGCGATGTTGGTGACCTTGGGTTCGCGGGCAGTGCCGGCGTTGCCCGGCGCCACGTAGACGTGGTTGACTCGGCTGGATTGCGCCACTTTCCAGGCTAGGGCGTGTTCGCGGCCGCCGCCGCCGACGATCAGGATGTTCATGGATTGAATAGTCTCTTTAGCCAATCGATAAGGTTCTTCGCCAGTTCTTGTGGAAACCGGATATTAGATCTTCGACGCGATGTGCGACTTTCTGATTAAGCGGCCAGCAAGCCGTCCAAACCGAGCGGATCGCGACCTTGGCGGAGGTTGAGCCAAACTCCCATGGTATGGGCTAACAATTTGCGAGTCACTGGATTACGGGCACTGGGCACAAACCACTGTTGTAAGCCGCCTCTCCGAATAAGGCGGGGAAGAGAGGGGCTGACCTGCTGTCGCTTGGGCATCATGCGGCCTTTTGCACCCTCAGGATCGCTTCAAGGCGCAAAGGGGCCGCCATGATACCCCATCGCACGGCCGGTGCCTCGCCGGTGGTCCGGTGTGGGCGGACGAGGTGGTGTTGCGACAGATGCACGTCCAAGGTTCCTGCGGGGCGTCGGTGTTCTTGGCGTATGTCGGTTCCGCGCCGAAAGGCGCTATCGCGCCGCCGTGGCGCCGCATCGTGGCCTTCCAGACGATTGGCGTGGAGACGCACGCGGCGGCCTTTCGGCAACGTCTTGCGGGGACGACCCCGCTTCCCGGTCCGCACCGTCTGG
>JAPUDV010000065.1:54691-72433 GCA_027492875.1 Candidatus Competibacteraceae bacterium | reverse complement strand
GAGCTTCCGCCTAAAGGCGGGGGTTTTGCCCTTCCCCATTGGAGACAATAAAAATCAATATATTATTTTGTAAAGCCTCTAAGATCCGGCTGCTGGCCCAGTTCGAGGATTTCCACGGCTGGGACCTTCATGCCATGTGAGGCGATTTCCAGTTCGGTATCAAGCGTTATTCCGATCTCGAACGAATCGCCATCGTCGGGGACCGCAAATGGGAAGAGTGGATGGCAAAGCGGCCGGCACCCTGAGAGCAGGGCGCCATCGCCGTGGGGAAGTGGCGGGATCGGCGCTCCGAGCGAGCACCGATCCCTCTGCGTGACGATTACAGCTCGATCCGAGTGCCCAGCAACTTCAGGAACGCGCTCAGCCAGGCGGGATGGGCGGGCCAGGCCGGCGCGGTGACCAGGTTGCCCTCCGTGTGCGCCGCATCCAGGCCGATATCGGCATAACGACCACCGGCTCGTTCCACATCGGGACCGCAGGCCGGATAGGCCGCGCAGGAGCGGCCTTCCAGCACGCCGGCCGCCGTCAGCACCTGCGCGCCGTGGCAGATCGCCGCCATCGGCTTATTGGCGTCGGCGAAGTGGCGGACCATCTCGATCACCGTGGGATTCAGCCGGATGTATTCCGGCGCCCGCCCGCCGGGGATCACCAGCGCGTCGTAATCCTCGGCCCTGACCTCGGCGAAAGTGGCGTTGAGAGTGAAGTTGTGGCCCGGCTTCTCGCTGTAGGTCTGCGCGCCGTCGAAATCGTGGATCGCGGTGCAGACCTGGTCGCCGGCCTTTTTATCCGGGCAAACCGCCTCGACCGTGTGGCCGACCATTTGCAGGGCCTGAAACGGCACCATGACTTCGTAATCCTCGACGTAATCGCCGACCAACATCAAGATTCGTTTGGCGCTCATGAAGGTTCTCCTGGGGTTTCGAACGTGAGGTTGCTATCCAGCTTCACTACGACCTGATGGATGTTGCCGTCCCGAAACAGCGGCACGCAAGCCGCGCCGTCGTCGTCGATCATGCCGGGCGCATCGTCGATGTCCACCGCCGCGACCCGCTCCGCCCGGCCGTTGGGATTGCGCACTTCGATGTCATACACCGCCTCGCCATCCGGCAAGCGGTAGCGCAGGCTGAAGCCCGGCCAGGCATCCGGGATGCGGGGCCGCAGGCGCAGGGTATGCCCCTCGACCAGATCCAGGCCGAGAATGGATTCCAGCATCACCCGCAGCAGCCAGCCAGCCGAGCCGGTGTACCCGCTCCAACCGCCACGGCCGACATGCGGGGGGGCGCCGTACACGTCGGCGGCCACCACGAACGGCTCCAGCCGGTAGCGCGCCACCGCTTCGGGGGTCGAGGCGCGACTGATCGGACTCAGCATTTCCAACAGCTTGACGGCCCGGTCGCGCCGGCCCAATTCCGCCAGCGCCCGCACCACCCACAACGCCGCGTGGGTGTACTGTCCACCGTTCTCCCGCACCCCGGCGACGTAGCCCTTGATATAACCGGGATCGTGGGGGGTGTGTTCGAACGGCGGCGCCAGCAAACGGATCAGGCCCTCTTCTTCCGAGATCAGGTGGCGCTCGACCGCATCCAGCGCCGCTTCGGCGCGGGCGGGCGGCGCGGCTTGGGAAATCACCGCCCAAGCCTGCGCCAGCGCATCGATTTGGCATTCATCGCTGGTCGCCGAGCCCAGCACCGCGCCGTCGTCGTACCAGGCACGCCGATACCACTCACCGTCCCAACCATCCCGATTGAGCGCCTCGGCCAGATGGCGGCGAAACGCGGCGTAGCGTCGCGCCCGGTTGTGATCGCCGTGCTGGCCGCACACGCCCACGAACTCGCCGAGGATGTGGTACAGGAAAAAACCCAACCAGACGCTTTCGCCGCGCCCGTCCCGACCGACCCGGTTCATGCCGTCGTTCCAGTCGCCGCCGCCCATCAGCGGCAGGCCGTGCGCGCCCTGGGTCAGCGAGCGGTCCAGCGCCCTGCAGCAGTGTTCGTACAGACTGGCCATTTCGTCCGCCTCGTCCGGTTCCAGGAACGCCTCGTCTTCGCCTGGTTCGAGCAGCCGCGCCTTGACAAAGGGCGCCGGTTCGCCGAACAGGCTCCAGTCGCCGGTGGCGCGGGCGTAAAAAGCCGCCAGGCAAGGCAGCCATAACAGATCGTCGCTGAAGCGGGTGCGGACACCCTGTCCTAGCGGCGGATGCCACCAGTGCAGCACATCGCCTTCGACGAATTGGTGGGCGGCGTGCAGCAGCAACTGTCGGCGGGTCAGTTCGGGATCGTGGTGGATCAACGCGGCGGCATCCTGCAACTGGTCGCGAAACCCGAAGGCGCCGCCCGATTGATAGAAGGCCGACCGGCCCCAAAGACGGCAACTGAGCGTCTGGTAGGCCGCCCAGCCGTTGACCAGCAGATCGAGCGCCGGTGCCGGCGTTTTAACCTGCACCGCGGACAACCAGTCCCGCCAGAACTCCCGAACCTCGGCCAGGGCCGTCGCGATCGCGCCATCTCCGCGATAGCGGGTCGCCAGCCGGCGCACCTCGTCCCGACCGCCCGCCTCGCCCAGCAGAAACGCCTGTTCCAGGGTCGCGCCCGGCTCCAGCCGAATCGTGGTTTGCAGCGCGAAGCAGGGATCGAGATCCGAACCCAACCGCCCGCTCAGTATCCGGCTGCGCGCCAGCGCCGCCGGGCAGGCGGGGTTGCCGTGACGGCCGATAAATTCGGCCCGATCACCGGTGAAATAGCAGGGGACGCTATCGAGCGGCGCGACGGCGGCGAAGGCGATCCGGCCGGAGAATTCCCGATTGTGGTTTTCGGCCAGCAAGATGCCGGCGACCCCATCCCGCTCGATCCGGGTCCGCGCCGCGTTCTCGCCCGGCAGCACGCCCAGCACCAGCCGGGCGTAGGCGAACAGGGATAGCCGGCGCGGCTGGCCGCTGGTATTGCGCAACCGGACCCAGGCGACTTTGACCGGATCCTCGCGCGGCGCGAACAGCCACAACTCCTGCTCCAGTCCCTGGCTGTGATGGCGATAACGGCTGTAGCCGAAGCCGTGGCGGATTTCGTAGAACACCGGCTGCGGGATCGGGCCGGGCGCTAGCGACCAGAACACGCCGCTGTCCTCGTCGCGCAGATACCAGGCCTCGCCGTGCGGGTCCAGCACCGGATCGTTGTACCAGGGGGTCAAGCGGTTCTCGCGGCTGTTCTGACTCCAGGTGCAGCCGGCGCCGGTCTCGCTGGCGATAAACCCAAACTGCGGGTTGGCGATCACGTTGCTCCAGGGCTGCGGCGGCAGGCGCGGACGCCCGTCGGGATTCGGCTGCAACCGGATCACGTATTCCGTACCATCGGCGCTGAAGCCGCCGTGGCCGTTCCAGAACTGGAGCGGTTCCTCGTCGAACGGGGGTTCGATTTCGGCCACGACGGGGAATACCGGCGGCGGGGCGATGGTTTCCGCCGTGATCCGGCGGGTTGACGCCGGTTCGTCCGGAGCGCTCGTCGCCGCCCGAAACGCCTGCTCGACCACTGCCTCCGAAGCATGGCGAGCCGCCAGCGTCAACGCCTGTTCCCGGCTTGCCGCCGCGCCGAGCAGGAAAGTCAAACACGCCTGTTCGCCGGACGCCAGTTCCACCGTCCGGCGCAGGCTGACGATCGGGTCCAGCACCTTGCCCGCCGTGCCGGACAAGGGTTCGGATTCCACCAAAGCCCGCGGCACGGCCAGCGTGTAGCCCCGGCCGATAAAGCGGGCACGATCGGTTTCGTAGTGTGGTGATTTGGCATGACCCGTTTCGCCGACCAGCGCGTGGACCAGCCAGCAGTCCGGCTCGCGCGGCTCGCGCGGCCGGCGCCGGGCCAGCAACGCCCGCTGTTCCGCCACCCACTCGGTCTGGACGAACAATTTGGAAAAAGCCGGATGCGTGGCGTCGGCGGCCCAGTCGTTCAACACCACCTCGGCGTAGCTGGTCAGCTCGATCCGCCGGGACCGGTTGCCGAGGTTGCGCAGGGTCACCCGCCGCAGCTCCCCATCGGTGTCGGCCGGCACGCAGATCTCCAGGCAGGCGTCGATTTCCCCGTGACGGCACAGCAGTTCGGTCAGACCAGAACCGAAACGGCCGGACCGGCGCTCCGCCGACCCCGCCGCCGGTTGCTGGCCCAGCGACCAGAATACGCCGCTGTCGAGATCGCGCAGATAGAGGAAAAAGCCATCGCCGTCCTCCGTGGGATCGGCGTTCCAGCGGGTCAACGCCCGCTCGCCCAGCAGGGCGCAGCCGGTGCCGCTGGCGGTGAGCAACGTGGTGTAGCGGCCGTTCGTCAACACCTGCCCGCCGAAAAGCTGGGCGGATTTGGATAAGGCGGCGCGCATGAACAATTCTCCCGGCAACCCTGAAGCGATGGGGGAAAGTGTAGCTTTATCGAGTGGGGATGCCGGGATAATGCAATTCCACCTCGGCTGGAAATCGATCGATCCGCACGGTTTCGGCGGTCAGGGCCGGGACCGGCTGACCGTTGATCGTCACCGCCTGCAGTGGCCGGTCGAGCGGCGAGTGCAGCACGATCCCCCCCGGCGGCACGACCACGTCGCCGGTCAGGCGCACGCGCAGCGTGTCGGGACCGCTCATCGCCATCCGGTAGTTCAGGGTGCCGTGCCAGGTGGGCAGGCGCTTGACCGTCACCCCCTCCGGGCTGGTCGCCCAAGCGGGCGGAATGCCGGCCCCGATCACCAGCGCCTGATCCGCCTCGCGTTCGTAGGCGAACAGGGCGCGCGCCGCGCGGATGAAATCGGAGCCGATCCAGGTGTGCGGCATGTCGCCGATGAAGCGCGGATTGCGGGGCTCGCGCCACACCACTTCCGCCCAGTGGTTCCAGGCCGCCGGCCGCTGGCCTTCGAGAAAGAACGCCAGTTGCCGCAGCGCCCGGTCGCGCTGGCCCAGTCGAATCAGGGTGCCGACCACCCGCAGCTCGTAGGGCGTGTACGCCTCCCAGGTGGGATTTTCGAGGCGCTGGCGGAAAAATTCGTCGTAGCGCTCGAAGGTGCGGTCTAGCGCCGGTTGTGGCAGCCAGCCCAACTCGCCGCCCGGATCGACGGCGATGGTGGTGGCGGGGGGATCGAAGTCGCCCAACTCGACCGCGCCGGGAATGTAGTCGATCCGATGCAACTTCATGGCTTCGAGGATGGAGGCATGGAGATCCTGGCGGAACGCCCGATGCAGTGCCGCGAACCGTTCCGCCTCGGCGTCCTCGCCCAGCACCGCCGCCATGGCGGCCGCATCCTTGAGGCCGCGCAGAACGAAGAAATTATCCCAGTAGGAATGGCGCGGCTGGCTGGCGTAGCCCTCGTGACTGATCGATTCCGGCACCAATCCCCGATAGGCCACGTAGGCCGGATCGATCCGATACTTTTCGGTCAGGCGCTGCTGGCGCAGCGAATCGATATAGCCGACCGCCCGGATCACATACGGCCACATCTCGCGCAGGAAGCCGACATCGCGGGTGTAGCGATAGTACTCCATCACCGCGAAAATGAACTCGCCGTGACTGTCGTTTTCGGGGACCGGGTCGGCGCCGCGATGGTCCACGCAACAGGGAATCCGGCCGTCGGCGGCTTGATAGGGCGCGTACCATTGCAGAAATTCCCGCACCTCCTCGGTGTAGCCCATCCCCAGCAACGCCGCCGAGGTGATCGCGCCGTCGCGGATCCAGGAGCGGGCGTAGGCTCGCGAGCCCGGCTGGAGGGCGGGACCGTCGCGGTTGATCAGGATATAGGCCAGATTGCTCTTGATGCTATCGGCCAGCCGTCGGGCAACGGGCGGCAGATCCAGTTCGACCCGGTCCAGCCGCGCTTCCCACTCCCGCCGGGTTTGCTCCAGCAACTGGTTGGCGCGGGCGGAGGCATCGGCGTCGGTCGGCGCCGATGGGCCAAGCTCGGCCGTGCGGAAGGGGATACCTAGATAGACCTCGCGTCCCTCGCCGGGCCGCAGATCCCAGCCGTACTCCAACACGCCGGAGGCGTAGCCGAAGGCGTCGTCCACCGCGACGCGGTCGGGTAGCTTGCCGGTCGCCAGGTAATCGACGATTGACCCTTGGTCGAAAGTGACGGCGCGAAAGCGGTCGGGTTCGGTCAGCACGGTGACCGCCGGGCCGGCCCGGTTCACCCGGATCGTGCGGTCGGCGTAGCTCAGCTCGTGAATGGGGGAAACGCCACCCTGCATGTTCAACGATTGCCAGGGCGGGTTGACCTGAAACGGCCGCACCGCCAGAAACAGGGTGACATGGCGGGTTTCGGCGCTCAGGTTTTCCAGCCGGTAGCGGGCGTACAGGGCCGACTCGCCCGGTGGGCCGGCGGCGAAAACGGTGATCGCCAGCCAAAAATGCTCGTGTTCCCAGCGCACGCTGGGGATGGGCAGGTAGCCGTTGGCCAGATCCTGGACCGGTTCCACGTCGGCCCAAGTGAGCAGTCGGCCATCGGCGAACAGGAACGGCTCGAGGGTGAAACCGCCTTTGTCCACCTCTAGCGTACCGTCTTCGTCGAACAGCGCCTCCTTGCCGTCGCCGCTGACGCCCACCACGGTCCAGTAGCACTGCTCGCCCTGGAAGTAGCGCGGGTAGTAACCGCGCGGGTTGTCGCGGGCGATGGCCTCGAAAAAGTGGTTGGGAGAGCTGGAAAACTCATAGGACTGCACCTGGATGCGGCCGATGCCGTAACCGCGACCCCGATTGCTACGTTGCAGGTTCAGGCGCAGGTAGCGCGATTCGGCGTCGGGCAGGTACAGGTAATCACGTCGGCCGTTACCGTCGCGCACGGTGTAAACCGTCTGCCAGTCGCGCCCGTCGTCGGAAACCTGTACCTGATAATCGCTGGCGTAATCGTTCGGATCCCAGTCGATCACCAGACCACCGTATTCGCGCGGGATCAGAAAATCCAGCAATAGCCACTGGTCCTCGGCCAGCGCGCCGCTGTGCCAGCTCGTGGCCGGATCGGCGTCGAACACCGCCGCCGGTGGATGGTCCGCGGTCGCGGTGGAGGCGCTGGCCACCGGTTGCAGCGTGTAGGCATGGGTCGGCTCGCGTGGCTCGAAGGTCAAATCGTCAATCCAAACCGAGCCTTTGCCGTGGCCTTGCGCCCCCGGCAGGATGGCGAACTCGACCACCGCCACCTCTTCCAGCGGGCCGCCAGGACCCCAGGCCCGACTGAAATGGCGTTTTTTGACGGTGATTGGCCGCCATTCACGGGGAAAGGCATGGTCGCGCTGCTTGAACCACCAGACGTTCTGTTTTGGATCGACCAGCTTGAACTCGATATCGCCGGTCGGCGCCTCGCCGCGCAGGTGGAAGCGAAACGCGAAGTTGTCGGGCAGGCGCAGGCGAAATTCCTTGCGGGCGATCACCCAGCCGGCGCCGTCCTGAAACTCGAAATCCAGCCGCATGCCGCGACCGGTACGGCCGGCGTCCTGCGCGATCTCCAGTCGCGAGCCGGGCGAAGTGGCAACGCTCCAGCCGTTCAGGTTCTCGAAATCGTCGAGCGGCACGATTTTTCGCTCGTCCGCGCCACCGGACGGCTCGGGTGAAACCGCCAGGATGGAGGTGGGCAACACGGTCAGGATCGTCATGAGAATCAAGGCAGGCAGGGCGCGGACTGGCGGCATGGGCGCGGACACTCGTCGGGAAATTTTTCGTATTGTATGGGTGTTCCATGACGGGCAATCTGGCTGGAACAGACAAAACGGCCGTAACCCGTGACGGGACCCCCTCAACTTTAGCGCGAGTTCTCCAGCGCCACGCTGGCTTCAGAAATCCTTGCGTAAATCCATTCCCGCATACAGGCCAGCGACCTGCTCCGCGTAGCCGTTGAACGGCAGGGTGTCGCGGCGGAAGAACTCGCCGGCGCGCCGCTCCTTTTTCTGGCTCCAGCGCGGGTGGTCCACCTCCGGGTTGACGTTGGCGTAAAACCCGTATTCGCCGGGATTTGCGCCGGCCCAGGTGGTGCGCGGCCGTTCTTCGGTAAATCGGATCTTGACGATGGACTTAATGCTCTTAAAGCCGTACTTCCACGGTGTCACCAACCGCAGTGGCGCACCGTTCTGATTGGGCAGTTCCTTACCGTACAGCCCAGTCGCCAGCAGGGTCAGCGGATGCATCGCCTCATCCATCCGCAAGCCCTCCACGTAGGGCCAGTCCAGCAACCGGGTCCGTTGTCCCGGCATTTGCGCCGGATCGAGCAGGGTGGTGAGTTCGACATATTTCGCGCTGGCGGTCGGCTGGAATCGCCGCAGAATCTGGCCGAGTGGAATCCCCAGCCACGGCACCACCATCGACCACGCTTCCACGCAGCGCAGCCGGTAGATGCGTTCCTCGGGCGAGTGCGGGGCCAAAAAATCCTCCAGCGCGTACCGGCCCGGCTTTTCGCAGTGACCCTCGACCGTCACCGACCAGGGGCTGGTTTTCAGACTGCCGGCGTTCTCGGCCGGGTCGGTTTTGCTCGGCCCGAATTCGTAAAAATTGTTGTAGGAGGTCACTTTCTCGTAGGGCGTCGGCTTGAGATCGTCGTCCGCCGCCTGGGCGAGGTCACCGCGCAGCACTGGCGGCAGCAACGCGGCGGCGCCCAGTACGGCGGCGCTTTTCAAAAACTCGCGGCGGCGGGCGTACCACTCGGGCGGGGTGATCTCGGACGGATGGATATCGGCGGGTTTCTTGATCAGCATGACACGGCGCTCCCACGATGGATTCTGTCCGTTGTGACCGGCGATGTCCGCGCGAGTTGCGTTTGCGGGTTGGGACTTGACGGCCTGTCCCGGAATGCGCTCTATTTCCCATTTGAACACGGTTAAGAAGCATTGAACCGCCAGACTGTATAATTCCCACCCTCTTCCACCCGAAGCGGGCGCTTGCCCTGGGGATATCCAGCCCTCCGGCTCGCTTCGGCGGATGTTTTCGCCAGATAACCGTCAACTTGGCAGGACACAACCGGCATGAATCCACTGGTGGGTTTGATCATGGGCTCCAAATCCGATTGGAGCACCCTGGAACACGCGGCGAACACGCTGGACGCGCTCGGCGTGCCGCATGAAGTGCGAGTGGTGTCGGCCCACCGCACGCCCGATCTGCTGTTCGAGTACGCCGCCGGGGCCGAGACGCGGGGTTTGGAGGTCATCATCGCCGGGGCCGGCGGCGCCGCCCACCTGCCGGGCATGGTCGCCGCCAAAACGATGTTGCCGGTGCTGGGCGTACCGGTGCAATCGCAGGCGCTCAACGGCCTGGATTCGCTGCTGTCGATCGTGCAAATGCCGGGCGGTATCCCGGTCGGAACCTTGGCGATCGGCAAGGCCGGCGCGATCAACGCCGCCCTGCTGGCCGCCGCACTGCTCGGCAATAAATATCCCGCCATTCGCGAGGCCGTGCGCGGGTTTCGCGAGCGGCAGACCGCCGCCGTACTGGCCGAACCCGATCCACGGAACCCGCGACCATGAACGTCGGCATCGTTGGCGGCGGCCAATTGGCACGAATGCTGGCGCTGGCCGGCTTCCCGCTGGGCTTGCGGTTCCAGGTGCTCGATCCGGCCGCCGATGCCTGCGCCGGACAGGTCGCGCCTCTCATTCAGGGCAATTACGACGATGAGGCCCGGCTCTGGCAATTGGCCGAATGGGCCGAGGTGGTGACCTTCGACTTCGAGAACGTGCCGGCGGCGGCGGCCCGCGTACTGGAACGGCAAGCCGTGAGTTTCTACCCCCCGGCCAGAGCGCTGGTGGCGGCACAGGACCGGTTGTATGAAAAGACCCTGTTCTGGGAACTGGGCATTCCGACGCCGTCCTTCGCCACGGTCGACAGCCTGGAAGAACTGCACGCCGCCGCGGCGCGGGTGGAACTGCCAGCCGTGCTGAAAACCCGCCGGCTAGGCTACGACGGCAAGGGTCAGCGGGTGCTGCGCGCGCCCGAGGACATCGAGCCCGCCTGGCGGGCGCTGGGCGGCGTACCGCTGCTGCTGGAGGGCTTTGTGCCTTTTCAGCGGGAGGTGTCGGTGCTGGCGGCGCGCGGGCGCGATGGCGCAACCGTGTTCTACCCGCTGGTGGAGAACCACCATCGCGACGGTATCCTGCGATTGTCGCGGGCACCGCTGGCCATGCCGGAACTGGAGTGCGAAGGGTGGGATCACGCCCGCCGGTTGCTGGAGCGGCTGAATTACGTCGGGCTGCTGGCGATTGAATTCTTTGTTCGGGACGGCCGGCTGATCGCCAACGAAATGGCCCCGCGCGTCCACAACTCCGGGCACTGGACCATCGAGGGCGCGGCAACCAGCCAGTTCGAAAACCACCTGCGGGCGATTCTCGGTCTGCCGCTGGGATCGACCGCCGCCGTCGGCCATTCCGTCATGCTGAACTGCATCGGCGCGATACCTGATCGAGCGGCGGTGCTGGCCGTGCCCGGCGCGCACTATCACGCCTACGGCAAGGCGTCGCTTCCGGGCCGCAAAGTCGGGCATCTGACCCTGCGGGCGGACCAACCCGGCGCGCTGCAAACCGGTCTCGACCGGCTGCTACCGCTGGTCGGTCTCGAAGTCGATGAATTGAGTTGAAACCGCTGCCAGGTTCCCAGCGCCGATCCATGGTCCCCTCCCCTGTCCTGTGTCCTTCATTCCAACAAGTGTACCGCCTCGCCCAGCGGGCAGGCGCGGATAGCTTCGGCCAGCAGGGCGATCACGCGCTGACGCGGGAAGCTCTTGCGCCAAGCCAGCGCCACCGCACGGGTCGGCGCCGGGTCCGCGAACGGCCGGACGCTGAGCAGATCGCTAGGGTAAGCGTAACCGCTGACCGAGGTGTAGGGTAGCACCGTAATGCCGACCCCGGTCGCCACCATCAGCCGGATGGTTTCCAGCGAGCTGCCTTCCAGGGTTCTCTGCATGTTGTCCGAGGTCACGCTCAACCGGTTGCACTCCGGACAGAACCGCAATACCTGATCGCGGAAACAGTGGCCGGGACCCAGCAGCAGCAGATCCTGCCGGGCCAGGGTGGCGGCATCAACCTGGGTCGCCGCCTCCAGTGGGTGACCGAGCGGCATCAGCACCACGAACGGTTCCTCGTACACCGCTTGCGTCGCCACCCCCGGCTCGTCGAACGGCAGCGACAGGATCAGCACGTCCAGATCGCCGGCCTTGAGCCGCTCGCCCAGCAGCGCCGTGTAGCTTTCCTCGATTTGCAGGGGCATGTTGGGGGCACGACGGTGCAGCCGTGGGATCAGATGCGGCAGCAGGTAGGGGCCGATGGTGTAAATAACCCCCAGCCGCAGCATCCCGGCCAGATCGTCCTGGCCTTGGCTGGCGAGTTGCTTGATGACGGCGGTTTCCTCCAGCACCCGCTGGGCCTGCTCGACGATGCGTCGGCCGATGGGCGTCACCGTCACTTCGCTGGGGCTGCGTTCGAACAGGATTACGCCCAGCTCGTCCTCCAGCTTGCGCACCGCCACGCTCAGCGTGGGCTGACTGATGTGACACGATTCGGCGGCGTGGCCGAAATGCCGTTCGCGGGCGACTGCGACGATATAGCGCAGTTCGTTCAAGGTCATGGCGATGCCACTCACGGGCGGGGCGGGCTCTCGACCCCAGCAGCAATGCTAAATTTAAACCCTCATGCATGGCTCCATGTGCTCGAATCCCTCGCCGTCAACCCCGGATAGCGAGGAATCCACACTGAGGATGGCCCATGAGGGGCGAGGCTGCTGATTTCAGTCCAGGCCCTTCATGCTCAGACGCACCCGGCCCTGCTTGTCGATTTCCAGCACCCGGACCTTGACCACATCGCCGACCGCCAGTTTGTCGCTCACATTCTGTACGCGCTCCTCACAGATCTGGGAAATATGCACCATCCCATCGCGACCGGGCAGAATGGCCACAAACGCGCCGAAGTCCATGATCCGGACCACCTTGCCCTCGTAGATCTGGCCGGCTTCCACGTCAGCGGTGATCTGTTCGATGCGGCGGCGGGCTTCGTCGCCAGCCGCCTTGTCCACAGCGGCGATTTTCACCATGCCGTCGTCGGTGATGTCGATGGTGGCGCCGGTTTCCTCGGTGATGGAACGAATGGTGACACCACCCTTGCCGATCACATCGCGGATCTTCTCCGGATTGATGCGCAGGGTGGTGTAGCGCGGCGCATACTCGGACAGCTCCAGGTTCGGGGCGTTGATGACCGCGCCCATCCTGTCGAGGATGTGCAAACGCCCCTCGCGAGCCTGGGCCAGCGCCTGCTCCATGATCTCGCGGGTGATACCGTCGATCTTAATATCCATCTGCAGGGCGGTCACCCCGGCGGCGGTGCCGGCCACCTTGAAGTCCATATCGCCCAAATGATCTTCATCGCCGATGATGTCGGTCAGCACCGCGAAGCGGTCCTGCTCTTTAATCAGACCCATGGCGATGCCCGCCACCGGCGCCTTGATCGACACGCCCGCGTCCATCAACGACAAACTGGCGCCGCAGACCGAGGCCATCGAGCTGGAACCGTTGGATTCGGTGATTTCCGACACGATCCGCACGGTGTAAGGAAAACTCTCCGGTTTGGGCATCACGGCCTGTACGCCGCGCTTGGCCAAGCGGCCGTGCCCGATTTCCCGGCGCTTGGGGCTGCCGATCTGGCCAATTTCGCCCACCGAATACGGCGGGAAGTTGTAGTGCAACAGGAACGGCTGGCGGTACTCGCCCTCGATGGCGTCGATAATCTGGGCGTCGCGGTCGGTGCCGAGCGTGGTGACCACCAGTGCCTGGGTCTCGCCGCGCGTGAACAGCGCCGAACCATGAGCCCGCGGCAGCACGCCAACCCGGACGGAAATCGGTCGCACCGTCCGAGTGTCGCGGCCGTCGATCCGCGGCTGGCCGGACAGGATGCGCCCGCGCACGATCGCGCTTTCCAGCGCCGAGTAGGCGCCGTCGATCGCCTGCGTGGTCCAGCGCTCCGGTTCCTGGGTCGTCAGTTGCACGACCAATTGGTCGTGGATTTCATGCACCCGCTGCTGGCGGGTCAGCTTTTCGGGAATCTGATAGGCTTCGACCAGCGCGGTTTCGGCAGTCGCGCGCACCACGCTCTCCAGTGCCGCGTCGTCGGCCGGCGGCTGCCAGTCCCACGGTTGCGCGCCGGCTTCCGCCACCAGTTCGTTGATGGCGCGAATGGCGGCCTGCATCTGTTCGTGACCGAACATGACCGCGCCGAGCATGACCGCTTCCGACAACTCCTGGGCCTCGGATTCCACCATCAGCACCGCCCGCTCGGTCCCGGCCACCACCAGGTCCAACTGCGAGTCCTTCAGTTCGTGGCGGGTCGGATTGAGCAGGTATTGACCCTCGCGGTAACCGACCCGGGCCGCGCCGATCGGACCCTGGAACGGCGCGCCGGAAAGCGCCACCGCCGCCGAGGCGCCGAGCAGCGCCGGGATTTCCGGATCGACCTGATTGTTCAGCGACATCACGGTGGCGACGATCTGTACTTCGTTGGTGAACCCTTCCGGAAACAGCGGGCGCAACGGCCGGTCAATCAGTCGGGCGGTCAGGATTTCGCTTTCGGAAGGACGGCCCTCGCGGCGGAAAAAGCCACCGGGAATGCGGCCTGCCGCGTAGCTACGCTCTTGGTAATCCACCCGCAGCGGCAGGAAATCCCGGTCTTCCTTGGTCTTCCGGTCGGCGACCACAGTGACCAGCACCACGGTATCGGCCATGTTGACCATCACCGCACCGCTGGCTTGACGGGCGATTTCACCGGTTTCCAGCGTCACCGCGTGCTGGCCGTACTGAAAAGTCTTTTTGATGGGCGTCACGAAAGCGTCCTGTGCAACAAAAGATCGATGGGAAACCTCAGCGGCGCAGGCCGAGGCGGCTAATCAGGTCCTGATAGCGTTGCTGATCCTTTTTTTTCAGATAATCAAGCAACTTACGACGTTGGTTGACCATTTTAAGCAATCCGCGACGGGAGTGATGGTCCTTCTTGTGGTCGCTGAAATGCGGCTGCAGGCCGTTGATGCGGGTGGTCAGCAGCGCGACCTGCACCTCCGGGGAGCCGGTATCGACGGGGCCGCGCTGAAAATCCCGCACGACTTGAGTTTTCTGTTCGATGTTGAGCGGCATGAGGTCAAACTCCAATTCGGATTCGATCAGTCAATTCAATAAAACGAAGAATGTTAGCTCCATTCGAGGTCAGGCAACAAGCAAACCTTGTCACGGAACCCCATGGGCCAGCAACCGGCGCGGCGCGACCCGGCCATCGTCGAGAATTTCGCCGATGCCAAAAAAGTTCTGTTCGTCCCGGTACAAACGCACCCAGCCTCCGGGGGGGGCACGCGGCACCAGCACCGGTTGACCCTGCCGCAAATAAAAGGCGGCATCCCCCCCCACCCGCACCGCCGGCCACTGCGCCACCGTGCTATCCAGCGGCAGCAGCACTGCGTCCAGCGCCGCCAGTCCCTGCTCGGCCCGCTCGCGCAACGACTCCAGCGTCACCATCCCCGCGGCGTCGTAAGGTTCCACCGCAGTGCGGCGCAGCACCGCGACATGCGCGCCGCAACCCAGAATTTCACCCAGGTCGGTAGCCAGCGTCCGGACATACGTGCCCTTGGAGCAACACAGTTCGCACTCCAATTCTTCATTCTCCAGGCGTAGCAGCCGCAACTCGCGGACGGTCACCTCGCGCGGCGCGCGTTCGATCTCAATCCCTTTGCGCGCCAGTTTGTACAGCGGCTGGCCGTTATGCTTCAGCGCGGAATACATCGGTGGGATTTGCTGGATCGCACCCACGAACCGCCGCAGCGCCTCCTCCACCGATTCCCGGCTGAGCGACCCCACCGGACGGACGGTCACGACCTCGCCTTCGGCGTCGCCGGTCGCGGTGGTTACCCCCAGCCGACAGGTAAATCGGTAGCTCTTGTCGGCGTTCAACAAAAATCCGGACAGTTTGGTAGCCTCGCCCAGACAAATCGGCAGCAGTCCGCTGGCCAGCGGATCGAGGCTACCGGTATGCCCGGCCTTGGTCGCCTCGTACAGCCGCTTGACCGCTTGCAGCGCCGCGTTCGAAGTCCAGCCGACCGGCTTGTCCAGCAGCAGCACGCCGCTGACTGGACGGCGCGGGCGACGCCCGGTCACGCCCCACCCTCCAGGTCGCCACCCTCCGCCGCCGGTTCGTCGCGATGGTGGTCGGCGTCGGCGGCCACTGCGGCATCAATGAGCGCCGACAGCCGGGCGGCGCGCTCCACCACTTCGTCGTAGCGGAATTCCAGCTTTGGCACGGTACGAATGTGCATGCGCCGGCCCAGCTCGCGACGCAGCAGCGGCGCGGCGCGATTGAGTTCGGCGACCCGCTCGGCCCGCTCGGCCCGCTCGCCCATCAAGGTGACGTAAATCCGGGCATGCGCCAAGTCGCGGCTGACTTCGACGCTGGTCATCGACACCAGGGTCAGCCGCGGATCGCGCAGTTCGGCGCGAATCAGATCCGCCAGTTCCCGGCGGATCTGCTCGCCCACCCGGCGAGTGCGGGGGGAGGGTCTCGTCATCGTTCGATTTGCTCCGCAGCGCCCGCTACAAGGTGCGCTCCACCTGAACCCGCTCGAAGACTTCGATATGGTCGCCCTGGCGGATGTCGTTATAGTTGCGCACGCCCACGCCGCATTCCATGCCGGCGCGTACTTCGCTGACATCGTCCTTGAAGCGCCGCAGCGAATCCAGCGCGCCTTCGAAAATCACCACGTTGTTGCGCAGCACCCGAATCGGATTGTTGCGGCGCACCACCCCATCCACCACCATGCAGCCGGCCACCACGCCGAACTTGGGCGAACGAAACACGTCGCGCACTTCGGCCAAGCCGACGATCTCTTCCTTGAATGCCGGCTTGAGCATGCCGACCATCGCGCGTTTTACGTCGTCGATCAGTTCGTAGATGATGCTGTAATAATGCAGCTTCAGCCCTTCTTCCTCGGCCAGTCGCTTGGCGACGCTGTCGGCGCGGACGTTGAAGCCGATGATGATGGCCTTGGAGGTCTTGGCCAGGTTGATGTCGGATTCGTTGATACCGCCGACGCCGCTGGCGATGATCTTGACCTGCACTTCAGCGGTGGACAACCGGGTCAGCGCATCCACGATGGCCTCGGCGGAACCCTGCACATCGGCCTTGAGCACCACGTTAAGAATGTTGATTTCCCCGGCCTCGAACTGCCGGGAGATACCGTCGATATCCATGACCGGCTTGCGGGTCTGTTCCTCGCGGGCCTTGCCTTGGCGGAACAGGGCGATTTCGCGGGCCTTGCGCTCGTCGGCGACCGCGATGACGTCATCACCCGCCTTGGGGGTGCCGGACAGACCGAGCACTTCCACCGGAATCGAGGGGCCGGCCTCGCTCGCGCTCTGCCCGGTCTCGCTGAGCATGGCGCGCACCCGGCCGTACTCGATGCCGCTCAGGATCACGTCGCCCTTGCGCAGGGTACCGCTCTGCACCAGCACGGTCGCCACCGGGCCACGGCCCTTGTCCAGCCGCGATTCGATCACCACACCCTTGGCCAAGCCATCCACTGGCGCGTGCAGTTCCAGCACTTCGGCCTGCACCAGAATCCGGTCGAGCAATTCGTCCACGCCCGCGCCGCTCTTGGCGGACACGTAGGTAAACAGGGTATCGCCGCCCCATTCCTCGGAGATGACGCCCTGCACCGACAACTCGCTCTTGACCCGTTCTGGATCGGCGCCGGACTTGTCCATCTTGTTGACCGCCACCACGACCGGCACCCCGGCGGCGCGAGCGTGTTGAATGGCTTCGATCGTCTGAGGCATCACGCCATCGTCGGCCGCCACCACCAGCACCACCACATCGGTGGCCTTGGCGCCACGCGCGCGCATGGCGGTGAACGCGGCGTGACCCGGCGTGTCGAGAAAGGTGACCACGCCTTTTGGAGTGCGCACATGGTACGCGCCGATGTGCTGGGTGATGCCGCCCGCCTCGCCGGCCGCGACCCGGGTTCGACGAATATAATCGAGCAGCGAGGTCTTGCCGTGATCCACATGACCCATGATGGTGACCACCGGCGGGCGCGGCACCGCTTCGCCGCCGGTCTCGGCGGTCAGTTCTTCCTCCAGCGCGTTTTCATTGAGCAGTTTGTAGGTATGCCCCATCTCCTCGACGGCCAGCGCGGCGGTTTCCTGGTCGATGACCTGGTTGATGGTGACCATCATCCCCATCTTCAGCAGCGTCTTGATGACCTCGGTGGCTTTGACCGATATCTTCTGGGCCAGATCGATGACGCTGATGCTTTCGGGCAGAGTCACCTCGCGCACCACTGGCGCGGTGGGCTTGGCAAAACCATGCCGCGGCTGCGGCGTGGACGCGGAGGGTCTCGTCCCTCTGCTTTTCCTGGGCTTGCGTCGATCGGTCTTGTTCGACATCGCCTCCTGCGAATCACCGCGCCCGGCCGGAAACCGTTCCGCGCCGCCCCCCGCGTCCCGGCGCTGGCCCGGCACACCCGATCCGCTCTCGCCGCGCGGCTTGGGCGCACTCCGGGCCGGCGTCTCGGGACGCTTCCGAACCGCTTTCGACTCCGGGAGTGGCCCGGGCGGTTTCCGATTCTCCCCGGCTTCACCTGGTCCGGTGCGTCGCTCGACCTGGACCGATACCGGCGCGGCATCGGCGCTGGTCCGGCGCGCCGTCGTTTCGGCGGATCGGGGCACGATGGCTGATTTCACTTGGCCACGACCATGTTCCCCAGCCCGGCGGCGGGCTCTCTCCTCGGCCTCGAC
>JAPUDV010000065.1:0-54591 GCA_027492875.1 Candidatus Competibacteraceae bacterium | reverse complement strand
CCGGCGGCGGGCTTCCTCCTCGGCCTCGACCCGGCGGCGGGCTTCCTCCTCGGCCTCGACCCGGCGGCGGGCTTCCTCCTCGGCCAGTTGCGGTTGCATCGTATCCACCACTGGCTCGACCGGTTCGGGCTCGCGCTGGCGGGGGGTTTCTTCCTCGACCAAACTGCGCTTGACGTAGGTACGCTTTTTTCGCACCTCGACGCTGACGGTTTTAACCTGCCCACCGCCGCCGCCGGCCATCTTGATTTCACTATGGGTCTTGCGCTTGAGCGTGATTCGTTTGGGTTCGGCGACTGCTCCCTGGGCTGGTCGGTTACCGTGGCTCTTGCGCAGGTGCGCCAATAGATCCATTTTCTGTTTTTCCGTAATCGTCACTTCCGCGCCGCCAACTAATATGCCAGCTTCAGCGAACTGCTCCAACAGGCGATCCACCGGTATGCCGACGACCGTCGCAAACTGCTTGACCGTTACATCCGTCATTCACCACCCCCAGCCCCAGCTCGTTCCCATCTACCGCTCATCATTCGAAAACCAAGGTGCCCGCGCCGTCATGATCAACTTCGCGGCCCGTTCGTCATCCAATCTAGCCATATCGTTGAGATCGTCCACTGACAGTTCGGCCAAATCCTCCATGGTCGTGATCCCGCAACCGGCCAGCATAAAGGCCAATTCTTCATCCATCCCATCCATCCGCAGCAAATCCTCGGCCGGCCGGGTGCTGTCGATCTGTTCTTCGGCGGCGATGGCGCGAGTCAGCAGCACGTCGCGCGCGCGCCCACGCAGCCCCTCGACGATCTCCTGATCGAATTCCGGAATCTCCAGCATCTCGTGGACAGGCACGTAGGCGACTTCCTCCAAGCCGGCGAACCCTTCTCGCACCAGGATCGCGGCGATCTCTTCATCCACACCCAACTGCTCCACAAACATGCGCGACAAGCCTTCGTCCTCCTGGCCACGTTTGGCCTGGGCCTGGGTTCGGGTCATCACGTTCAGCGTCCAGCCGGTCAGCCGGCTCGCCAACTGCACGTTCTGGCCACCCTTGCCAATAGCTTGCGCCAATTGCCTTTCATCGGTGACGACGATGTCCATGCTGTGGGTGTCCTCATCGACGATGATCGACTCAACCTCGGCCGGCGACATCGCGTTCATGACGAAGCGAACCGGATCGTCGTCCCATTGCACGATATCCACCCGCTCGCCGGCCAGTTCGTTGGTCACGCTCTGCACCCGGGCGCCGCGCATGCCCACGCAGGCGCCGATGGGGTCAATGCGGGCATCCTTGCTCTTGACCGCGATCTTGGCCCGCGAACCGGGATCGCGCGTCGCGCCCTTGATCTCAATGATGCCCTGGTTGATCTCGGGTACTTCCAGCGAGAACAGCGCGATCAGAAACTCTGATGCCACCCGGCTGACGAAGAGTTGGGGACCACGACTTTCAGCGCGCACGTCCTTCAGATAACCGCGCACCCGCTCGCCGACCCGGAACGATTCGCGAAAGATCTGATCCTCGCCCGCGATCTTGGCTTCGACATTGCCGCCCACGTCCATGATCACATCGCTGCGCTCCGCGCGCTCGCCGCGCTCCGACCGTCGATCCCTATCCCGTTCCAGGCGCTTGACCACGCCACCGATCAACTCGCCCTTGCGGTGCAGGTAAGCGTCCACGATCTGCGCGCGCTCGGCGTCCCGCACTTTCTGAACGATGACCTGCTTAGCGGTCTGCGCGGCGATGCGTCCACCGAAATCGGCATTTTCCAAAGGGATCTCGACATAGTCGCCGACCTGGGCATCCCCTCGAATTCGACGCGCCTCTTCCAGGCTGATCTGCCGGGCCGGGCTTTCGATCTGCGCGGTATCGGCCACGACCAACCAGCGTCGGAAGGTTTCGTAGCTGCCGATCCGCCGGTTGATCGCTACCCGCACGTCGGGATCACCCTCGTAGCGTTTTTTGGCCACCGATGCCAGCGCCACTTCCAGGGCGCCAAAAATGATTTCCTTGTTGACGCCTTTCTCGTTGGAAACGGCGTCCACGACCAGCAGAATCTCTTTGTTGCCTTCTTTGCTGTCTTTAACGCGCATGTCGTTCTGCCTCTCAGCCGGAGCCGCACGCTGTCGTCCTGCCTTAGAGTTGGGGCACCAGCCGAGCTTTCTCAATCCGCTCGAGCGGCACCTGCCATTCCTGCCCGTCGCTGCCGGCGATCACTACGTCGCCACCGCGCATCCCAAGCAGGCGCCCGACCAGTTTCCGCCGCCCATCCAGCAACTCCCTGAGCTGGATTCGAACCTCCGAGCCGGCAAAGCGCACAAAATGCTTGGCCTCGAACAGCGGGCGGTCCAACCCGGGTGAAGAGATCTCCAGAGTGTATGGTCCAGCGATTGGATCCTCGACGTCCAACACGCCGCCAAGCTGATGGCTGACCCGCTGACAGTCGTCCAGTACAATGCCGTTCTCGCCATCGATATAAACCCGCAACAGCGCGTTGGCCGGACGAGGGTGAAATTCCACGCCCACCAGTTCGTAGCCCATTGCTTCCACCGTAGCGGTCACTATCCGCCTGAGCGTCTGAAAATCCTGATGCATTTTGATCACCGGAAACAACCGGAAATAAAAAGTGGGCCAGCGGCCCACTTTTTTCGCCAATCTGCTTGATCCCTCACGGTACAATAAAGCCTGCCGGGGACACCCGCCGCATCTTTCGATCCGGAGGTGTCTAACGTGGCCACATAAAAAAAGCCCTCTACGGGCTTCCTTGAAGTTTGGTAGCGGGGGCAGGATTTGAACCTACGACCTTCGGGTTATGAGCCCGACGAGCTACCGGACTGCTCCACCCCGCATCAGAGATCGCTAAGCTAGCATGAATACCCGAGGTTTTGCAAATAATATGGACCACACCGGAACCAAGGGGTTCATCGCTTCCTGGGTTCTATCGCGGCGGGGACGGCGGCCGGCCTGACGGGGGCTGTTCGCCGTTCCTGGGAACGGACGCGGACGTACAGAACCGCTCCCAGAAACAGCTGCGTGCTCAATCCAATTTCGAGCCAGGCCAGCCAGGGATGAACCATGGGTCCCGCAACATTGAAGATCCCGACCGTAAAATAAAACAGCGCGAGGAAACTGGTCCAGGCATAGGTATAGGGACGACCGTGCAGCAGGCCCCGCAAAGGCGTCAGCAGCGGCCCCACCAGCAGGATCAACACCAATGCGGTCGGCAGTCGGTCCGGCGGCTCCAGCCAGGCATACCAGAGCAGCAACAGGCCGAACAGACCGAAGTAACCCGCCAGCGCGATCCCGCTCCAGAACCGGCTCACGCCGCCTCCAACCGCCGTGCGATCCGCGCCAGCCGCCGACCCAGGGCGTGGCACAGCCTCTTTTCCTCGGCGGTCAACAAAGCGTTGGATTCCGGTCCAGACCAGTGGCTCGGGCCGTAAGGTGTTCCGCCGCCGCGGGTTTCATGCAGCGCCGCCTCCGTGAAGGGGATTCCCACCAACAACATCCCGTGATGCAGCAGTGGCAGCATCATACTGAGCAGGGTGGATTCGTGGCCACCGTGCAAGGTCGAGACCGAAGCGAACACCGCCGCTGGCTTTCCCGCCAGCGTCCCCGCCAGCCAGAGCCCCCCGGTGGAATCCAGAAAATACTTGAGCGGCGCCGCCATGTTGCCGAAGCGGGTCGGACTGCCCAAGGCCAGGCCGGCGCACTCCCGCAGATCATCTGGGCCAGCATAAGGTGGCCCAACGGCTGGAATCTCGTCCTCGACCGCCTCGCAAACCGCCGAAATCGGCGGCACGGTGCGCAACCGCGCCGCCATGCCGTCCACTTCCTCCACGCCCCGGGCCACCTGGCGCGCCATCTCGGCGGTGCCTCCGGTGCGGCTGTAGTACAAAACCAGTATTTCTGCCATGCTTTATCGGTTCTCCAAAGTTGAAACGTAGACTACCGGATCGGGCATTCATCGCATCCATCGGGCGTCCGCTTCTTCCGCACTGGCTTGACGACTTCGGTCGTCAGTGCTATTTTACATAGTGAATTCATTGTTTTACTAGCCCGATGCAGCGGTTTGCCGCCCTCTCAGATTCAAAGCTATTGACCACGCGTAGACCACCCGTCCTGTTTGCTGTTGCGATATTGGCTCTGGCAGCTTGCGCGAATGCCCCCGTGCAAGAAATGAGCGATGCCCGACAGGCTATTTGGTCAGCCGAGGCCAATGGCGCGGCACGGCGCTCGCCCGATACCTTGCAGGCGGCCCGGATTTTGTTGCAAAAGGCCCAGGCGCGTTTGGAAACGGGCGCCTACGAAGATGCGCGCCGATATGCCGTGGACGCGCGCGACGAAGCCATCAAGGCCCGGGAGAATGCGGTGCGCGATGCCGCGGTTCGATCGGGCTTTCCCTAGATTCGCCGTTCCGCGCGGCGCCCATGACGGTCGAGACCTCCCATGCCCGCCATCGCCCCACATTGCTCTTACCGGGCCAGTTTCCGACCAGCTCTGTTGATGCTGGCATTGCTGGCGATCAACCCCGCCACTGGCGCGCAAAACCTAAACTTTACGCTGCCCGGCACGGACGGCCAGCCGCTACGGCTGGCCGATTTCCTCGGCCGTTGGGTCATCGTCAATTTCTGGGCGACTTGGTGCGCGCCCTGCCTCCTGGAAATGCCGGAACTGCAAGCGTTCCACGAAAAACACCAAGAACGGACCGCTGTGATCGGCGTCAATTTTGAGGACATCGCTCCCTCTGAAATCGGCGCCTTTGTCGGACGGTTGGCCGTCACCTTCCCCATCGTGCTGAGCGGCGGCAAACCCCTGCCCGGATTCGAATTGAAGGGCTTGCCCACCACGTTCCTGATTTCGCCCACCGGGGAATTGGTCGACACCCATTTGGGCACCGTGAACGCCGCCATGCTGGCGGAGCGGCTGGCCGAACTGAAATCGGCCGGAGGTTCGTCCCGCTAGACCGACCGGTTCGAGAGGAAGAATTTTGAAAACCCTGTGCCTCCGCTGCCATGTAACCGGCCACGTTCAGGGCGTTGGCTTCCGTTACGCCACCGCCGAAAAAGCCGTGGCGCTGGGCGTCAACGGTTATGTGCGTAACCTGCCGGACCGACGGGTGGAAGTATTGGCCTGCGGGGAGGAAAGAGCGGTTGTCGCCCTGCGCAACTGGTTGTGGCAAGGCCCGCAATTCGCGCGAGTCACCGATGTCCACTGCGAAACATTGCCCTACCAGGATTTTCGCGATTTTCGGATTGACTAGACGGGAAACAATTTTTTATTTTAAGAACGCTTGACTTATCCACAGGCTTATGCGCCTTCTTTCCTTGGCGATTTTCGCCCGTTACTTTGGCGCAAATTTCCCACCTTTTTTCAATCATCAGCATAACTATTTGATAAGAAAACAAATATCAACCGATCAAAAAGTCATCAAACTGTCATTCTTCTATCTGCGACGCAGAGTTACGCCCGTTGGGTCAAAGTTATCCACAGAGTTATCCACAGGTTCTGTGGATAACTCCCCCGCAGTATGCCCTCGCCGATCTAAAGCTGCTCCGCCGCTAACCGCCCCCGCAACCAACCGGGAAGATCGGCTCGCGCCACCAGTGTGCCGGCCAGATCGCGCCGGCTGCGGTACTCCACCTGACCGGAGGCCAAGTTGCGCTCGCCGACCACCACGCGGTGCGGGATACCGATTAGTTCCATGTCGGCGAACATCACCCCAGGCCGCGCGTCACGGTCGTCCAGCAACACCTCGATACCCGCGTTCGACAGTTCCCGATACAGCGCCTCGGTGACCTCGCGCACCGCTGCAGAGCGACCAGCGCCGATCGGTAGCAACGCCACCTGGAACGGGGCCATCGCCGCCGGCCAGATGATGCCGCGCTCGTCGTGATTCTGCTCGATGGCCGCCGCCACCACCCGCGACACTCCGATACCGTAGCAACCCATGGTCACGGTTGCCGGCTGGCCGTCCTCGCCAAGCACCTCCGCCTGCATGGCAGCACTGTACTTGCGGCCGAGCTGGAAGATATGGCCGACCTCGATGCCACGGGCGATCGCCAACACGCCCTGGCCGTCGGGGCTGGGATCGCCCTCGACCACTCTACGGATGTCGGCCACCAGTGGTTCCGGGCAGTCGCGGCCGAAGTTGACGCCGGTCAGGTGCCAGTCGTCCTGGTTCGCGCCGGCCACCATATCGGTCATTTTCGCTACGGCACGGTCGGCGATCACCACCCCGTCGAAACCGACCGCGCCGAGCGAACCCGGACTGGCGCCGAAGGCGGCGCGGATCGCCTCGGGGCTGGCGAAGGTCAGTGGCGCCTTCACCTGTGGCAGCTTCTCGACCTTGATCGCATTGACCTCGTGGTCGCCGCGCACCAGCAGCAGCACCGGCCGCCCGTCCTCGCCCTCGACCACCACCGCCTTCGCCGTGCGCGCGGCGGGAACATGCAGAAAATCGGACAACTCGGCGATGGTCTTGACGCCAAGCGTATGCACGCGCGTCAGTGTCTCGGCCGGCGCTGGCCGCTCGTCGGGCGGGGCCAGCGCCTCAGCCAGTTCGACATTGGCGGCGTAGTCGCCGCCGTCGGAGAAGGCGATGGCGTCCTCGCCGGACTCGGCCAGTACATGAAATTCGTGGGAATGCGCGCCGCCGATGCTGCCGGTATCGGCCAGCACCGCGCGGAACCGCAGCCCCAGCCGGGTGAAAATGCGCGAGTAGGCCTCATACATCCGGTCATAGGTCTCTTGCAGCGAGGCCGCGTCCAAATGGAAGGAGTAGGCGTCCTTCATCAGGAACTCGCGCGCCCGCATCACCCCGAAGCGCGGCCTGACCTCGTCGCGAAACTTGGTCTGGATCTGGTAGAAGCTGACCGGCAGTTGCTTGTAGCTCTTGATCTCGCGACGAAACAGGTCGGTGATCACCTCTTCGTGAGTCGGACCGAAGCAGAAATCGCGTTCGTGCCGGTCTCTGATCCGCAACAGTTCCGGACCGTATTGCCGCCAGCGGCCGGATTCCTGCCACAACTCGGCCGGCTGAACGGCGGGCATGGACAGTTCCAACGCGCCGGCCCGATCCATTTCCTCGCGCACTACCGCCTCGGTTTTGCGCAGCACGCGCAAGCCCAGCGGCAGCCAAGTGTAGATGCCGGCGGCGAGCTTGCGGATCAGGCCCGCCCGCAGCATGAGCTGATGGCTGACAACCTCGGCGTCGGCCGGAGTTTCCTTGACGGTGAATAGCGGAAAGCGGGATACGCGCATAAATCGGCCTTGTGATGAGTCGATGGGTCAAGGGTTGCAGAAATAATCCTGATCTTTTCGGGCCTTTTGCAATTCCGCCTCGCGCTGCTGGGCGTCGAGCGCCACCTTATTGCCTTGCGCATCGGTCTTTACTATCGGTCGGTCGCTTTGCAGGGTTTCAACATTTTTCCTGGCGATCTCGCAGTTCTTGACGCGCACATCCTCCTCTTTTCGCGACTGTTCCTGTTGCTGCTGCTGTTTCTTGGCTTCTTCCTCGGCCAGTTTTTTAGCCAGTTCCTCCTGTTCCTTGGCCAAGTCACGGGTCTGACCGCTTTCCTGCCCGAAACCGGTGGGCTTGCGCACCGTCTCGTAGGGCACGCCGGTCGGCGGCGGCAATTCGGTGTACTGCACTTGACCTTGCCCGTCGGTCCACTTGTAGATGAACTGCTGGGCCTGCGCCGTGGCCCCGACTCCGCACCCCCCCAACATCAACACCAATAAAAGTATTCGTTTCGACATACACGCCTCCGATCGATTCTGGAATTGCCGGAAAAGAAGATTGGCTCCGGGATGACGGACATCCCGTGCCCATTCCCCGACAGCACGGCGGGATTTTGCTCGAAAATAAAGTTTATGTAGTATAAGCGGCTCGCAAGACCCGCGCCCAGCGCGTACCGGCGACTTTCATGATGGATTGCGCCCACCGGGCTTACCCCCGCCGCGCGGCGGTCATCCCGCTCAGTCGCGGACCCGGCAGGCCACTGCACGAACCTCGGTCATGATACGCCCGTACTGGGGCGAAAGAATGGTTTTGCTGCCTTGCCCGTCTCTTAACCCCGATTCGCCATGAGGAGTCAACGCTGATGGAACTCATCACGGGTGCTGAAATTCTCGTCCGTTGCCTGAAGGAAGAAGGCGTCGAATGCATGTTCGGTTATCCGGGCGGCGCCGTGCTTCATATCTATGACGCACTGTACGCTCAGGACGACATCAAGCATGTGCTGGTCCGCCACGAACAGGCCGCCGTCCACGCCGCCGAAGGGTATGCCCGCGCCAGCGGCAAAACCGGCGTGGTGCTGGTCACCTCCGGCCCCGGCGTCACCAACGCCGTCACCGGCATCGCCGACGCCTACATGGATTCCATTCCGCTGGTGGTATTCTCCGGTCAGGTGCCGACGGCGCTGATCGGCAACGACGCTTTTCAGGAGGTGGATGCGGTCGGCATCACCCGGCCTTGCGTCAAGCATAATTTCCTGGTCAGGGACATCAAGAATCTGGCCGAAACCGTCAAGAAAGCCTTCTATATCGCCAGCACCGGCCGACCCGGCCCGGTGTTGATCGACCTGCCGAAGGACATCACTATCGGCAAGGCCGAGTTTCACTATCCGAAAAAAGTCAAGCTGCGCTCCTACAACCCGACGGTCAAGGGCCACGCCGGGCAGATTCGCAAGGCGGTGGATCTGATCCTGTCCGCCAAGCGGCCAGTGCTGTATACCGGCGGCGGGGTGATTCTGAGCGAAGGCTCGCCGGAACTGATCGAGCTCACTCAATTACTCGGCTATCCGATCACCAACACCCTGATGGGATTGGGCGCCTACCCGGCCACCGACCGGCAGTTCATCGGCATGTTGGGCATGCACGGCACCTATGAAGCCAACATGGCGATGCACCATTGCGACGTGCTGATCGCCATCGGCGCTCGCTTCGATGATCGAGTGACCGGCAAGATCGACAAGTTCTGCCCCGAGGCCAAGATCGTCCATGTGGACATCGATCCGTCGTCGATTTCCAAGAACGTGCTGGTGGATATTCCCATCGTCGGTTCGGTGCCGAACGTGCTACGCGGCATGATTAACGTCATCCGCGATGAAAAACTCAAACCCGACGCCGAGGCGCTGGAGCGCTGGTGGCGGCAGATCGACGAGTGGCGGGCCATAAAGTCGCTGAGCTACCGCCAAAGCGACGAGGTGATCAAGCCGCAGTACGTGATTCAGAAGCTGTACGAGGTGACCGAAGGCAAGGCCATCATCACGTCCGATGTCGGGCAGCACCAGATGTGGGCGGCCCAGTACTATCTGTTCGACCGGCCGCGGCAGTGGATCAACTCCGGCGGGCTGGGCACCATGGGCTTCGGCCTGCCGGCGGCGATGGGCGCCAAGCTGGCCTTCCCCGATCAGGACGTGGCCTGCGTCACCGGCGACGGCAGCATCCAGATGATGCTACAGGAATTGTCGACCATGAAGCAGTACTTCACGCCGGTCAAGATCGTGAACCTGAACAACGGTTATCTTGGCATGGTCCGCCAGTGGCAGGAATTTTTCTACCAGAAGCGCTACAGCATGACCTACCTGGAAGCATTGCCGAATTTCGTGATGCTGGCCGAGGCGTATGGCCATGTCGGCATGCGGATCGAGAAACCGGGCGATGTGGAAGGCGCGCTGCGCGAGGCGTTTGCGATGAAGGATCGCACGGTATTTCTGGACTTTATTACCGATCAAGGCGAAAACGTGTTTCCGATGATCCCCTCGGGCGGTGGTCAGAACGAAATGCTGCTGGCCGAACGCGACGAGATGGTCTCGACTCACGACGAAGGCATGGTGCTACTGTGAACAACAACAATGATCGTCATCTGATTTCGATCCTGATGGAAAACGAGGCCGGCGCCCTGTCGCGGGTGGCCAACCTGTTTTCGGCGCGCGGCTACAACATCGAGAGTCTGACGGTGGCACCCACCGACGACCCGACGCTGTCGCGACTGACCCTGGTCACCTACGGCAACGAGCAGATCATCGAGCAGATCGTCAAGCAGCTCAACAAATTGATCGACGTGGTCAAGCTGATCGACCTGAGCGAGACCGACGCCATCGAACGCGAGTTGATGCTGGTCAAGACCAAGGCCAGCGGCGAGCAGCGGGCCGAGATGAAGCGGCTGGCCGATATTTTCGGCGGGCATGTGCTCGATGTGACCGAGGCGACCTACACCATCGAACTAACCGGCACCGGCAGTAAGCTGGACAGCTTCCTGCGCGCGATTGAGAAGGAAGCCATCCTTGAGGTCGTCCGCTCCGGCGCCACCGGCATCGCTCTCGGGCAGAAGGCGCTGCGCGTCTGATCTCCCGTCAACCCCGCGCCGTCTCCGCCGGGTCCACCGGTCGGGACGGCCTGTTTTTCACCGTTCAGGAAATTGCCCCATGAATATTCATTACGACAAAGACGCCGACCTGTCGCTGATCAAGAGTAAAACCGTCGCCATCATCGGCTACGGTTCCCAGGGCCACGCCCACGCGCTCAACCTGCGCGATTCCGGCGTTGAGGTAATCGTCGGTCTGCGGCCGGGCTCCGCCTCCGCCGTCAAGGCCGAAACCGCCGGTCTGACGGTCAAGCCGGTCGAAGACGCGGCGGCGGCGGCGGACGTGGTGATGCTCCTCGCCCCCGACGAGCATCAGAGCCAAATTTACCGACAGATCGAAACGAAGCTTAAGAAAGGCGCGGCGCTGGCCTTCGCCCACGGCTTCAACATCCACTTCGGCGGAGTGGTACCGCGCACCGATCTGGACGTGATCATGATCGCGCCCAAGGGTCCGGGCCATCTGGTGCGCTCCACCTATACTCAGGGCGGTGGCGTACCCTCTCTGATCGCGGTGGCGCAGGACGCGTCCGGCCAAGCCAAGGAAATCGCGCTGTCCTATGCCTCGGCCAATGGCGGCGGTCGAGCCGGCGTGATCGAGACCACGTTTCGTGAGGAATGCGAGACCGACCTGTTCGGCGAACAGGTGGTGTTGTGCGGTGGTCTGACCGCGCTGATTCAGGCGGGCTTCGAGACCCTGGTCGAAGCGGGTTACGCCCCGGAAATGGCCTATTTCGAGTGCCTGCACGAGGTGAAGTTGATCGTGGATCTGATCTACGAGGGCGGCATCGCCAACATGCGCTACTCGATCTCCAACACTGCCGAGTACGGTGATTTCACTCGCGGGCCGCGCATCGTTACCGAACAGACCAAGGCCGAGATGCGCAAGATCCTGAACGAAATCCAGACCGGCCAGTTCGCCCGCGAATTCATCCTGGAGAATCAGGCCGGTGCGCCAGTGCTGCGGGCCAACCGCCGGATCAGCCGCGAGCATCCGGTCGAGCAGGTCGGCGAGAAGCTGCGCGGCATGATGCCGTGGATCAAAGCCAATCGGCTGGTGGATACCAGTAAGAATTGAGGCGGTAGGCGGCTAGCAAGCGGGGCACGGTGTCCGTTATTTTCCATTTGTGCTCCGCTTCCTGGACTCGCATCAGGTCGCTTCTTGAAAATGAATGTTGACCTTCCAGTCCAGCGTCGGCTTGCGGTTCTGATCGACGCGGACAATGCCCAGCCAGCGATCATCGAAGGGCTCGTCCGGGAAATCGTCAAATATGGCATCCCTAGCGTCAAGCGCATTTACGGCGACTGGACCACGCCAAACCTGGCGGGATGGAAGTCGGTTCTGTTAGATCACTCTATCCAGCCCATCCAGCAATTCCGCTACACGGTCGGCAAAAATGCGACCGATAGCGCCATGCTCATCGACGCGATGGATTTGCTCTACACCCATCGCTTCGATGGCTTCTGCCTGGTTTCCAGCGATAGCGACTTTACGCGTTTGGCATCGCGTATCCGGGAAGAAGGTCTGCTGGTACACGGCTTCGGTGAGGAAAAAACACCAAAAGCTTTTGTATCCGCCTGCGATAAATTCATTTTCACCACAGTCATTCTTACCGAGGAAAATCCAGATACCGCCATCCGCAAGCAAGAAACCAAAAAGCTCAAGGGAGACACCAAACTCGTGAACCTCTTTCGAAATGCCCTGGAAGCGGCTTCTGACGATAGTGGATGGGCTCATCTTGGCGCGGTTGGCCATCACATCGCCAAGCAGGTTCCTGAGTTCGACTCTCGAAACTATGGCTACAAAAAACTGGTTGACTTGGTATCGGCCATCACCCTGTTCGAGATCGACAGGCAATCTCAGGGCACTGTTTACATCCGGGACAAGCGCAGCAAACTTCAACCCTAAACGGGCCGGAACAATAACGACCTAAAGCGTCCTCTCAAGCCGATGACCAACGAAGAAACCTCTCAAGCCCGTCGCTCGCGCGGCGTTTACCTGCTACCCAATCTCTTCACCACCGCCGCGCTGTTCTGCGGCTTCTACGCCATCATCGCCGCCTTGCGGGGTCGCTTCGAACCCGCCGCCGTGGCGGTGTTCGTGGCGATGGTGCTGGATGGGCTGGACGGCCGGGTCGCCCGCCTGACCCACACCGAAAGCGAGTTCGGCGCTCAGTACGACAGCATGGCTGATCTGGTCTCCTTCGGGTTGGCCCCGGCCCTGATCATGTATGAATGGGCGCTGGGAACCATGGCCGAAATGGGGCCGTTTCTGTCCAAGCTTGGCTGGCTGGCAGCGTTTTTCTACACGGTGATGGCGGCGCTGCGGCTGGCCCGCTTTAACGTGCAACTGGGCAGTACCGACAAGCGCTACTTCATCGGTCTGCCCAGCCCCTCGGCCGCCGCCGTCGTGACCGGGTTCGTCTGGTTCTGCACCGATCTCGGCCTGACCGGCGTGCAGATGCTCTGGCCGGCGCTGGTCGTGACCATCGGCGCCGGGGCGCTGATGTTCAGCAACATCCTTTACCTGAGCTTCAAGCAAGTCGACCTGCACGGGCGGCTGCCGTTCATCACCGCGCTGCTGGTGGTGCTGCTCTTCGTGCTGACCTCGATCGACCCGCCCAAGGTGCTGTTCTTCGGCTTCCTGCTGTACGGACTGTCGGGGCCAACGCTGTTCCTGACGCGATTGCGGCAGCGCGCCCGCCGCCGCGCTCAAGGCCCCGGAGAACCGCCCGAACCCAAGTAGGTGGGCGGTAAACCCGGTCAGCCCTGCGCCGACTCGTTGACCAGCAGCGCCACCGGAAAATGCTGGAACGACTCCCGCAGCCACAACGCCTCCTCGCCCTGCACCGTCTCCCCGGTCAGGGCATTGCGCCAGCACAGGCGGGAACCGGCCGGCGGCAGCACCCGGGTTTCATGCCAGACCGCCTCGCCCAGCGGATACTCGCCATCCTTGACCAAACCGCTCGGGAAACGCGGCACGATGATCAGCGCCCGTCGCTCGCCCAACTCCCGGGCGAACGCCACGACATGCGCCTTGAGGCTGCCGATCACCGTCAGTTTCTGGTAGGCCCCATGTTGGAACAACTCCGGTTCCGCCCGCCGGGCCTGCAGGGCGCGATGAATCAGAAACAGCTTGATCCGGCCATCTTCCGGCGCCACCAGCAGTTCCGTGATTAATTGCAGGATATTGCCGCTAATCTGGTTCTGTAGCGTCTTGAGCATCGCGCCACGCCGTTCGAAATCCACCGGGCGCCGATTATCGGGATCGACCAGACTCAAATCCCATAGCTCGGTACCCTGGTAGAAATCGGGCAGGCCGGGCGTGGTGAGCTTGAGCAGGGTCTGACCGAGCGAGTTGAGAATGCCGTGGTGCTGGATCCGCCGCTGGAACGGTAGGAAGGCTTGCAGAAAAGGATTGTCCTTGCCCGGCTCCATCACCTGCCCGGCAAACGCGAGCAAGGCATCCTCGTAGGCGTTGTCGGGTTCCAACCAGTTGGTGTGGACTTTCGCTTCACGGATGGCCTTGATCAAATAGGCCTTGACCCGTTCGATAAAGGCGGGGTAATCGGCCAGATCGAAGGGATAGGCACCCAGCAGGGTTTGATACAGCAGGTACTCGTCGTCGTTTCCGGGCGCGGCCAGTCCCCCGATCTGCACCTTGCGCGGCAGGTTGATCTCGTGCCATTCCCGCAAGACACGTTCCCATTCGTCCGGCATCTCCGACAACACGTTCAAGCGGGCGCGGACATCTTCGCCCCGTTTGGTGTCGTGGGTGGCGCTGGCGTTCATCGCGTGGGGCCAGCAGGCCACCCGGTGTTGGTTGAAGGCGTGAAATTCATCGAGATCGATGCCGAATTGCAGCGGCCCCGCGCCCACTTCATTGAGCGACAACAGCCGGTTATAGACGTAGAACACCGTATCCTCGACGCCCTTGGCCATCAACGGCCCGGTAAACTGCTGCAAGCGCATGATGAAATGCAGCCACTGGTCCTTGTCCTCGGCCGCCATGTGCTCGTCGAATTCCAGGCGCAGGAATCGCTCGATGAAATTCAGTTCGTTGCGGAAATTGGGGATGTTGAGCCGGGCCTGGGCGATGACCTGCCGGATGTATTCCTGGTCGGCCCGGCTGGAACCGGTTCGACCGATGTAGGTGCGATAGACCGGAAACAGCACCAGAATCTCGATCAGCGCCACCTGGAGTCCGTACAGGGTGAAATCGCTGGCGTACCGGTAACGCTCGGAAATGCGTTTGAGCAAATGCGCCAGATTGTCGATATCGCCGGCCAGGTGCTTGTCCACGATCATGCGCTTATTGCTGTCGATCAGCATCTCGCAGGACGTGGTGTTACCGATGAACGCGTGATAAATCCGGGTGAACTCGGACTCGGCGGCCGGCTGGCAAAACAGGCTATTGACCATGCCGAGAAAATCGTAGCCGCTGGTGCCCTGGCACGGCCAGTTCACCGGCAATTCCTCGCCGTGCTCGAGGATCTTTTCCACGACCAGGTAAACGTAAGGCGCTTGTTCGCGCAGGCGATGCAGATACTGGGCCGGGTCGTAGAGACCGTCGATGTGATCGATCCGCAGGCCGCTGATCTTTTCCTCCGCGACCAGCTTCAGGATCAGTTCGTGGGTGAAGTCAAAAACCCTGGGATCCTCGATCCGCAACGAGATCAGGTCGTTGATGGTGAAAAACCGGCGGTAATTCAGTTCCTCGTTGCCCACCTTCCAATAGGACAGCCGGAAGAACTGCTCGTCGAGCAGGCTGTCCAGCAAATCGAAACTTTCGGGCTTGCCGACCTCGCCGTTGAAGGTGCGGATGTTCTCCTCGATGAACTCGCGCACTTCGGGGCTGCCGTTCCACAGTTCCCAGAACATCTGCTTGATGAAGGAAACCTGGTCGTAGCGCTCCCGTCCCTCCGCGCCGGAGGGGATGTATTTGAGCAGGTAGAGCACGCCCAGGAACTTGACGAAGTGCGGATGAGTGCGCTCGAGGCGGGCGCGCAGCCGCCCCAGATCGTAGGTCAACACCCGGTAATACGATTCGATGCGGATCGGAAAGCGGAATTCGTAGTAGTAAACGGCCAGTCCCTGCTCGCTGTAGCGCAACTGCAACTCACCGCTTTCCAGGCAATCGCCGTAGAACTTGCCGAGGAAGGGCGCCAGCACTCGGCCGCGAATCCCTTCGTAGAGATGGTTCCAGTTGATGTCGAAAAACTCGTGATAGAGCGAGTCCGGGCCGTTCTCCAACACATCGACCAGCATCTGGTTCTGACTGTTAAACGCCATATGGTTGGGCACGATATCCTGCACCCAGCCAATCTCGTGCTCCTTCAGCACCCGACTGAGCAGTTCGAACCGCTCCATGCCACCCAGTTCGGGACTGATGGCGTGCGCGTCCACCACGTCGTAACCGTGCGAGCTGCCGTGGCGCGGGGTCAGGATCGGCGAGGCGTAGATGTCGGATACCCCCAGTTCGGCCAGATAGGGAGCGATGGCGGAGGCGGCGTCGAAGCCGAAGTCCGGGTTAAATTGCAGGCGATAGGTCGCGACGGGAATGCGCATCATGAAATGGGGTCCTCCTTGTCGATGAACGTTCAGGCGGGAACGCCAGCGGCGTAGATCACCACGGCGTAAGGCGGAAGGGTAAGCAGGTTCGGGGTCGTTCCGTCGGTCAGTTGCGCCGGCAGCTTGGAGCCGTCGCCACCCCAGTCAGCTTCGGCCGCATCCAGCACTTTGCGCCATGCCCCCGCGCCCGGCGCGACGGTCACGGTCGCCGGATCGGCGGCGAAATTCATCAAAACGACCATTCGGTTGTCATCACACCAGCGCCGCAGTTCCAGTACGGTCGGCGCAACCACGGTCGCGGTCAGACTGGCATGATCCAGCCGGGCCAGCGCCGGCAGTTCGCGCCGCAAGCGCAGCAATTCGCGGTAAAAGACGCGCAATTGGCCATGTCGGCCGATGCGACCGAGCCCCCATTGCAGCTTGGACCCCTCGAAAGTCGCCTCGGCCTGCGGGTCGGGCGCTTCGCCCTCGGCGTGGAAAGCGGCGAATTCCTTCTTCCGGCCCTCGCGAACCCCTTCGATCAGCGCCGGGTCGCCGTGGCTGATGAAATACAGAAACGGGCGCGGCTCGCCGTATTCCTCGCCCATGAACAGCATCGGCAGGTAGGGCGACAGCAGCACCGCCGCCGCCGCCAGCTTCAGCGCCGGAAACGGCAACAGGCCCGAAAATCGGTCGCCCAGCGCCCGGTTGCCCACCTGGTCGTGATTCTGGCTGCATACCACGAAGCGCCAGGCCGGACAATCCGTGGGATCGTCGCCGTGGAAGCGCTGACGGTGTGGAGAGTAGTCCCAGGCGTAAACGAACGGCTGGCGATAGGCGTGCGCCAACTGCTCCAGGGCGCCAAAATCCTCGTAGTAGCCATGCCGCTCGCCGGTGAGGACGGTATGCAGCGCGTGATGGAAATCGTCGCTCCACTGGGCGTCGAGGCCATAACCGCCCGCGGTCGGCGGACGCACGATACGCGGATCGTTGAGATCGCTTTCGGCGATGAGATGAAAAGGCCGACCTTGGCGTTGTCCGCAATCGGCGGCGGCTTCGGCCAGTTCCGCCAGAATATGCCGGGCGCCGAAGTCGTAGATGGCATGAACCGCATCCAGCCGCAACGCGTCGCAGTGGCAGGTCTCGAACCAGTACAGCGCGTTGCCGACCACGTATTCGCGCACGCCGGGGCTGTGTGGGCCATCGTAATTAACGGCGTCGCCCCAGGGCGTGCGGTAGTGGTTGGTAAAATAGGCGCCCAGCCCCCACAGATAATTGCCTTCGGGACCGAGATGGTTGTAAACCACGTCCATGATGACCGCCAAGCCCTCGCGGTGGCAGGCGTCCACCAGTCGTTTCAGACCTTCGACCCCACCGTAGGCGTGTTGGGCCGCATAAGGGTAAACGCCGTCGTAGCCCCAGTTGCGGTCGCCGGGGCATTGCGCGACCGGCAGCAGTTCCAGCGCGTTCACCCCCAGTTCCCGCAACTCCGGCAGGCGCGGGATGATGGCGTCGAACGTCCCTTCCGGGGTGAACGTCCCGACGTGCAGTTCGTACATCACCCATTGCGTCAGCGGCGGCGGTTGCCAGCCGGCATCGGTCCAGGCGAAGGCCTGGTCCACCACCCGCGATGGACCGTGCACGCCTTGCGGCTGGCTGTAGGAGACGGGATCGGGGCGGTCGGTTTCCCCGTCCCACCGGTAGAAGTACAGCGCGCCGGGTTCGATGTCGGTGACGGTGGCGCGCCAGTAACCGCGTTGGTCGCGGGTCATGGGAACCAGTCGGTCTTCGGGCGCGACCAGGTGGACCGCCGCCTGCTTCAACAAGGGTGCCCACAGGGTAAACACGCATTGACGGTCGCCGAGATAATGCGAACCCAATTTAAATTTATTCATGCAAATCATGCCTCTTTTAACCATGGCCAAACCAGGAGGACCGGCGTTGCCGGAATCCCCCGCCGAGGCTATGCGGCTGTGGAGATCAGAGTGGGCGGGGATTAAGCGGAGGCGGCCGCGCTGCGCTGCCGTTGCAGCGCCACCAACGCCCGCCAGGCCACCGGCACCGTCGGCGCGTCGACGCCGTAGCAGCGGCCGCGTTGCAGAAAGCGGGGTTGGGCGGTATCCATGACGGTGCGCCACTCCCAACCCAGCAGATCCTCGGGTAGGCTGAACTCGACCGCATCGTCGTCCGCGTTGAACAGCAGGATGAAGCTGTCGTCGACGATCCGCTCGCCGCGCCGATCGGGCGTGGCGATTTCTTCGCCGTTCAGGAAAATGCCAATGGCCCTGGCCAAGCCGTCATGCCACTGCGCCTCGGTCATCTCGCCGCCATCCGGATTGAACCAGAGGATGTCGTGGACGCCGGAACCGTGGATCGAGCGGCCCTGAAACCATTTGCGCCGACGCAACACCGGATGTTGGTAGCGGAATGCCATTAATTCACGCACGAATTCCAGCAGATCCGCGTTTTCTTCCGGCAGATCCCAGTTCAGCCAGGAGATCTCGTTGTCCTGACAGTAAGCATTATTGTTGCCGTGCTGGGTGCGGCCCATCTCGTCGCCGGCCAGCAGCATGGGGACGCCCTGCGACAGGAACAGCGTCGCCAGGAAATTGCGCTGCTGGCGCTGGCGCAGTTGCAGAACCGCCGGATCATCCGTTTCACCCTCGGCCCCGCAATTCCAGGAACGGTTGTGCGATTCACCGTCCCGGTTGCCCTCGTTGTTGGCTTCGTTGTGCTTTTCGTTGTAGCTGACCAGATCGCGCAGGGTGAAGCCATCATGAGCGATGACGAAATTGATGCTGGCGCTGGGATTGCGGCCGTTGGATTGATACAGGTCGGAACTGCCGGTAAAACGGAAGGCGAATTCGGCCAGCCGGCTCGGTTCGCCGCGCCAGAAATCGCGCACCGTATCGCGATAGCGACCGTTCCATTCCGACCACAGCAGGGGGAAACCGCCGACGTGATAGCCGCCCTCCCCCACGTCCCAGGGTTCGGCGATCAGCTTGACATCGGACAGCACCGGGTCTTGATGAATGATGTCGAAGAACGCCGCCAGCCGGTCGACGGCATAGAGTTCCCGGGCCAGCGCCGAGGCCAGGTCGAAGCGGAAACCATCGACGTGCATCTCCAGCACCCAGTAGCGCAGGCTGTCCATGATCAGCTTGAGCACTTGCGGATGGCGGACGTTGAGCGAATTGCCGCAGCCGGTGAAGTCCATGTAGTAGCGCGGGTTGTCCTCGACCAGGCGGTAGTAGGCGGCGTTGTCCACCCCGCGCAAAGTCAGGGTCGGCCCCAGCTGATTGCCTTCGCCGGTGTGGTTGTAGACCACATCGAGAATCACCTCGATGCCGGCCCGGTGCAGCGCCTTGACCATCTCCTTGAACTCGCGCACCTGCTGGCCGTAGTGGCCGCTGGCGCTGTAGCCGGAATAGGGGGCGAAGAAATTCAGCGAGTCGTAGCCCCAGTAATTGCGCAGCCCGGTGGCGGCCAGATGGCCGGGATGGGCCAGGTAGTGATGCACCGGCATCAATTCGACCGCCGTCACATCGATCGACCGCAAGTGGGCAATCGCGGCAGGATGCGCCAGACCGGCGTAGGTGCCGCGCAGTTCCGGCGGAATGTCCGGATGCAGGCGGGTGAATCCCCGGACGTGCATCTCGTAAATCACGGTCTCGTGCCAGGGCGTGCGCAGCAGTTCGTCGCCTTCCCAGTCGAAACGGGGGTCGATCACCACGGCCTTCGGCATCAGCGGCGCGCTGTTGCTTTCGGAAAAGGCCAGATCGTCCTCCGGTTGATTCCACCGGTAACCGAAAATTCTCTTACCGAAACGAACATCGCCGTCGAGCGCCTTGGCGTAGGGATCGATCAGCAGCTTGTTGGGGTTGAAGCGGTGACCTTCGTGCGGCGCGAACGGGCCATGCACCCGAAAGCCATAGCGCTGGCCCGGGCCGATGTCCGGGAGGTAGCCGTGCCAAATGAACTTGTTGACCTCCTTCAATTCCAGCCGGGTTTCCCGGTTCCTTTCATCGAACAGACACAGCTCGACCCGGGTGGCGTTTTCCGAAAACAACGCGAAATTGGTGCCTTTACCGTTCCAATAAGAGCCCAGCGGATAGGGTTTGCCAGGCCAAAGCGGGTGAGACATAAAACCTCCTTCCTTGCACGACTCCACGGCCGAGAATCACAATTATAGCAAGCTATCGCGGCCAACTGCCGGAAAGCGCCCGCCCCGACCCGTTGCTCGCCCGCCCGAATCGAGCCTGGAGGTCGATTGGGCCGTTCGAATATTCGGCTGACAAACCTCGCAAAATCGCCATAATCAACCGCCATGGTCCGCCGGCTTCGCCAGCCACCGGCGCGGCGGTCGAACCCCACTGGAGAACACCCGCATGAACAAGCTGATTATCTTCGATACCACCCTGCGCGACGGCGAGCAGAGCCCCGGCGCGTCCATGACCAAGGAAGAAAAGGTTCGCATCGCCAAGATGCTGGAGCGGATGCGGGTGGACGTGATCGAAGCCGGTTTCCCCATCGCCAGCCCTGGTGATTTCGAAGCGGTGCGCGCAGTGGCGCGGGCGGTCAAGGACAGCGTGGTCTGCGGCCTGGCGCGCGCCGCCGATGCCGACATCGACCGGGCCGGTGAGGCGTTGAAAGAGGCGGCGGCAGGCCGTATCCACACCTTCATCGCCACCTCGCCAATCCATATGCAGATGAAGCTGCGCATGGAACCGGATCAGGTGGTGGAACGGGCGGTCGAGGCGGTGCGCCGCGCCCGGCGCTGGACCGACGACGTGGAATTCTCCGCCGAGGACGCCGGTCGTTCGGAACTCGATTTTCTGTGCCGGATCACCGAGGCGGTGATCGACGCCGGCGCCCGCACCATCAATATTCCCGACACGGTCGGCTACAATGTTCCCGACCAGTTTGCCCACACCATTCGCAGTTTGATCGAACGGGTGCCCAACGCCGACAAGGCGATTTTCTCGGTGCATTGTCACAACGACCTGGGATTGGCGGTGGCCAATTCGCTAGCGGCAGTGCTGGCCGGCGCGCGCCAGGTGGAATGCACCATCAACGGCCTGGGCGAGCGGGCCGGCAATGCTTCGCTGGAAGAGATCGTGATGACGGTGCGCACCCGCCACGACGTGTTCCAACTGGAAACCGGCATCGACACCACCCAGATCGTACCGGCCTCGCGGCTGGTGGCCAACATCACCGGCTTTCCGGTGCAGCCGAACAAGGCCATCGTCGGCGCCAACGCTTTCGCCCACGAATCCGGCATTCATCAGGACGGCGTGCTCAAGCACCGAGAAACCTACGAGATCATGCGCGCCGAGGATGTCGGCTGGAGCGCCAACCGCATGGTCATGGGCAAGCACTCGGGCCGCAACGCCTTCCGCACCCGACTGGAGGAACTGGGCGTCAGTTTCGCCACCGAGGAAGAATTGAACGATGCCTTCGCCCGCTTCAAGGAGCTGGCCGATAAAAAGCATGAGGTGTATGACGAAGACTTGCAGGCGCTGGTCACCGACGCTTATCTGACGGCGGAAAATGAGCGGGTGAAACTCCTCTATCTGCGGGTCTGTTCGGAAACCGGCGAAACCCCGAACGCCCAGGTGACTCTGGCGGTGGACGGACAGGAACGCTGCGCGACCGCGGACGGCGGCGGCCCGGTCGACGCCTCGTTCAAGGCGATCGAAAGCATTTTGCAGACCGGCACCGACCTGCTGCTGTACTCGGTCAACAACATCACCAGCGGCACCGATTCGCAGGGTGAAGTGACGGTGCGAGTCTCCAAGGGCGGTCGGATCGTCAACGGCCAGGGCGCCGACACCGACATCGTGATCGCCTCGGCCAAGGCGTATATCAACGCGCTCAACAAGATGTTGCAACCGGCCGAGCGGGCGCATCCGCAACTGCTGTGAGCAGACGACCGTGACCGGCGACCGCCAGCGCGAGTACCTGGCCGCGCTGGGCATTCCGCTGTGGCTGCCGCGTCGGCCGCTGGCCGTGCATCCGCAACCGGCGGACCCCTCGCTCTCACCCGCGCCGGAGCGTTTGGACGCGCGCGCGGAAGCGCCCAACCCTCCCGCTGCCCCCTCCTTTGCCAAGATGCAGAGCGCTCGGGATCAGCCTCAGCCGATGGCCAGGGGGGATGCGGAGGACTTCGAATCCTTGCCCCCTGACGACTGGACGCCGCCCACGACGGACGATTATTGGGAACCGGTCTTCGAAACCGCCGCCGATGATGCCGCCACTCCGCCCGCCGCCCGCCGCGAAGCGCGCATCGCCCGGATGGATTGGGAGGAGCTCGCGGCGGAAGCCCGGCAATGCACCGCCTGCGGCCTGTGCGCCACCCGCACCCAGGCCGTGTTCGGGGTCGGCAACCACGAGGCCGACTGGCTGGTGATCGGCGAGGCGCCCGGCGCCGACGAGGACCGGCTTGGCGAGCCGTTCGTCGGTCGGGCCGGCAAACTGCTCAATCCGATGCTGTTGGCGATCGGCCTGAAACGCGAGCAGGTCTATATCGCCAATATTCTGAAATGCCGGCCGCCGGAAAACCGCGACCCGGCGCCCGCCGAGGCCAGTCTCTGCCGGCCGTTCCTGGAACGACAGATCGAACTGATCCGACCGCGCATCATCCTTGCGGTGGGCCGCATCGCCGCCCAGAACCTGCTGGACACCGACACCCAGATCGGCAAGCTGCGCGGCCGGGTTCACCGCTTCGGATCGGCGCAAATTCCGCTGGTGGCCACCTACCACCCCGCTTATTTGCTGCGCTCGCCGCGCGAGAAACGCAAGGTCTGGGACGACCTGCGGCTGGCGCGGCGCGCCTCGGCTATCCTGGGCGAGCCGGTTCGGAGGCCCGCCGATTCATGAGTGCGTTACGGGAACCCCGGATCGGCCGGTTTCGACGAATGCTTTACGCCGACCTCCGGGAAGTGATAGCGATCGAGAAACGCGCCTACGAATTCTCCTGGACCGAGGGCATCTTCCGCGACTGCATCCGGGTCGGTTACCACTGCCAGGTATTGGAAACCCCACACGGCTTCATCCAGGCCTACGGCGTGATGTCGGCGGCGGCCGATGAAGCCCATATCCTTAACCTTTGCGTGCGGCCGGAACTGCGCGGACGCGGGCTGTCGCGGCACATGCTGGACCACCTGCTCGAACTGGCCCGCGCCGCCGAGGTACAAACCGTCTTCCTGGAGGTCCGCCCCACCAACACCGCCGCCGTGCGGCTTTACACCGCCGCGAACTTCTGCGAAATCGGCCTGCGGCCGGACTACTATCCCGCCGCCAGCGGGCGTCGGGAGGACGCGCTGGTGATGGCCAAGGAGCTATAGAGCGTAAAAATGGCTCGCAAGAAAATCAGCTTGCCCTACCGATGGGCTTCGCCTATAGTTTTAACGCGTATGATTTTCAAGCCGTGAATTTGTTCGTTTGCTGTAACAACCGTCGGTTATTCAGTCCGTCATTTCCCCGTCTTGAATTCGTGCGGCTTGTTCGGGCGTTCGCCCGGCTGTTCCAATACCCTTAGTTCTCAGGAAATGCATCAATATGGTCACTGGTACCGTCAAATGGTTTAACGAATCCAAGGGGTTCGGTTTCATCACGCCCGATAACGGCGGCGACGACGTGTTTGCGCACTTTTCCGCGATTCAGGCGCGCGGCTTCAAGACGCTCAAGGAAAATCAGAAAGTTTCCTTTGACGTCACCATGGGGCCTAAAGGCAAGCAAGCCACCAATATCAAGCCCCTGGACCAGGACTAGATTTTCTGTTCGGTCGTCCAGATTCCTAAAAAAGCCCGGGTAACCGGGCTTTTTTTTCGCCCTCTCGCCCGAACCATTCCCGACTTCCTGGACCCCATCTCCGGATAGCGGCGGATGTATCGCAAATTTAATAGGAAAAATAAGGTATTGCGATTATTCCTGTCCACTTTGAGAGTACCGCCTGGATCGATGGCTAAAGCGAATGAACGATCGGGCCTGTGCCCACCAGCGGCAGAGCGAACCGCCCGTTTTAGGTGGCTGATGGAGCCGCGTCAAAACCTGGCAACACCGATAAACACAGCAGTGGCGCGGCCTGCTCGGGACTGCCGCCGTGCGGGACCACCCCTAGCAACGGCGCGTCCAGCCGGGCGCGGAGCGTGTCGAGATTCGCTTCGAAGCAGGCCATGGCCGGATCGATGCGATTGGCGACCCAACCGGTCAGCGTCAGCCCGCGCCGGGCGATCGCCTCGGCGGTAAGCAGCGCGTGATTGAGGCAACCCAGTCGCATACCCACCACTAGAATCACCGGCAAGGCCAGGATTCTCGCCAGATCGGCCGTGTCGTAGCGTTCGTCCAGCGGCACCCGAAATCCGCCCACGCCTTCCACCCACACCACTTCCACCAAATCGCGCAGGCGCTCCAGGGCGTGCTGGATCACCGGTATCTCGATGGGGCGACCGGCCGCGCGGGCGGCGACATGCGGCGCGATAAACGGCTCGTACAGAAAAGGGTTAACCCAGTCGAGCGGCGGCGCGATGGAACTGGCCCCCAGCAGGCACGCGACATCGCTGTTGCACCCGTTGCTCTCAACGCCCGCCGCGATCGGCTTCATGCCGACCGCAGTCCGACCCCACCGGCGCGTGGCGTGCAGCAATGAACAAGTCACATGGGTTTTGCCCGCTTCGGTATCCGTGCCGGTGACGAAAAAAGCCTGGCGCATGGTGATCGGTTAACCGGTTTTCACGGCGATCAACCACACCGCATCGTAGGTCAGCGGCAGGCCGGCGGTTTCCCGCAACCGCTCGTAGCGCGCGGTGATCGCCTGCCAGGCGCCACGGCTCAAGGGTGTGGGGCGGCGCTGCTCGACCTCGCGCGCACCCACCGCCTTGACTGCCCGGAGCAGGGTCCGCACATCGGGATAGTGCCGGCGAACCGGCCGCCGTTGCCAAATCCGCACCTCCCATCCGCCAGCCCGACAATCCGCCAGCAGGCGTTCGGGCGGCGCCATGGTCAGCACATGGCTGTACTCATCGATTTCGGCGAACGCGTGGCGCAATTCGGGGAAATTATCGGTCCCCAGGGTGGCGACCGCCAGCGCGCCGCCGGTTTTCAGCACCCGCCCGGCCTCGGCCAGACACCAGCCGGGATCGTTCCACTGCCAGGCTAAACTGGACCAGTACAAGTCGAAACCGCCGCCAACCAGCGGCAAGGCCTCGATATCGGCGCAGACCAGCGCCGCGCCGGTGCCGTGGGCACGAGCGGTGACCAGCATACTGGGCGCGAAATCGATCAACGCCAACCGGGCGCGCGGCCAATGTCGCCGTAGCCAGAACGCGCCGTAGCCGGTGCCGCAGCCCGCGTCCAGAATGGCTTCAGGATCGAAATCGAGGCCGGCTTGCTGGAAACAGATCGCCAACCGGTCGCACACCTCCCGCTGGACATCGGCGGCGGCATCGTAGGTCGCCGCCGCCCGGTCGAAGGCTTGTCGGATACGTTGCTTGGCCGGCAGCGTGGCGGGCGGGCTAGCGAGGGTGATCGGCACAGTCATGTAGGGTCGCGATGAGGGCGTCAAGCTGGCTTGCATCGTGCGCGGCGGAGAGGGAAACGCGCAAGCGGGCGGTCCCGACCGGCACGGTGGGTGGCCGGATGGCCGGCACCCACAGGCCACGTTCGAACAAGCGTTCGGACAACCGTACGGCGGCTTCATTGTCGCCGACCAGCAGCGGCTGGATCGCCGTCCGGGATGGCAACAAGCGCCACGGCAGGTCGGCGAGCCCCGCCCGCAAGCGGGCGATCAGCCGTTGCAGGTGAGCGCGCCGGTCGTCGCCTGCGGCGATCAGTTCCAGACTGGACAGCAGCACGGCGGCCATGATCGGACTGGCGGCGGTGGTAAAAATATACGGACGCGCCCGCTGCGCCAGCCATTCGATCACCCGCCGGTCGCCGGCCACGAACGCGCCGGATCCGCCGGCCGCCTTGCCCAGCGTCCCCATCAGGATCACGCGCGGCGAGGGCGGCAACTCAAAATAAGCGAGGCTGCCCCGACCGCCGGGACCGAGCACCCCGAAGCCGTGGGCGTCGTCGACCACCAGCCAGGCATCGAAGCGCTCAGCCAGTTCGAACAGCTCCGGCAGTGGCGCCAGATCGCCATCCATGCTGAACACCGCGTCGGTGAGGATCAGCTTGCGCCGCGCCCGACTCCGTTCCAGCCGATGGGCGAGGGTCGCCATATCGCCGTGGGGATAGCGCAGGTGTTCAGCGCGCGCCAGCAGGGCGGCGTCGATCAGCGAGGCGTGATTCAGCTTGTCGGCGAACACGGTGTCGTCGCGCCCCACCAGCGCCGGCACGATCGCCAGATTGGCCATGTAGCCGGTACCGAAATACAGCGCCCGCTCGCGCCCGACGAACACCGCCAACCGTTCCTCCAATTCCTGATGGGGCCGCAGATGTCCGCTCACCACATGCGAGGCGCCGCTGCCCACGCCCCAGCGTTCGGCCGCCGCCTGCGCCGCCGCGACCAGGGTAGGATGGTTGGCCAGACCAAGGTAATCGTTGCTGCAAAACGCGATCAGCCGCCGGCCATCGACCAGCGCTTCCGGACCGCAAGGCGCATCCAGGATGCGGCGGCGGCGCAGCAGGCCATCCGCCCTCAGTTGGGCAAGGCCGCTGTCCAGTTCGTCCCAGATCATGCCAGCGCGGCATCCAGTGCCGCCACCGCGCGTTCGGCCAATAGGACCGCTTCGTCGTCGTCGAGGATGTAGGGCGGCATGAAATACAGCGTGGTCCCCAACGGTCGCAGCAGTAACTCGCGTTGCAGCGCCTCGCGAAAGAAACGCAACCGAAAATCGGGATCGGCGCTGTCGATATCGGCGGCCCAGATCATGCCGCACCGGCGGAAATGCCGCGCCCGGGGATGGCTCGCCAGCGGCGCCAGCAGCTCGGTGAAGCGCTCGGCGAAGCGCTGGTTGCGCGCCAATACCTGGTCCTCGGCGAAAATGTCCAGGGTCGCCAGCGCCGCCCGACAGGCCAGGGTATTGCCGGTGTAGGAATGGGAATGCAGGAAAGCACGGCTGTAGCTGTCGTCGTAGAAAGCGTCGTACAGGCCATCCGTGCTCAGCACCACCGACAACGGCAGGTAACCGCCGGTGAGTCCCTTGGACAGACAGAGCAAATCGGGGCGGATACCGGCTTGTTCGTGGGCGAGCAGGGTGCCGGTGCGGCCGAACCCGACCATGATTTCGTCGGCGATCAGATGGACCCGGTACCGGTCGCACAGAACACGAGCCCGCCGCAAGTACTCCGGGTCGTACATCGCCATTCCGCCGGCGCCCTGCACCAGTGGCTCGACGATCAGCGCGGCGACCGATTCATGCCGAGCCGCCAGCATCGCTTCCAGTCCGGCCGCGGCGTGGCGGGCGACCTCGGCGGCCGTCTCTCCGACCTCGGCCTGACGGGCATCGGGAGAAGGGACCGCGATGGCATGATGCATCAGCGGCCCATAGGCTTCCTTGTACAAACCGACATCGCTGACCCCCAGCGCCCCCAGCGTCTCGCCATGATAGCTACCGGCCAGACAGAGGAATTCCTGCTTGCCGGGCTGGCCGTGATTGCGCCAGTAGTGATGCGACATTTTCAGGGCGATTTCCACCGCCGCCGAACCGTCCGAGGCATAGAAGCAATGGCCCAGCTCGCCGCCGGTCAGGGTCGACAACCGCTCCGACAGTTCCACCACCGGTGCATGGGTGAAACCGGCCAGAATCACGTGTTCGAGCCGGTCGAGTTGGTCCTTCACAGCGGCGTTGATGCGTGGGTTGGCGTGACCGAACAGGTTCACCCACCACGAACCGATAGCGTCCAGATAGCGCCGGCCTTCGAAATCGTATAGCCACGCGCCCGCGCCACGCGCCACCGGCACCAGCGGCAGCGCGCCGGAGTCGTGGTATTTCATCTGGGTGCAGGGGTGCCAAACGGCTTTCAGGCTGCGATTCAACCAGTCGGCGTTGCTCATGGCCGGGCGTCGTTCAGATCCCGTGCAGCCCGAGCTTTTCAAAAAGCGTGTTGTCCCGAGGGGTTTGCGGGTTGCTGGTGGTCAGCAGATGGTCGCCGTAGAAAATCGAGTTGGCGCCGGCCAGGAAGCACAGCGCCTGTTCGGACTCGCTCATCTGCTCCCGTCCGGCGGACAAACGCACGTAACTGCGCGGCATGGTGACGCGGGCGGCGGCAATGGTGCGGGCAAACTCGAAAATATCGATCGGATCGCTGTTGGCCAGCGGCGTCCCGGGAATCGGCACCAGATTATTGATCGGTACCGATTCCGGCGGCGGGTCGAGATTGGCCAGCTTGGCGATCAAGCCGGCGCGATGCTGGCGCGATTCGCCCATGCCGACGATGCCGCCGCTACAGACCTTCAGACCGGCCTCGCGCACGTTTTGCAGGGTGTCCAGCCGATCCTGATAGGTGTGCGTGGTGACGATATCCCCATAAAGCTCTGGTGCGGTATCGAGGTTATGGTTGTAGTAGTCCAGCCCGGCTTCCTTCAACTGTTCGGCCTGGCCGTCCTTGAGAATGCCCAGGGTCACGCAGGTTTCCAGCCCGAGCGCCTTGACGGCGCTAACCATCTCCATGACCGCCGGCAAGTCCTTTTCCTTGGGACCGCGCCAGGCCGCGCCCATGCAGAAGCGACCGGCGCCCTGGTCCTTGGCCGCCTTGGCCGCCGCCAACACTTCCTCGGTGGACAACAAACGCTGCGTCTCCAGTCCGGTCTGGTAGCGTTTGGACTGCGAACAATAACCGCAATCTTCGGAGCAGTTGCCGGTCTTGATCGACAGCAGGGTCGAGCGTTGCACCGCGTTGGGGTCGAAATGCTCGCGCAACGCTCCCTGCGCCTGGAACAGCAGATCGGCGAAAGGCAGTTCGAACAACGCCAGAACCGAATCGACGGTCCAGTTCGGAGCGGAGGAAATCGGTGGCCGGGCGCGGGTTGCGGCTTGGAAAAGCAGCGCGGTGTCGTTCATGAGCGTGTTTCTCTAAGGATGGTGTGCGTGAGTCGCTGACAAGGCGTCGGAAGCGTGGCGAATTCGGGCTTGCCGAGGGTTGCGGGACCGCCAGCCGTCCGCCGGCGCCCTACCCCCCTTTTACCGGCCTTAAGATAGCATTCCCGGTCTGGAAAGCCATCCCCCACGGGCGACCGGGCAGGCTTGCGGCGGTCGCGGATGACCGCCAACCCAGCACGGCTATTTGTGGGCGATTCGCTTCTCCGTGAACAGGTAATCCTTGAGTTCCTTGTCGAACGCCGGGTCCTTCCTGCGAATCCATTCCAGCACCATGGAGGCATGTTCCTTTTCCTCATCCCGATTATGAGCAAGAATGGCTTTCAGTTCTCCGTCCTTGCACGCATCCACTCGCTGGTTGTACCAGTCCACCGCCTCCAGTTCCTCCATCAGCGAAACAATCGCGCGGTGCATATCCCGCGTATCGTCGGAAAGCTCCGAAACCGGTTCGTGATAACCTTCGTGAGCCATTGGACTTCCTCCTGTCGTTGAAAAAAAGATTGCCCTACTCCCGGCACTCGATCTTGAGCACGAAATCGCGGGCCTCGGCGGCGATGTCGGCAGCGGCGCGGGTGGCGCGGGTGGCGCGGCTTTGGTACTCCACCCCGACCGCCTCCAGAAACCCGCGCGCCAGTGCCGACTTGATGGCGAAATTGACGTTTTGCGGGATGTCGCCGGTCATTTCGTGGACCCGGACCACGTTCAGCTTGGAACTGACCACGCCCACCACCGCGCCATCGCCATCCAGCAGCGGCCCGCCGCTGTTGCCGGCCTGGGTCGGCGCGGTGAATTGCAGGGCGCGGGTATCGTCGCCGGGGCCGATCAGGGAGCTGACGTTGCCGGTGGTCACCTGTGGCCCCGATCCGAGCAGGCCACCCAGCGGATAACCGACCACGATCACCGCCTCGCCCAGGCGGGCCGGCGCGCCCTCGCGGAACACCGCCAAGCCCGGTGGCGGGCTATCGGATCGCAGCAGCGCCAGATCGTTGGTCGGATCGGAGAACACCGGTTCCAGCCGGCAGCGCTGGCGCGGCGAACGGGCCAGAATTTCGCTCGCGCCCTCGATGACGTGATGGTTGGTCAGCACGTAGCCTTCCGGATGCACGCAGAATCCGGTGCCGCTGAACGCGGCGGGACCGCCCGGCCGCGCCGGGTCGCGCCGCGAACCCGGCCCGCTGGCGAGTCGCTCGTCCGGCGCCGGTTCCGGCGGGTGCAGGCCGAAATGCGCCGCCAGCGCCGGCAGGCCCGCCGCGAACCCCTGCCCCACCGCCCGGAATTTCCATTGTCCCCGATGGCGGTACAGTTCCGCCAGAATCATGGCGGTTTCGCCCCGACTGGCCAGCGGCAGAGGAAACAGCAGCAGCGGCTGACCGGCCGCGTCCGCCAGCCAGCTTCGAATCGAGGCGAATACCCCGAACGTCGTCCCCAACCCGAGGCCCGGCCGGATCGCCAGCACGATGGCGATCCGGGCCACCGCCGCCGGCACGGCGTCCAGGTCTACCCAAAACTCGCCCGACGGTTCGGCGAACGTCACCGAGCCATCGCGGGAGCGCGGCCGTTCGAGGTTGATCAAGTCGCTGGGGTCGAGAATCCGGCCGTCGGCGGCCAGCAGCAGCGCGCCCGTCCGCGTTTTGGCCAGAAAATCCTCGCGCGGTTCACCGGCGACACCCACCGCGACCCGGCCGTTGCCGATCGGGCGATTTTGTCCGGGTTGAAGTTCCTGCACGACTGCATTCCTCCTGCCGTCGCCGACAGTTCAAACAGCCGGCGGAACCGCTTGGAACAAGCGCGAGCCGCCCGGCCGGCCCTTGTCAGCGGCCGGATCCGGTCGACAACGCTCCAATCCTCAACGCGACATCGCGGCTGAAGGCTTCCAGATTCTGGTTCATGGCGGCCACCGTCGCCGCGTAATCCGGCCCGGCCGGAGTCTCCCGGTAGGTCGACATCCGCGACAGCAGTTCCCGACCACCGCCGTCCAGCACGCGCCAGCGCGCGGCCAGCACGCTCTCCCCGTTCTCCAGCCGATCGAACCGACTGACCTGGACGGTGACTTGATAGTCGACCGGCGTCGCCCGCTTCCACGGGTATACGGTCACCCGCTGGCTCGGCAGCAACGCCGCCAGATTTTCGGCCAGGACCCGGAGCGTATTGTCCTTCAGGGACTCGGCCCAGCGATCGAAATCGGCCATGCTCAGCTCGTTCCGGCTGGTTCGGGTGACAATCTGAGGCCGGTCCAGATACTCCGGCAATTCCACGGGACCGACGCCGACGGCGGTATCCTGGCCCACCGCGCCGCCCGGCCCCGTTTGAACAGCCACCGGCACCGCGCTCAATACATAGTAGCGCACCGGTTCGCTGCCGGCGCATCCCGCCAGCGCCAACAATCCGCCCACCAGCGCCGCGCGCGCCGCCACCAATAACCCATCATTCATTTCCTTGCTCCGGTTTCGGGGCCACCCTTGCCGTACAGCAGGGATTCAGGATGGCGTTCCAAATGGTCGCTCAAAGCGCGAATGGAACGGGCCGCCGCCGCCAGTTCCTCCAGGGTATTGGCCAGATCGACCATCAGCGGCGCCTCGGGATCGACGCTTTCCAGGGTTTTCCGGGCCGTGCTCAGGGTTTTCCCGGCATCGGTGGCCAGCGCGGCCACCTGCCGGTCGGCGGTTTGCGCCAGCATCCGCACATCCTTCAGGGTCGCGTCCAGGGAACGGATCGCCGCTCGCCATTCCGGAGCGTTGACCAGTCGGTTGGCGCCCCGCATCGTCCCCAGCAGCTCGTGGGCGATCTGCTCCAGGGGCAGCTTGCGCAGCGTGTCCAGGATATCCACGGCGGTCTTCTGGAAGGCTTCCAGCGCGCCCGGCACCGTCGGAATCTCGGGATACGGCCCGCCGTAAACCAGCTCCAGCGGCGGGCTGTCGGGATAAAAATCCAACTCGACGAAGAGCTGGCCGGTCAACAGGCTGCCGGTTTTCAATTGCCCCCGCAGTCCGCGCTTGACCATGTGCTCCATGCCGGGCCGGCGGCCTTCCGTTCGGAGCGCGCCGTAGGTTTCGTCGAATTGCTTGATCATGTCCGGGGGCAAGATACGCTCCAGTTCCAGATCCACGATCACCGGCACGCGAATGTTGCCGGTCTTCAGGTCGATGTCGAGCTTTACCTCGGTCACCTTGCCGATCTTGAGACCGCGCACCTCTACGGGCGCGCCCACGTTCAAGCCGCGCACCGAACCCTCGAAATACATCATGTAGGAATCGCGGCGGGTGTAGGACGATTCGGCGATGTCGGCAAAGCTGTCGTACAGCCGAAACTGGGCGCCGTCCCGACTCGGCGCGCCCGGCTCGTCGTGGGTCGAGGTGTCGAACGCGATGCCGCCCAGCAGCAGGGACAGCAGCGATTCCATTTTCACGTCGATGCCCTGCGCACCGAGCGAGACCTCGAAACCGCTGGTTTTCCAAAACCGGCTCTGGTCGCGCACCAGACGGTCGTAAGGCGCGTTTACGAACACCTGCACGAGCACGTTCCGGTTGTCTTCAGCCAACTGGGTCGTCAACACCTCGCCCACCTGAATGTCGCGGAAATAAATTGGCGAACCCCGCTGGATCGAACCCAACTGGTCGGTCAGCAACAGATAGCGGCGACCGGGGGTATCGGCCCTGACGATGGGCGGCTGCGCGAGCCCAGTGAATACCCTGGCCGGGTTGCCGTCGCCGAATTCCAGCTCGATATAGGTTCCAGACACCACGGTTTCCAGCCCCGAGACGCCGCTGAACCCCAACCGGGGCCGCACCACCCAGAAGCGGCTGTGTTCGCCCAGGTGCCGCTCCACTTCCTTGTGCATCCGCGCCGTCACGATGACGTCGGACAGATCCGGACTGAAGCGGACGGTTTCGACCACGCCAACCTCCAGGGCCTTGTATTTGATTTTGGTCTTGCCGGCTTCCAAACCCGTGCCTTCCCGGAAGGTGAGGGTGATGGTCGGCCCCTGCTCGCTCAGCGTCTTGTAGGCCAGCCAGGCGCCGATCAGCGCCGCGACCAAGGGAATCAGCCAGACCATCGAAAAGCCGTGGCGTTTTTCCACGATCACCGCGTCGGGCAGGGAATCGTTCCCAGCCGGGCCCTGGTGTCGGATATCGTTATCGCTCATCGGGGTTCTCCAGTGCATCCCAGATCAGGCGGGGATCGAAGCTCATGGCGGCGAACATGGTGATAACCACGACGGCGGCGAACGCCATCGCCCCCGCGCCCGGCTCGATGGTGGCGATGGAACCGAGTTTGACCAGCGCCACCAGGATCGAAATCATGAACACGTCGATCATCGACCAGCGCCCGACCGCCTCGGTGATGCGATACAGGACCGTGCGATCCCTGGGACGCCAGCGCGATTTGCGCTGCACCGAAACCAGCAGGTAGGTCAGCGAGAACAGCTTCAGCACCGGCACGACCACGCTGGCGAAAAACACCAGCAGGGCCAGTGGCCACAGACCCCCCGCGATCAGCGCCCGCACTCCGCTGAGGATGGTGTCCGGCTCGCCGTGCCCCATCGACACCACCGTCATGATCGGCAAGGTGTTGGCGGGAATATAGAGAATGTAGGCGGCCAGCGTCAGCGCCCAGGCTCGCGCCAGGCTGTCGGGCTTGCGCAGGTGCAACGCGGCCCCACAGCGCGGGCAATGGACGTGGCTGCCCGGCGGCAGCGGTTTCATCCGGCTCAGCCGGTGGCAGGCGTGACAACGGGCCAGCGCGGCGCGTGCGGCGGTGACCGGTAAGGCGGGGTTCATCGTCGCGTTTCCAGGCGTTCCCAGATCGCTTCCGGTTCCAGCGCGGCATCGGTGGCGGCCATCGCCACGATCAGCGCCGCGAAGGAATACAGCGCCACGCCCGGCACGATGGTGGCGATATCGGACAGTTTGACGAAGGCCACCAGCACGCCCAGTAGGTACACCTCGGTCATCGCCCAGGGATGCAGGGTTTCGATCCAGCGGAACACCGGCGCCATCCGCCAGGGCGGGCGGCCGAAATGCAGCGGCAGCAGCACGTAGAGCAGGGCCAGGATCTTCAGCAGCGGCGCCAGGATGCTGGCGACAAACACCACCACCGCCAGCGCCCACATGCCCTGCGCGTACAATTCCCGAACGCCGCTGAGCACCGAACTCTGTTGCACGCGACCCTGAAACTGGAAGTTCAGCAACGGGTAGGCGTTGGCCAGCACGAACAGAATCAGAGCGGCCAGCGCCAGCGTCAGCGAGCGTTCGATGCTGTTCGGCTTGCGAGTGTACAGCAGCGCGCCGCAACGGCCGCAGCGGGCCTTTTCACCCTCCCGCAGCGGCCGTTTGCGATAAAGCATGTCACAGTCGTGACAGGCAACCAATGTATCCGCCACAGGCAGCGGAAAAACAGGCGCATCAGGGTCACTCATTATCGAGTCTCAACGATTGTTCCAATCGCATCGATATAGCGCTCCTCTTTGAGTTGTGGAATCACCGTTTCGACCCCCCCGGCGCTACGCGCCACCCCGCCTTGGCCAAGGCGGGGAGATTTCGCAACCGGTAGGGGAATGCTATATCTGCCAGTTTTCCAGTTGCAATCCCGGTACGCGGCTACATTCGCGAGTGTTGTGCGTCACCAGGATCAAGCCATGCGCCAGCGCGGTGACGGTGATTTGCATGTCGTTACCGCCGATGAGCTAACCTTGACGTTGCAAATCGGCGCGAAGTTCCGCGTAATGTTCGGCGCTGGCCCGGTCGAACGGCCATTGCGGCAGCAAGGAAAATACTTCGATTTGGGCACGGGCACGCGCATAACCTTTTTGGGATAAACGTGCGCCCAATTCCAATTCGGCCCAAACCATCGCGCAAAGGGTCACCTTTCCGTAGGACAATGCCGCCATGCGTTTTTGAATGCCAAGATAGCGCCCACGGGCGATCTCAATACAGATATTGGTATCCAGCAAATACTGGGAGGTCATAATGGCTGGATGTCATCGAGGGGCGGTTGTTCGGGGCGATCAGGAAAGTCAGGCGCGCAACCCCAGGCGCGAACCAGCCATTCGCGCATCAATAGCTGGCCCGCAGCTTCATTAGTTGTATCCAGCGGCAAAACGATAATTTCCGCCTCTGCGGTTTCAGGAAAATCAGCGGGCAAGTCAATCACTAGATGACGGTTTTCCAGCCGCTTTACAATACGATAAGCGCTTTGCATGGTTTGCGACCTTGAATGGACAGCACGAATAATTCATAGGCTTGGATTGACCTAGAGGCTATCAATCCCGCCCTTCGATCACGCGAACGACTTCGAGCCTTTGCAGGTCGGCGAGCATTCCCTGAACGGGATGGCTGGGAGCGAAGATGACGGTGGCGATTTCGCCAGCGGCGTCCGCCAATACGGAGCCGTCGAGAGCGGCTAACCGGTCGAGTCCGGCCTTGGCAGCGGCCTCAAAGAGGCGGATGTTGATCTGGTGCAGGTCTTCGGGGAAAAAGAGTTCATAGACGAGGCCGTTGATGAGGCGCTCCCACTCCCCTCTCCCGCAAGCGGGAGAGGGGTTGGGGGTGAGGGTGGTTGGTGCGAGAATGACGGTAACGATGGCTTCAATCAGTGTCTTTTGGTGGTTGCTCGCGGAGGGAATAGGGATTCGTGTAACGTACATCGGTTTGAATTCATAGAATCCGCCTTGCTTGCCCGAAAAGATTTGCTTTGTTAGCCACCAGGAGACTGATGAATTCAGTAGAGCGAGCAAATACTTCCACTCATTCGAGACGATGATGTTAGTCTTGTCGTTACCGTAGTATCCTTTCAAGTCAGGCGCGTAGTTCACACCATCTTCAATAGCTGGAACAAAAATCTTCGGCTTCTCGAATTCCTGCCAATACACGCAAGCTCTTAATTCCCAGAAAAACCGCCCCTGATCATAACGATCAATCAACGCCTGCCGATAATTCTGGAAATGAGCGTGAATTGCAGGATAGGTGTTGGCAAAAACTGCTTCGGCTTCAGCATCTTTTTTGCCACTCCAAAGATGCGGCTTATTCTCGGATGATTCGATCTTGATAAGATACTGATCGGCAAACTCCACCCACCACCGTTTCACATCCCGCCCACGCAAAAAAGGCTTGATGATCTCCGCTGATCTCGGGTCTTCAGCGATCAATCGCGCCCGCGATGCGCCATCAATCACGAACGCTTCGTTAAAACCGGTCTTGATGCCGTAATAGAACCGGCCCTGCACATAGTCACCCAGCGGCTTGCCAGCAGCCCGAATGCGCTCCAGCAACCGACGTTTAACCGGCGGTTCCAGTTGCCAGCCTTCTTTTTTCAGTTCCGCCTGCGGCACCGGGAAACTTTCGGCGGCAAAGATAGCGGGAAAAACCTCCACGGGATGTTGCTGGGTCCAGTTCATGACCTGGATCGTTTCGCCCTCACCCCCGGCCCCTCTCCCGCCTGCGGGAGAGGGGAGTTTGTAGTTTCCGCTTGCGGGAGAGGGGGGTTTACGGCGCACGGCGATCACGATGGTCGGATAGGCAATCGCGGTGAACACGTCAGCATCGCCAAAATCGATGATGCTCAAAATCCGCGTGTTCCGGTTGATCCACTCCCGCAGTTTTTCCCCATAATTCGCCCGATACCACTTGTTCGAGGTGATAAAGGCAAAAATCCCTTCCGGTTTCAGCAGCTTGATAGATCGCTCGTAGAAGTAGACATACAAATCCGCGACCCCGGTAAAACACTGATAATTCTTCTTCAATAGCGGCTTGAGTTCTTTGATTTTTTCCTGCCGCACATACGGCGGATTACCGATCACCACATCAAAACCATCGACTAACTGAAACATCCACTCCGGGTCAAAGAAATCAGCGGCGGCATTCTGATCGAAAGGATTCCAATGCACCAATTGTTTCGCGGCGCCCTCGGGAAAAAAGCGATCCTGTTCCAGCAACGTAGCCAATTCATCGCGCAAGGCGAAAATGCGCTCCCGCCATTTGCGTTTGGTTTTGCCGGTACGGGCGGCAAAATAAGATTCATTCGCAGCGATTAGCGCTTTTTGTTTTTCATCAATCGCCGGATCGCGCAAACCACCTTGCGCCGGTCGATCGATCGGCATCAGGCTGTCGGCGGCGACGATTTTGGTTTCCAGGTTGGGCAGCGCCGTGACGTTGTGATTGGGCTGGGCAGCATCAACCTTCTGACTGACGATCAGAGCGATGAAAAAGCGCAGTTTGGCGATTTGCACGGCGATAGGCTGAATATCCACCCCGTGAATGCACTTCTCGATCAGATACAGCTTGCGGGTGTAATCGGCATGATTGGCGCTGGAAAAATCCCGGTCGAATTTCTCCAGCGCCGCCTCGGCGGCTTCCACCTTTTCTTCGCGCAGAGCAAGATCGGGAATCTTGTGCGCCTCGGCCAACTGCGCGGCCAGCGGCGCACGATTCTGCTGACGCCACAGAGTATTATCCGGGTCCAGCTTCTTGAGCACATACACCAGCTTATGCAACACGCCCATCGGAAACGCGCCCGATCCGCAGGCGGGGTCCAGCACTTTCAGGCTCTCGATGGCGGCGATGAGCACCGCTTTTTCCGCCTCGCCAAAATCATGTCCTGACTTGGAATAGGACAGGAGGCAGCGCAAGCGAGATTGCAACCTCCCCTCTCCCGCAAGCGGGAGAGGGACCGGGGGTGAGGATGCATGACTCCCCTCTCCCGCATGCGGGAGAGGGGCCGGGGGTGAGGATGCATGACTCCCCTCTCCCGCATGCGGGAGAGGGGCCGGGGGTGAGGGTAGTTGATTCACCAATACAGCCTGATAAATCTTCTCCAGAACGCCCTCGGTTTCCTTTAATACCTGGTTATTCCAAAAACGTAAAATCTGAATGCCTTTTTTTGCCAGTGCCGCGCTACGAATTTCGTCATAAGCTATTTGTTCAGCGTGCTGCCCGCCATCCAATTCGACTGCGATTTTGCATTCAACACAATAAAAATCGAGAATATAGCGATCCACTGGATGCTGCCGGCGGAATTTAGCTCCAGCCAAATGACGATCACGCAGGAGAAACCACAGGAGTTGTTCAGCGTCGGTTTGTTGGCCGCGCATCTGGTGGGCGTAATGACGAATGTCATCGGGAAGTTTGGCGGGTGGGCGGCGCGTTGGTGGTAATTCAGGCACCCTCACCCCCGGCCCCTCTCCCGCCTGCGGGAGAGGGGAGGTTAAGTGCCGCTCGAAATAGGCGATCAGCGCCTCATCCACCATGTAATCGACGACTTCGCGCGGGGTGTAGAACGAGCCGGACTGCTTGCGGGCGGTGGTTTGAGTGTCCTCGTTATAGCTGGCCAGCAGGTTTTCAAACACCTTACCCAGCAACTCGGGATCGAGCGCGACTTCCTCTTCGACCGGGGTGTTTTCATCCACGGTAAACTTGTAACGGTCGAACAGATCGATCAACCCCCGCACCTCGTAGCGCTTGCCCTGGGTGCCCAGATCGGCGTTCAAATCGGCGGTGGCGCTACCGAAGAACAGCTTGTTCGGCACGGCCGCCCGCGCCTCCTTGCGGCGGGAGAAGCCATCCACCCGCAACACCCAACCGCCGCCTTCCTTCACCGCCAGGGGCTTGAGTTCCGGGTTGCGCTGGAAATCCGGCTCGGTCAGTTCCCGGTCCAGGCACTCGAACAGACCGCCGTTCAGAAACGGAATCGTCGCGAACAGCGCCAGGGCGGCGTCCGGGTCTTTGAACAACTCCTTGTGACGATAGACGGACGGGATCAGGTAATGCCCGCTCGGGCCGCCGCTTTTGTTCTCGCTAGCCCAGCGGCGACGGCGGTTACCCTGCTCGTCGGTTCCCATCTCGACGTTGAGCGTGGCGAAAAACAGGTTTTGCAGGATCGCCAGATAGTAGTTGCCGGCCTCCGGGTCCATGGCGGGATCGGTCTTCAGCAGTTCCCGCAGGCGGGCGCGCTCGAACAGGCCGGGTGGGATCAGCCCTTTTTCCTTGATGAACCAGACGAAAATCAACCGGGTGAGCAGGCGGATGACCGCGACCGCATGGCGCTTGCTGGTATCCGCGCCGCCACCTTTTGGAAACTGCACTTGCTTGACCGCCCAGAAATACCACCAGGCCAATTCGGTGTAGAACCGCCGGTTCAGCGCCTGAATGGATAGGACCGCGATCCAGGCGTCGTACAGCTCGCGGAAATTGCCGGGGCGGCGGCGCTCGCCCAGATGTTCGATGGCCAAATCGACCAGAATATCGAGGTGGGCGCGATGCGGCTCAACGCAGCGGACATCCTTGATGACGGTGATGCGGCTATCGATCACGTCCCGGCTGGAATCGCGCAAATGCGCGCGCCGGTCGATGACCGCCAGTGACACCCGCCCGTCGTGCTTGAACAGTACGATGGCGGGCATGGGGAAAAACCGGTTGAGTTCGCGGGTGATTCCCGCCAGCGCCGGGCGCGACCAGTCTTCGTCCCGCAACTCAATGGCCAGAAAGACGAAGGATTCGATCTGCTCCGAAGCGTAATGGTTATCCATCGCGATGGTGCGTTGCCGTTCGGCCAGGCTGGGAATGTCCTCCCCGGTGAGTTGGAACAGGAACGCACAGCGGCGCCAGCGGGCAACCTGGGCCTTCTCTCGATTGAAGCTGTCCGCATTCGGGATATTGGCAAGAAACGCATCGGCCGTGTGGCCGAAGTCGGCGGTATGCTCGCTTTGATAGCCCAACGTGGTAAAGAATCGGGTTGCGGCATCTTCCAGCGAACGGTTTTGAAAATCGGCCAGGGCAGACTGAATCGCGGCGCGGCGCTGTGGATTGCTGGAATCAGCCATGGTTTGCTGCTTTGTCGTGATTCTTGATGACCAGCCAGGCGATCAACTCGAAATCCGTGGTGGACTTGACCTGCTTGGACTCGTCGATCAACTTGCCGCTGCGTCCAGCAAAGAGATTACCCACATTTTTCTTGCCGAACTGGGCCACGATGGCGGCCACCGCCTTATCCAGCAGCGCGCTGTGGCGGCTCATGTCCGCACCGTTTTGGGTTTCGGCGTCGAACAGTTGGCACAGGGCGGCGCAGGGTTCGGCCTTGCCTTGGCAGAGCCAGCGGAACAGTTCCAAAACCTGCTTCGGCGCGGTGAAGTTGTAGCGCACCTCTCCATCGTCCCGGATGTACACCAGAAAATAGGGTTGCAACGGATTGACTGTTTCGTTGCCGGCGCCCTCCTGGCGCTGCTTGAGACAATAGACTGCCCCCGGTTGAACGGCGACAACATCGGGGTGCGGCGGCACGACCGCGTAGAGGCCCAACGGCGCTTCCTCCAGCTTCCGTCGGTTGGCCTCGATATAGCGCGCCAACTCCATGCGAAAATCGTCCAGGGTAAATTCGTTCAGCGCCACCGACTCGTTGAAATCCTCCAGGTCCAGCACCTCGTCCTTCAACCGCAGTAACTGCTTGTCGCGGTAGTGCAAATCCTCCTGGATCAGCTCCTCCAGATCCTTGGCTTGCAGGATGTTGTCCTCGGCGGTGGCGGCCAGATCCACCAGCGCCATGCGCGCCTCGACCCGGTTCTTGAGATTGATGTACTTGTTGAGATCGGGCGTCGGCCAGAAATTGATCAACTGGATCGCATCGTTGAGGCTGCCGATCCGGTCGATGCGGCCGAAGCGCTGGATGATCCGCACCGGGTTCCAGTGAATGTCGTAATTCACCAGCAAGTCGCAATCCTGGAGATTCTGCCCTTCGGAAATGCAATCCGTGGCGATCAGAATGTCGATTTCACCCTGCTGCGGCATGGATTTCATTTTGTCCCGCTGCTTGGCGCGCGGCGAGAAATTGACCAGGATCTCGCTGAAATCCGCCCGGCCAAAGGTCGTCCGGTTGGGCCTGGCTCCACCGGACACCAGGGCGATATGCACGTTCAGGCCGCTGGCCAGGGACTCCAACTGCTCGTAAAGATACGCGGCGGTATCGGCAAACGCACAGAAAACGATGATCTTGCGGTTTTCCTCGCCGCGCCGGTTGATCGTGGGATTATTGATCTTGCGTTCGATAATCGTCTTCAGCTTGGCAAGTTTGGCATCTTGTTGGGGACTGACCACCTGCGCCGCCGCCGCCAGCAGCGCTAATTTCTGCTTATCGGTTCGCAGATCTTCAAGCCAGTCATCCACCCGCAAATGGGCCATCTCGAATTTGAGCTTGGCGCCCACTTGAAAGGCTTGAACCAACTCATCGTCCTCTTCCTCCGGTTCCAGGAACAGATCGGGTTGCACCGCTTCATCACCTCGTTGCGCCTGGTGTTCCAGGAACGCTTTCAGCCGCCTTTCCAATTCCTCGATCTTGGCGACGGTGCGCTCCATGGTGATCCGGAAGGAGTGCACCGAGCTTTCCAGCCGCTTGAGGAAGTTCACCTTCATCATCCCGATCAGGAACCCTTCGCGCGCCACTTGGGAAAAATTCCGTATTTTCTTTTCCTCGTAATCGGTCTTATAGGCATCCTTGACATACTTGGAAGGGTTGAACAGTGAAAGCTGATAGTCGGATATCTCGTCGTTCAGGCGGTCATAAGAAGGGAAGCGATCCTTCAAGTCGATAGTAGAGAACACCGATTCCGGTTTGTTGCGAGTCGGAAACCGCCCGACTTGAGCCAGCGATGATTGGTAGTATTTCTGAAGGTGCTTGCGGGAACGGGCGATGGTGAGTTCGTCCAACAAGGTAAAAAAGCCGGCCGACAAGCGTTCCATCAGCGCGTGCGCATCCCGTTCGCCCGGTTGCTTCGCCCATTCCATGAAGGTTTTTTGCGCGACCGCCAGCGTGATTTTCAAACTCTGGATGCCGAAGGCTTGGGCAAACGCCGAATCCTGACCCTCGGTGACCAGGTAAATCTGATTACGCAGGTCTTGCAGATCGTTGTTGACCGGGGTGGCGGACAGCAGCAGCACCCTGGTTTTGACGCCACCCTGGATGATGTCCTGCATCAGTCGTTCGTAACGGCTTTTCCTGATGACGTTACCGTCCTCGTCCCGCTGGCCTTTGGTGTTATTGCGGAAGTTGTGCGATTCGTCGATGACCACCAGATCGAAGTTGTTCCAGTGGATGGTTGCCAGATCGAGGCCATCCACCCGCCCGGAATCCCGCGATAAATCGGTGTGCGACAGCACCGTGTAGGCGAAGCGATCTTCCAGGAAGGGATTGAGTTCGCTGTTGTTCTGGGCGAGATAGACCGTCCAGTTATCGCGCAGCTTCTTCGGACACAGCACCAGCACCCGATGGTTGCGCAGCTCGAAGTATTTAATGATCGCCAGCGCCGAATAGGTTTTCCCCAAACCGACGCTGTCGGCCAGGATGCAGCCGTTGTGGGCGTTGATTTTGTGAATCGCACCCTTAACGCCATCCTTCTGGAAATCGAACAGCGTCTTCCAAACCTGGGTATCGACGATAGCGGTTTGGTCGAATAGTGCGGAGTCGGCGGCTTGGCCAGACAGAAATTGCTCGAAGACGTGGAACAGCGTTTTGAAATAGACGAACTCGGGCGCGGGATCGACGTAGAGTTGCGCGAGATAGTGCAACACTTGTTCCTTGACATCCTTCACCCGCTTTTCGTCGGACCAGATTTCGTCGAACCATGCCTTGAGATCAGCCCGATCCCGGTCGCTATCCACCACCAGATTGAGTTCGATGTTGGAAGTCGCGGCCAGTCCAAGTCCGCGCTGGGTGAAGTTGGAACTGCCGAGAATGGCGTGTTCGCGCCGACCATCATCGATGTGATAAAGCTTGCCGTGCAGAAAATTGGCTTGGCGAATCGAGCGGATTTCGGCCTTGGCGCGCAACCAGTCCGCGCATTGCCGTGCCACCGCCTTCTGCTGCAACCGATGAGCCAGCGACAAGCCTTCATCTTCGATTTTGAACGACTTTGAGTCGGTTTTATCCGGGTCCAGCGCGTTGATAAAGCTCGGCTCGCCGAACAGAAAGCGTAACCCCTGAATCTGCCCCAATTCGGCGGCCAGCGCCTCGTAGGCGTAGATGGTGAAATAGGCTGAAACGATAGACAGCCGGCTACCGGAACCTACTTTCTCTTTTAGGAACTGGGCGACGGGGCCACGGCTGTGATTATCCCGGATGCTGGAATAGGAAAGAGAGGCGGTCATCCTGGAATCGCCATTGTTGCAAAGGTACCCGCATAACGAGCAGCCGGCGGCGGCGCGCACACCCATCTTGTCTGCATGGCTCACTCCTGGGGTGCATCTGTACCGGGCTGGGGAGGGTGTTGCATCAATTGTAGAAGAGCGGGCTCTACTTGGCTTGAAAAGCGAGGTCCAGATAGGCCGAATCCAGGCTGGAGATGGGTCTATCGGTCGCTCTGGGGTCTAAAAAACAACAGTCTAATCCGCATGATGAGAACGACCCATGATCGGCACGGGACTTTACACCATCGGTGAAGTCGCCACCTTCACCCAAATCCCGGTACGGCAGGTTCGCCGCCGGTTGCGCGGGTACCGGTCTGGCAATCGGATCTACCCGCCGCCGTGGTCGGGTCGTCCGAACTGAGCGACAGCCCCTTGCCACAGGCTTTCGGCTTCCACGATCTGCTGGAAGTGCGCGTCGTTCATGCTTTTCGCCGCTATGGCGCTATATAGCCTGTCCACGATTCGAAGAGCTTGCCAGCACGCCCGCGAGTATTTCGAACGGCCTATCCCTTCACTTGCCAGCGGTTTTTGACCGACGGCCGCGCCGTGTTCGCGGAAATCCTGGAGCAGGCCGGCGAGACCGAAGATACCAGGTTGCTGGACATAGCGCGGAAGCAGTACGTCTTCGAGAAGGTGGTGCGTCCTTCGCTGTACGCCGGTATCGAGTATGACGCCTCAGGCAGCGCACAACGCTGGTTTCCGGTGGACTGCAAGCAGCGCATCGTGCTGGACCCCGCCCGCAACTTCGGCAAGCCGATTCTGACCGAATCCGGCGTACCCACGGAAGCGCTGTTCTCGGCCTACCGGGTGGAACAGGATAGCCGCCGGGTGGCAGCGATCTATGAGGTGTCGGTCGCTGATGTCGACGCGGCGATCCGTTACGAACAGCAATTGGACAAACAACGGTTAGCTGCTTGACAAGTTTTCCGATCTGGAACAGGTCATTGCCTTGCGAGAAAAGTTTCCAAGGGATGCGCCAGACGTGACTTGGATTCAGGCACTCGGCCAGGAAGGCGACTGGTTCATTCTGTCCGCCGATCAATTTCGCAAGCATGGCGATCTGGAGCGCGAGGCATTGCGACAGAGCGGACTGATTGTGTTCTGCCTCAGCAACTCGTGGTCCTCTCAGCAGTACTGGGAAAAGTGCGCGCACCTGCTTCGCTGGTGGCCACACAGTGCTTCAGACGGGTAGCCATTCAACGATGAAAAAGACTGCTGAATCATCGGCCTTTTAGTGGAGCGCGGGACAGCATGAAACGGTGTGAAACCCTACTCGATGTTCTGCACCTGTTCCCGCATCTGCTCGATCAGCACCTTGAGTTCGACCGCAGCGCGGGTGGTGTCGGCGTCGGCGGACTTCGAGGACAGGGTATTGGCTTCCCGGTTAAGCTCTTGCATCAGGAAATCCAGCCGACGGCCGACGGCCTCGTCGCGCTCGAACACCGCATGAATCTCGTCGAGATGGGTGTCCAGCCGATCGAGCTCCTCGTCCACGTCGAGGCGCTGGGCGATCAGCGCCAGTTCCTGTTCCAGGCGGCCGGTGTCGGCATCGACTGGGATATCGACCAGCCGGCTCAGCAGTTTGTCGCGCCAGCGCGCCAGCACCTCGGGCCGGCGGGCGCGCACCCGCTTGACCTGGACCCGCATGGCGTCGCAGCGCTGCCGCAGCAGCTCGGCGGTGCGCTGGCCTTCCCGCTCGCGAGTCACGACCAATTCCCGCAACACCGCGTCCAAGCCGTCGAGAATGGCGATCCGAACTTCGTCCAGGTCCGGCTCCGCCTCGCTGATCGCGCCCGGCCAGCGCAGCACGTCCGCCAGGCGCAGGCCGGTGCCCGGCCCCATCAGGTGTTCCAGCTCCGCCGCGACGTCCAGCAGGCGTTCGACCAACGGCCGGTTCAGGGTGATGGCGGTCGCGGTCGCGCCGGCGGTTTGCAGCTTGAGCGTTCCCTCGACCTTGCCGCGGCCGAGCACCGCGCCAATGCGCTCGCGCACCAGCGATTCCAGACCCCGCAGCGCTTCGGGCAGGCGGAGAGCAGTCTCCAGATAGCGGTGGTTCACCGACCGCAATTCCCAGGTAATGGTGCCCCACGGGCTCGGCTGTTCCCGGCGCGCGAAAGCGGTCATGCTGCGTAACATGGGTTGTCCTCGTCTTCAATGGTACCTTTATCTTAGGTCGTGGCGGCCAGCTTAGCGTACCGGCGCACTGAATTTTCCTGGCAGCTTCGGAGTAAGTCGTGGCGACGCCCCGCGCCGCCGGCCGGTTCTCTGCTATAGTGCCACCCCTTCAAATCTTGACGCCTTCACCACAGGGAACCCGCCATGCGTCCCAGCCACCGCGCCGTCGACGAACTGCGCCCGATCCGGATAACCCGCCAATTCACCAAGCACGCCGAAGGTTCGGTGCTGGTGGAGTTCGGCGACACCCGGGTGATCTGTACCGCCAGCGTCGAGGAGCGGGTGCCACCTTTTCTCAAAGGCAAGGGGCGGGGCTGGGTGACGGCCGAATACGGCATGTTGCCGCGCGCCACTCATACCCGTTCCAGCCGCGAGGCCAGCCGCGGCCGGCAGGACGGGCGGACCATGGAAATCCAGCGGTTGATCGGCCGGGCGCTGCGCGCGGTGCTGGATCTGGAAGCGCTGGGCGAGCGCACCATCACCCTGGACTGCGACGTGATCCAGGCCGACGGCGGCACCCGCACCGCCGCCATCACCGGCGGTTTCGTGGCGCTGGCCGACGCGGTGCGCCACCTGATCGGCAGGAAGTCGCTCAAGAGAAACCCGTTGCACGGACAGGTGGCGTCGGTCTCGGTGGGCATTTTTCGGGGTGTGCCGGTGCTGGATCTGGACTATGCCGAGGATTCCGAGGCGGAAACCGACATGAACGTGGTGATGAACGACGCCGGAGCCTTCATCGAGCTTCAGGGCACCGCCGAGGGGCACGCCTTCCGCATGGAGGAATTGCAGGCGATGCTGGAACTGGCGCGCGGCGGCATCGAACGCCTGTTGCACAAGCAGCGGGACGTGCTGGGGTTGCCGGCCTGAACGCGGGCGGAGGATGACGATGCGCAAGATCGTGCTGGCGACCGGCAATCCGGGCAAGGTCCGGGAATTCAGCGCCGTTCTGGCCGGGCTGGAGGTGGAAATCGTGCCCCAGTCGGCGTTCGCCGTGCCGGAAATCGAGGAAACCGGACCGAGCTTCGTCGAAAATGCCTTGCTCAAGGCCCGCAACGCCGCCCGGCACACCGGGCTACCGGCGCTGGCCGACGATTCCGGCCTGGTGGTGGACGCCCTGGAGGGCGCGCCGGGGATTTATTCGGCCCGTTACGCCGGTCCCGGCGCCGACGACCGCGCCAACATCGCCAAACTGCTGGCGGAATTGGGCGACACCCCCGCCGAATGGCGTGGCGCCCGCTTTCATTGCGCTTTAGCCTTGTTGCGCCATGCCGCCGACCCGATGCCGTTGATCTGTCAGGCCAGTTGGGAGGGGCTGATCACCTTCGAGCCGTATGGCGCCGGGGGCTTCGGCTACGATCCGGTATTCCTCGTTCCCAGCGAAGCCCAGACGGCCGCCGAACTCGATCCGGCGGTCAAGAACCGGCTCAGCCATCGCGGCCAGGCGCTGGTCCAGTTGGCGCAAGCGCTGAAGCTGAACCCACTGCCGCCGCCGACGGACTGAGCGGCGCGATGCCCGTTTTCACCGCGCCGATCCCGCTGGCGCTGTACGTCCATATCCCCTGGTGCGCGCGCAAGTGTCCGTATTGCGATTTCAACTCCCACGAAGCGCGCGGGCCGCTGCCGGAACGGGCCTATGTGGACGCGCTGCTGGCCGACCTGGAACAGGATTTGCCCCGAGTCTGGGGGCGGCGCATCGACAGCGCGTTTATCGGCGGCGGCACCCCGAGCCTGTTTTCGGCCGAGGCGCTGGATCGGCTGCTGTCGGGATTGCGCGCCCGCCTGCCGCTGCGCCCCGATCTGGAAATCACCCTGGAGGCTAATCCTGGCACGGTCGAGCGGGGTAAATTCGCCGAATTTCGCGAGGTCGGCATCAATCGCCTGTCGATCGGGGTGCAGAGCTTCGACGACGGGCGCCTGCAAACTCTGGGGCGGATTCACGACCGCCGGGCGGCGATTGCCGCCGCCGAGGCCGCCCATGCCGCCGGGCTGGACCATTTCAATCTGGATCTGATGTTCGGCCTGCCGGGTCAGACGGTCGAACAGGCGCTGACCGATATTGCCGACGCGCTGGCGTTGCACCCGGCGCATCTTTCCTATTACCAGCTGACCCTCGAACCCAACACCCGATTCCACCGGGCGCCGCCGGTCCTGCCGGAGGATGATGTGATCGACATCATCCAGGATCGCGCCCAGGAGGAACTGGCCCGGCATGGCTACCCACGCTACGAAGTGTCGGCCTACGCCCGCGCCGGCCGGCGCTGCCGGCACAATCTGAATTACTGGGAATTCGGCGACTATCTTGGCATCGGCGCCGGCGCGCACGGCAAGCTGAGCGATCCCGCCAGCGGAACGATTCATCGAGCCTGGAAAGTCAAGCATCCGCGCGACTATCTGGCGCGGGCCGGCACGCCGGCCGGTATCGGCGGCGCCGCGCCGGTGCGCGCGGCCGAACTGCCGCTGGAGTTTCTGATGAACGCCTTGCGCCTGGTCGAAGGCGTGCCGGCGGCGCTGTTCGGCGAGCGCGCCGGCCTGCCGCTGGCGGCGCTGGAACCGGGTTGGAGCCGGGTGCGAGCGCGGGGGCTGATGGAAACCGATCCCGAGCGTCTGCAAGCGACCGAACTGGGGCTGCGGTTTCTGAACGATCTGCTACAGGCGTTCATGCCGGTTTTGTAATGAAGTTCGGCGCATCCCGAGCCCGTTGCGCGTGGGGCGGGGACTTGCAATCATGTCGAACATCCGCCATCAACGCCCTGGACTCAACCCCGGCGTCAACCCTTCTCAGGAGTCCGCATGACCGCCGCCCCGAACCTGCCGCTGCTGATCGAACCGGAGCAGCTTCAATCGCGTCTGGCCGACCCCACGGTCCTGCCCGTGGATCTGTGCGATCCGGCCAGCTACGCCGCCGGTCACATTCCCGGCGCGGTCCATCTCGATTACGCCGATCTGGTCTGGATCGAACCGCCGGTGATGGGGCTGTTGCCGGACGAGGCGCGGCTTGGCGAGGTATGCTCGCGGCTCGGCCTGACCCCGGAGCGGCATGTGGTCGCCTACGACGAGGAAGGCAACGGCCGCGCCGCCCGGCTACTGTGGACGCTGGCGGTGCTCGGCCACGAACCGGTTTCGCTGCTCAACGGCGGCATCCACGCCTGGGACGCCGCCGGCGGACCGCTGGAGGCGCAGGTCCGCCGCCCGCCGCGCAGCGTCTATCCGGCCCGGTTCGCCAATCCGGCGGCGGTGGCCGACAAGACTTACATCCTGGAGCGGCTCGGGCACGCCGACGTGGCCCTGCTCGATACCCGTACCCCGGCTGAATTCGCCGGCCTGGACCAGCGCGCCGCCCGTGCCGGCCACATTCCCGGCGCGGTCAACCTGAACTGGAGCGACGCCATGGACCCGCGGCGGCAGTTGCGCCTGCAACCCGCCCCGGTGCTGCGGGAATTGCTGGCAGCGCGCGGCGTCACGCCCGACAAGGAGGTGATCGTCTACTGCCAAACCCACCACCGCTCGGCGCATACTTACTGGGTGTTGCGCTATCTGGGCTATCCGCGGGTGCGCGGCTATCCCGGCGCCTGGTCGGAATGGGGCAACGATCCCAGCCTGCCGGTCGAGCGCTGAGGAACGGCAGCACAGTGCGGAATGGAGCACGGCCGGGGCGACCGCTAGGGGGCGCCCGCCGCCGGCGGGAACAAGCGCTCGCGGTAAAAACGCAGCTCCTCGATGGAATCGTGAATGTCTTGCAGCGCCAAGTGGGTCGAGGTCTTGTTGAAACCCTTGATCCGCTCCGGATACCAGCGACGGGCCAGCTCCTTGAGCGTGCTGACGTCCAGGTTGCGGTAGTGGAAATAGGCTTCCAGCGCCGGCATGCAGCGCGCCAGAAAGCGCCGGTCCTGACAGATGCTGTTGCCGCACATCGGCGATTTGCCCGGCGGGACGTGCTGGCTGAGAAACGCCAGGGTGCGGGTTTCGGCCTCGCGTTCGTCCAACGCGCTGGCGCGCACCCGGGCTGCCAGGCCGGACCCGCCGTGCTGCTTCCGGTTCCAGTCGTCCATCGCCGCCAGCGCCGCGTCGCTCTGATGGATGGCCAGCACCGGCCCTTCGGCAAGTACGTTCAGTTGGCTGTCGGTGACGACGGTCGCGATTTCGATGATGCGATCGGTCTGGGTGTCCAGGCCGGTCATTTCCAGGTCAATCCAGATCAGATTGTCGGGGGACATGGTGTCTTTGGGCTATGAGAACGGGAGTAAGGGGGAGCGCCGGCAGCGCGTAGCTGGCGGCGGTTGCCGTCAGTCTAACCCGATTCCGGCGGCGGTTCGATGCCAGCCGGCCCACGGTGGGGCGCCATGACCAACCGGCGGTTGACCCAGCGCCAGCGGACGCGCATCCAGCGCCAGCAGGACCACCGCCGCGAGCGGGCCGGCGAGCCGCCGCCAGCGCCGGACGAGACCGGGCTCGGCCCGGAACAAACCGGTCTGGTGATCGCCAATTATGGCTCGGCCCTGATCGTCGAGGATGGCGACGGTGACCTGTATCGCTGTGCGGTGCGGCAAAATCTGGGCCGACTGGCTTGTGGCGACCGCGTGGTCTGGCAGCCGTCCGGCGCGGAAGAGGGGGTAGGGGTGGTCGTGGCGCTGGTCGAGCGCCGTTCGCTGCTGACCCGCCCCGATTACCGTGGCCAGCCCCGGCCGGTGGCCGCCAACCTCGACGAAGTCGTGGTGGTGCTGGCGCCGGAACCGGAACCCAGCGAATATTTGCTCGACCGCTATCTGGTGGCCATCGCCGCGATCGGCGTGCGGGGGCTGCTGGTGCTGAACAAGGTGGATCTGCTGGATGCGCCGGCGCGGGCGGCGCTGCTGGAGCGGCTGGAACCTTATCGGCGGATCGGTTATCCGCTGCTGCTGGCCAGCAACCGCGCCGTGCAGGGACTGGACGAGCTGCGCGGCTGGCTGGGTGGGCGGGTCAGCCTGCTGGTCGGCCAGTCGGGGGTCGGCAAGTCGTCGCTGGTCAAGGCGCTGCTGCCGGAGCGCGAGATCCGCATCCAGGCCATCTCCCAGGCCACCGGCCACGGCGCTCACACCACCACCACCAGTACGCTCTACCACCTGCCGGACGGCGGCGATCTGATCGATACGCCGGGCGTGCGCAGCTTTGAACTGGGCGAGATCGATCCGGGCGCGCTGGACCGGGGTTTTCCGGAGCTGGCGCCGCATCTGGGCCGCTGCCGGTTTACCGATTGCCGGCACCAGAGCGAGCCCGGCTGCGCGCTGGCGGCGGCGCTGGCGCGCGGCGAGATCGTTCCGCGCCGGCTGGACAGCTACCTGAAGCTGCGGGCGGAGCTGGCGGCGGCCCGGCCGGGGTGGCCGGGATTGTGAGCGCGGTTGCCCAGCTTCGCGGCGGCCGGTCTGCTGCTGGACCGCGCGCGCGCCACGCGCTGCGCAGCCGGTGCTATGTTGTGCTGATGCGCGGTTTGGGTGGATTATTGCTGGCCTACGCGCTGCTGTTGCTGTACGAGGGTGGGCGTCGGCTGGCGGCGGGTTGAACCGTTCGATGATATTGCGACTTTTTCCACCGATCCGACGATGAGTACTCCCGAGCCACTGCGCCATACCATTCGAACCCTTCTGGATTCACAGATTCAGGCGGTGCTGGCGACTCAGCACCAAGAGCAGCCCTACACCAGCCTGATGGCGTTCGTCGCGACCACCGACCTGCGGCAGATTGTGTTCGCCACCTACAGGGCCACCCAGAAGTATGCCAATCTGCTGGCCAATCCACGGGCTTCGCTGCTGATCGACAATCGGTGCAATGCCGAAACCGATTTTCGCAACGCCGTGGCGATTTCCGTCCAGGGCACGGTCCGCGAGGCCGACGCGGCCCGGCGGGCGGAGCTGCTGCAACTCTATTTGAGCAAGCATCGGCGGCTGCGGGATTTCGTGGCCACCGAGGGCTGCGTGCTGCTGCAACTGGATGTGGAGTGCTATTACGTGGTCAGCCGGTTCCAGAACGTCGCCGAACTGCGCATGGATTGAAAATATTCGTTCGTTCGCTTCGGCCGCTTGGGAGCGCGCTCAGCGAGGACGCCAGGGCAGGGCGGGACGGGAAGCGGTCAGGCCAGCAGCTTGCCGCACTGGGTGGCGATGAACTCCACCGCTTCGTCCACCGAATCCAGCGGCATTTCGTAGCCACAGGGCAAATAGCCGTAAATGCCCTGCTTGAAGCGATTGTTGCCGGGATGGTAAAGCCGGACCACCCACTGTGCGGGCGGCTGGTTGGGTCCGGTGCGGAAGCTGATGGCGATCTGGTCGCGAAAGATCCAGAAGTAGTTGAACCGGGGGTGATCCTGGATGTGCTGCTTCAACCGGCGCGCCTCATCCTTCAGGCGCTCGAACTGCCGTTGCAGCGCGTTCGACCCGCTGTCGTTGCGATCCTGTTGCCGCTCCCGCTCGCCGCGAAATTTGTCGAGCGCCTGGCCGAACAGTTCGTCGATGCTCTTGGCCGCCAAAAGCTCCTCCTTACACCGCTCCGGCGGTGGGTGGGGTTCGGGTCAGTTGCAGCCGCTTCTGATGCAGGTAGGCGCGCGTCAGTCGCCGCCGATTCTCCGCGCCGCTGACCAGTGCCGTCAGCTTCTTCCGGCCATCGGCATGGTCCGGCGCCAGGGCCAGCATTTTTTCGGCGAATTCGACGGCTTCCTCGCAGGCGTCGATTTCCATCAGCAGGTCGCTCAGCAGATCCAGGGACGGCAGGTGGTTGGGGTTCAGGCCCAGCGCCCGCACCAGCAGCGGCATGATGCCGTAAACCAGGTCTTCGGCGTCGTGCAAGCCGAGTTCGACGACTTCCCGCCATTGCTGGTCGGCCTGGGCGTGCAGATCGTCGGCTGTTGCGTTCTCCATCGAGGGTTCCCGTGGCATGGCGGTTTTCGCCCCATTTTGACACGGACCGGCCGTCTTGCAAGCCGGCGGGCGGCGCGGCTCGCCGGAGAGGTGGCCCACCGATGGATCAGGGCTGCCCGGCCCCGCTGGCGAACAGGGCCGCGCCACGGCTGCGAGCAACGTCCGAGTAGAACTTTCCACTGGCCTTGACGGTGCGCCGCTGGGTGGCGTAATCGACGTGGACCAGGCCGAAGCGCTGGCTGTAGCCGTGCGCCCATTCGAAGTTGTCCAGCAGCGACCAGGCGAAATAGCCGCGCAGGTCGACGCCGCTGTCCAGCGCCGCCCGCGCCGCCCGTAGATGATCGTGCAGGTAGCGCCGACGCAGGGGGTCGTCCACCGCGCCGTCGGCCTGGGGCGGGTCGTAGAAGGCCGCGCCGTTTTCGGTGATGTAGAGCGGCAACGGTCCGTAGCGGCCGGCGACCCATTGCAGGATGTCGGTTAGCCCCTGCGGATAGACTTCCCAGTCCAGGCCGGTATGGGTCTGCCGCGTCTGCCGAACCCGGCCAGCGGTCAGCGGCCAATCGTGAGGGTCGTGCCGCACCACTTGCCGGCTGTAATAGTTGATACCGAGAAAATCCGGCGGCTGGCGCAGGGCGTCGAGGTCGGCGGTGGCGAACGCCGGCCAGGCGGCGCCGAAGATCTCGGCCAGTTCTGGCGGGTAGGCGCCCAGGAACACCGGGTCGAGATACTGGCGGTTCCAATAGGCGTCGGCCCGCATGGTGGCGGCCAAATCCTCGGCCGTTTCCGCCGCTGGGTACTTCGGTTCCAGGTTGACCACCAGGCCGATTTGATGCCGACCGACGGCCCGATAGGCTTGCACGGCGGTGGCGTGTGCCCGCAACAAGTTGTGGGTGGCGTGTGGGGCGGCGAAGGGGTTGCGCAGGCCGGGCGCGAGCACGCCGTGCAGGTAACCGCCGTCCACCACCACCCAGGGTTCGTTCAGGGTGACCCAGAGCCGAACCCGGTCGTCCAGCGCCCGGAACAGGACTCGGGCGTAGTCGGCGAACCAGCCGGCGCTGTCGGGATTGAGCCAGCCGCCCCGCCGGTCCAGCGCCGCCGGCAAGTCCCAGTGGTACAGGGTGAGCATCGGCTGGATGCCCTGTTCCAGCAGCGCGTCCACCAGTCTTTGGTAGAAATCCAGTCCCCGAGGGTTGATCCGGCCGCGCCCCTCTGGCAACACCCGGCTCCAGGACACGCTGAAGCGGTAGGCGTTCAGGCCCAGCCCGCCCATCAGCGCTACGTCGTCCCGGTAGCGGCGGTAATGATCGCAGGCCAGATCGCCGGTGTCGCCGTCGCGGGTTCGGCCGGGGGTGTGGGCGAATTCGTGCCAGATGCTCGGCCCGGCGCCGTCGGCCAGCGGCGAACCTTCGATCTGATAGGCGGAGGTGGCGACGCCCCAGAGAAAACCGGGGGGAAACGGGGTCGGATGGTCGGACATGGCCATGGGCGCACTGTCTTGGTGATGGGGAGTTTGCGGAATCGTGCGTTCCTCCCCGAGTTGTGGAATCGCCGTTTCGAACCACCCCGGCGCTGCGCGTCGCCTCTCCTGGTCCAAGGCGGGGAAATTTCACGACCGCTTCTGGAACGCTATAGTGCGTGGAGATGGACGGAAATTCCACTCTCCCCGCGAAAGCGAGCGAACGCGATGACGACCGTTGGGGCTGCCGGATGGCGGTGCGGTTTCCTCCACCCGCATGGACCGGCGCGGATCGTCTGCGGCTGGGCCGATTTGTACCGCCAGCAGTCGCACGGCGGGCGGGACCGGCGGCGGCTGGATCGCGGAGGCGGCCGGGTGCCGGAACCGGATAAACTCGCGGCGGAGCCGGCGGGCAACGAACCGCCGCGTTGGCTGAAGTTTTTCCGGGAGGGCGAACGGGCGGACGATGAGGCGTTGCTCCCGACCTGGATCAATGCAGCGGATTTTCGATAAAAAATTAGTGAGTTAATCCGCAAGATCGCAGTCATTTTTTGTCCTTCATCCGCTGGCGGGAGCGCGTTGATCGAGTGCTGGGCCGGCGCATGGCCTTCTTTATGTAAATTTTAAATGACATTTATGAATTTTGGCCGATTAAAATGTAGTTATTTTTCACCCATTCCAACAGGAACAGTGGCCTATTTTGTTAATTTTTCTTCCGAATCTGATTGTATTTGAACCCACTACAAGCCTACATTATGCAAAGATGTGCGCCGTGAAATCAGGATTATCCCCGTCTGGTTCCCACAGCGCGACACGGCAATTCAACCCCCAGCGGGTGACAGGTTTTCGGGAGGCATCGTGGACACACAAAATTTTAAATTCAGCCGGCGCATCCTCTACGGGGCGATGTCATCGCTGTGGCTGTTGGGGGCCGCTGGGTTGCCGGATAGCGCCATGGCG
>JAPUDV010000064.1:12835-14069 GCA_027492875.1 Candidatus Competibacteraceae bacterium | reverse complement strand
GATTGTTGACGTAGAGATCGCGCATGGCGTCGATGGTGAAACGCAGATACTGGTAGTGTTCTTCCGGGGTCAGGGTGCCGGAGGACGCCAACTGGCGGTCGTGGGTGGCGCCGTCGACGAAATGGCGCCGGGCGATAATCACCTCGTGGCCGCCGCCGAAAAAGGCATGACCGATCCGCAACCGCTCATCCGGGGACAACTGGTTGCGGGCGACCTCGCCCACGCCGGTGGTCCGCAACCGTTGTTCCACCATCCGCAGGACATGGTGGCGACCTGCTTCCGAAGCCAGATAACCGCGCTGGTGGGCGGCGATGGCGTCGGGAACCTGGTAGCCGAAATTCTTCTGCCAATAATCCAGGGAAACGATCTCGAACAGATCGGGGACGCGGCGGAACTCGGCCACGGTGTCGAACAGCGCCTCGGCGTGGAGATGGCGCAGGGTAGTGAAACCGCCACCGGCGCGGATCAGCCGCGCCTTCTCCGGCGGAGTTTCCAGATAGCGCCGGGCGCAGAACGCGCAGCGAGCGTCGTGCTGAGCGGGGTCGAGGTGCGCCGGATTGGTCTGGCTCACCCCCAGCGGTCGGTTGCCGCGGCCGGGCACGGTCCATACCTCCGTGCCGGTGAACGGGTTGACCTGTTTGATGGTCCCGTCGGCCATCCGCATCAGATAGTTGGATTCGGGAATGGTTTGTGGCTGCATGTCGAAATTTACCTCACCGTGGCAGGTGGTCCGAGCCGGCGGGCGCACCACCCTGAATGGCGGAGACGCCCGCCGCCGCCCGATGGGCGAGGGTAAGAACTCGGGCGTCAAGAAGTAATAGTGAAAAATAAAATATAGTTTAAATAGAAGGTTGCTGTACTCCATCCATCAGATGCAGCGATGGATGGAGCAGGTTGTTCAGCTCTCGTTCGCCATTCGTTCAGCGCGTGCTCAGGGCAACATCGGGATCATGCACCTCACCGGGCCGGGCGCCACAGTCGCCCGCTTCGTCGGCGCGGGGAGTTCCCCGATCCATTGAAGACCATGCCGCCACGTCGGGCGGGCAGGAGTGAAACGATGAACGCGATGAAATGGCTACTCGGAGTCGTGGTCGCCGCCGCGATCGCAGCTCCGCTGCATAACGCGAATGCGGAGGGTGACGACGGCCACGGTAGGGGTGGCTACCACGAAAACTACCGAGGTCACCATGGTTGGGGTGACTACCACGGAGGTCACAGAGGCTACTACGGACGC
>JAPUDV010000064.1:0-12735 GCA_027492875.1 Candidatus Competibacteraceae bacterium | reverse complement strand
CACGGCTACTACGGACGCCACGGCTACTACGGACGCCACGGCTACTACGGACGCCACGGCTACTACGGACGCCCATGGATTGGCTATAGAGAATGGTGAGGGTGACCTCACCGCTTCTTGTCAAGACCGTTTTATCTCGATACATCAAACCTGCTGGAGCTGCTTCGAGCACACTCAATGGGTGGTCGGAGCACCGATGATCGTCGCTCGCTGGGCTGTTTGATTCGGGTTCCGAAGCTCCGGCATGTGCCTGCCGTTTGCGCCGCCCCGGCGATGGGGGTGAACCGGGAAGCATTACTGTCTGAATCATGGATATCCACGGATTTTATTTGTATGAATCCGGCAAGAGACCATCGCTCGCCGCTGGTGGTTTGCCCTGTTCACCCTCGCATGATCCAATAACAAAAATATTTGTGCGCTGCACAATTTCTTGCTACGATTTTGCCGACCATTATCGTCAACCAGAAGAAAAATCATGTACATCGTAGACGATCCCATGTTGGCGCTGATCACTCGTTTCATGGCGGATACCGAGAATATGGAGGTATCCAATACTGATTTTTTACTTCGGCAGATCACTGCCATCGAAAGCTATGTCGGGCAGTTTCCCCGTGACGAGCGGGATGCACGCGCCATGGAATGGATCGCGGCGCATTCTCAGATGTATCGGCGACAATGGCAAAAAGATACAGTCGCTCAGACCTTGATCAAGACGCGCTGTCCCGATTGCCCGCTGCAGGGCGGGCCGCAGTCGTCGCATTGCGAGATTCATGGCTTCTGGATGAAGTTGTTGCAGCATTACATCGCCGACGAAATATCCTCGCAGGAATACGCCGAGAATACGTTGAAGCTGCTCGACGGGTATAAGAGCCGACTCAAGGTGAGCCCGGCCCGCAAGCGGTTACCGCCGGAAACCGCGCCCCTGCAACTCGAACCCGCCTAACCCTCTATAATGATCGCCCGTTCCAGAGGAACGGGCGATCTTCTCGTGGAACTTGTGCCGACCGACCGGCTTGCGGATGGGCAGCCGTTCGACTTGCCGCAATGTTGCCGCGCCATAAATCACCAGCGTTCCGCCGCCCTCCCCAATGGGGATCAGCGCGGAGCGCGGTCATGCCAGCTCTGTGAAGGCGAGGAACGGCAAAACAGATGGGCAAGCAAACCGACATCGGCAGGGTACTCGCCAACCTGCCGATGTTTCAGCAATTGAGTGAGGACGAAATCGTCGGTCTGGCGGCGGGGACACGCGAAATCCGCTTGGGCAAGGGGCAGATCCTGTTCCAGAAGGGCCGCTTGCTGGAAGGGTTCCATGTCGTCGTGCAGGGCCAAATTAAACTGGCGTTTTCCTCGCCGAGAGGCAACGAGAAGGTGGTGTCCATCGTCGAGCCGGGGCAAAGTTTCGGTGAAGCCATGATGTTCATGGAGAAACCCAGCCCGGTGTTCGCCCAGGCGCTGGAGGATTCCCACCTGCTGTACATCGCCAAGCACAGCCTGTTCGCGGCGATCGATCGCGACAGCGCCTTCGCCCGCCGGATGCTGGCCGGCTTGAGCATCCGCTTGCACGGGCTGATCGAGGACGTGGAAAATTATTCCCTGCGCTCTTCCACCCAGCGGCTGATCGGATTCCTGCTGCAACTGGCGGACGCGCCCGCTGGCGGTCCCGTCGCCTTCGATCTGCCGGCCAGCAAGCACGTCATCGCCTCGCGGCTGAATCTGACGCCGGAAACATTGTCCCGGATACTGCATGGTTTGGCCGAAGCGGGGCTGATTGAGGTCAAGGGCCGGCGCATCGCCGTGCCGGACATCGAACGTCTGAGCCAATTCGACCCGCCCCCTCGCGCCGGCTAGCCCGCCCGTTCGCCGGCGCGGTTGGACGCATTCGCGGCGCCAAACGCCAGGTCAAAGGCTTGAGGTTGAAGCACCCATGAACGAATCCACGAATCTCGAAACCGTGCAACGCCTGTCTGCCGACTTGAGCTGCGGCGACCTCCCCGCCCTGCTGGCCACCCTCGATCCGGCGGTGACATGGACCAACGCCGGACCGGACAGCATCCCGTATGCGGGAATGCGGCATGGCCCGGCGCAGATGCGGGCGTTTTTCGAGGCGCTGGACCGGCCAGGCCAAACCCACCGGGCGCTGGTTTGCGAGCGACTGGGCCATGGCCTGGACGGTCAAGGACGGGCGGGTGATCACGTTTACTTCCTACGAGGACACGCATAGCCTCGCCATGGTGTTTGCCGGGTAAGTCGTTCGCCTTCAGCTTCCGTGGCGCCGTCGGGAACAGGCCACCCGTGCAAAAGCGCGCCGTGTTATGAAAAGGGATGTGGTCTGTCGTTTTTTTGGGAGGGCAAGAGGTCATCCCGAACCCTCCCAACGACCATGCGCCGTTGGCGCGAGATGGTTGTTCAGAGTGTTTTCACACGACCTCTGGGGACTTCAAGCGTTGCAACATAACCCTCACCCTCATCTCCAACCCCTCATCCCATGGGGTGAAGGGAGTTTTTTGCACGGGTTCTTGGCGACATCGCTTCTTCCCACGGTCGGGACCGGTCCACGCCACCCATCGAGTCGATCATGGTCAAATTAACCTTGTATGGAACACGGCCCGAGGAAAAGTCCGGCGAACCACGGCTCGGACCCCCCGCGTCCTTGAAGCCATAGCCGAGGATCGACAGCGGTAGACGAACGGCTCGCTCGCCCCCTTAGCTTTTGGTGATGAATGTTATTGGCAAGTTGCCCTGTATCGGAGAGATTGCGGACGGCTATGGCGACAGGAAACTGGCCAGCCTGCCAAAATCGACGGCAAGCGGCCAAAATTGCGGACGGCTATGGCAACGGGAAACCGGCCAAGACTCGAACTGTGGTCACGTCCGGTTTTGGCCCCGCCAGCGCAACCAAATCCAGCCGATCAGCCACCCGGTTGCCAGCAGCGTCCCGGTCACCACCCACGGGTTCAGGCGCCGGACCACGGCAAGAATCGCGTGCAGGTGCTCGTCGAGATAATAGACCCCCAACCCCCAGCAGCCGACCCACAACGCCGCACCGACCACGTTGAACAGCGTGAAGATCCACCAGGGCATCTCCAGGATGCCGGCGGCGATGCCGTTCAGTTGCCGCAATCCGTCGAAAAAGCGGGCGATCACGATCAATCCGCCGCCGTAGCGCGCGAATCCGCGTTCGATCCGCCGCAGGTGGCGTTCGTCGACCCGGAATCGACGCAACAACGCCCGCCCACCCCGGCGGCCGATCCAGTAACCCATACTGTTGCCCAACGCCGCCGCCAGGAACGCGGTCAGCAGCAGCCCACCGATGTTCAGGCTGGCGGGGCCAGCGGCGGCCAGCGCGCCGGCAACCAACAGGGTTTCCCCCGGCGCCGGGATACCGAAGCCTTCCACCCCGACCGCGACAAATACCGCTCCATAGCCGTAGCGATCCAGCCACGGTTCGACCAGGGTGATGTCATGCCGAATTTTTTCCAACAACGGGTGTGACAGCGATCCGGTCGGCGGCACGGGTTGCGCGGCCGGTGTGGGTTGCGCAACGGCTAAAACGCTCGCACCCAGCCAAAACAGGCACAAACCCGCCAGCATCCCCCTACCACAACCGTGTATCATCGATGTCTCCTGAACCTGTCCTGCGACCGCGCGGCGGGATACTTATAGCCCGCGCCTTCTAGAATGAAGGGTGGCACAAACCTGTGGAACAATTCGAGAGCGATATGGCGAATACATGGCGTTTACTCGTTCCTGCCGCGAAAATGAAATACCGAACCCCATGGTTACTGGCGCTGGTGCTGGCTTGCGGCGCGTGCGCCTTGAATGACGCGACCGATCCCCGCTTCCAGAACTGGCTTTCCCAGACGGAAGCGCTCTGCGTGCCGCGCTACGGAGCGCTACCCTTCAATACGCCGGCACAACGCGCACAGTTCGAGGAACTCAGCTATCAAGCGTATTACCGCAACGTGCCGCAAGAGGTCTACGCCGATCGCCTGAGAATTCTCTATCCTGATAATCGTCTGACGGTCAACTGTTTCGCCACCGCTTTTCCACGGTGGTGAGATCGCTCCCAGACCCGTGAGTAACGCGTGGCGGCATCACGCCCTACTTTCTTGAAGCCATTCCGGTTTACAGCCTTACAGCGGGAGATTTGACGATATGAGCAACACATTCGTGGCAATCGCTTACGACGATATGTTCAAGGCACAAGAGGTGCGGCTGCGGCTCTTGCAGATGCAGAAGGAGTATCTGATCGACTTGGAAGACGCGGTCGTCGCCGTCCGCGACGAAAAAGGCAAGGTGAAGCTGCACCAGATTCACGATCTGACCACCGCCGGAGCGCTGTCCGGCAGCTTCTGGGGTCTGCTGATCGGGTTGTTGTTCATGAACCCGCTGCTGGGTTTGGCCGCCGGCGCGGCCGGTGGCGCGCTGAGCGGCGCGCTGGCCGATATCGGCATCAACGACGACTTCATGAAAAAACTGGCGTCCGAGTTGAAGCCGGGCGCCTCGGTGCTGTTCGTGCTGGTCAAGCACTTCACCCCGGACAAAGTGCTGGCCGAACTGGAAGGCGCCGGTGGCCGGTTGCTGAAGACCTCCCTGTCGCACGAGGACGAAACCAGGCTGCAATCGGTGTTGGACACGGTTAAATCCTCGCCCGCCGCCGACACTGTTCCCAATTTGGCCAAGCCCGCCTGAAACACCCTGCAGGGATTTAACCGCAACCGGGGCGCGTGGCCGCACGCGCCTTTTTTATCGACCTCGTTCCGCGCCGCCTCAGAGGTGTTTTTGTACGGCCTCTCAATGTCCGGCCGCCCCTCGGCCGGCCAGCCAATCCGGAATCTGTGCGGCGGGCATGGGTCGGGCGAAAAAGTAGCCCTGCACTTCGTCGCAGGCCATGTCCCGCAACAGCCGCGCTACTTCCTGGTTCTCCACCCCCTCGGCGATGACCGTCAGGCGCAGGCTGTGGCCCATGCTGACCACCGCGTGGGCGATGGACAGGTCATCCGGGTCTTCGACGATATCCCGCACGAAAGACTGGTCGATCTTCAGCTTGTCGATGGGAAAGCGTTTGAGGTACGACAAATTCGAATAGCCGGTACCGAAATCGTCGATGGCAAACTTGACCCCCAAGGCCTTGAGTTGCCGGAACCGATCGAGCACGGTCTCGGTGTTTTCCACCAAATGGCTCTCGGTGACTTCCAGCTCCAGCCCGGCCGGCGGCAGGCCGGTCTCAACCAGGATTTGCCGCACGGTGGACACCAGGTTGCCGTGATAGATCTGAACCGCCGACAGATTGACCGCCACCGGCGCCCGAGACAGCCCGGCTTCCCGCCAAGCTTGATTTTGCCGGCAGGCTTCGCGTAGCACCCAGGCGCCGATTTCGATGATCAGACCGCTGCTTTCCGCCACCGGAATAAACCTGGCGGGCGATACCAGCCCAAGTTCGGGGTGATGCCAGCGAATCAGCGCCTCGAAACCCACCAGCCGGCCGTCGTCGAGCGCCACTTGCGGCTGGTAGTGCAGTTCGAATTCGCCGCGCGTCAGCGCCTGACGCAGGGCGCTTTCCATCATCAGGCGCTCGGATGCGGCGATATCCATGTCCGGCTGGAAGAAATGAAAAGTATTGCGCCCGTCTTCCTTGGCCCGGTACAGCGCGGTGTCGGCGTAGCGCAGCAACGACTCGAAATCCTGGGCGTCGCGGGGATAGACGCTGATGCCGATGCTGGTGGCGACATGCAGGATGCGCTCGTCCACTTCCAGGGATTGCCGGAACAGCTCCAGGATTTTCTGGGCTACCCGCGCCGCGCCGTGCCCCCCCGTTTCCGTCAGCATGACCAGAAATTCGTCGCCGCCGAGCCGCGATACCGTGTCGGTGTCGCGCACCGTCTGCCGTAAACGATCCGCCGCCACCCGTAACAACCGGTCGCCCACCGAGTGGCCCAGGGAATCGTTGATGGTTTTGAAGCGATCCAGATCGAGAAACAGCAGGGCAAGCTCCGTATTCTCGCGGTGGGCGTTGGCCAGCGCCTGGGCTGCCCGGTCGCGCAACAGGGTGCGATTGGGCAGATCGGTGAGCGCGTCGTAGTAGGCCAGATGTTCGATCCGCGCCTCGGCTTCTTTCCGTTCGGTCACGTCGCGGGCCACGAAAAACGCCTGCTGGAGGTCTGGCGACGGGTAGGTGTTCCAGGACAGCCAGCGATACGCGCCGTCCTGGCAACGATGGCGGTTCTCGAAATCGCGGACCGCTTGCCCGTGCATCAGACCCTCATCGACCCGGATCGTGGCGGCCAGATCGTCGGGATGCACGAAATCCAGCCAGGGCCGGGTCAGCAGTTCTCGTGTCTCCCAGCCCAGCAGTCGGGTAAAGGCGGGGTTGATCTGCTTGAAATAGCCATCGAAACCGGCCACGCCGATCAGATCCGGCGACATGTCGAACAGGCGGTCGCGCTCGTTCTCGGCTTTCCGGCGCCGCGCTTCCTCCTCCAGATGATCCAGACCGAAGGAGATATCCAGCGCCGTTTCCTCCAGCAAGGCGATTTCCCGTTGACCGAAGAAACCGGATTCCGACGCATAGAGCGTCAGGGCTCCGCAGACCTGACCGCCCAGCCGGACCGGCAACGCAGCCGCAGCACGGAAATTCTGCCGACGCGCCGATTCGCGCCAGGGGAGGGTAACGGGGTCATCGAAGAAATCGTTGCAAATGTAGGGCCGGCCCTCGCGAATGGCGATGCCGATGGGGCCGCGACCTTCGGGGCGATCATCGGCGAAGACGTGTATTTCCTTGAGATAACCCGATTCATCGCCGTATTGGGCGACCGGGGCGACCGCATGGGTGCGCGAATCGTGCCAGCCGATCCATGCCATGCTGAACCGACCGAACTCCACCAGCGCCCGGCACAATTCGTCGAACAACCCTTGGCGGGTCGTCGCTCGCACCACGGCCTGATTGACCTGGCTCAGGGCGGCATACAGCCGGTTGAGCCGTTCGATTTCCCGTTCGTGCGCCTTGCGCTGGCTGATGTCGCGGATGATGCCCAGCAGGTAGGTGACTCCACCGATCTCCACCGCCCGGCTGCTGATTTCGACCGGGAAGGTCGAGCCGTCCTTGCGGCGGTGAAACGTCTCGATCAGGGTGTGGCCTTCCCGCAGCAGGCGAGCCAGGTGCAGGGCGAAACTATCCTGCTCTTCGGGCGCCCTCAAATCCACCAGGTTCAGGCCCCACAACTCGTCCGGCGAATAACCGTAGCTTCCCAGGGCGCGGTCGTTTGCCTCCAGAATACCGGCCTTGGAATCGGCGAGCAGAATGATATCGTTGGCGTTTTTCAGCAGGTGTTCCACCCGCTGGGCCATGGACCGCCGCTCCCGTTCGACCGCCAGTTGCCGCCGGAGCCACTGGGTATCGCGCTGGCGCCAGAGGAACCCCATGCCGAGACTGGCGGCCAGCATCAGCATTGCGATGACAAGCCCGATGGTGGCCGCCTGCTGGCGCAGCGGCGCGTAAATCTCCTCCTGATCCACCTTGGCCACCAGGAACCACGGCGAGTCGGGCACGGCGCGCAGGGCGGCCAGTACCGGCACGTTGCGATAGTCCCGACCCTCGACCATGCCTTGGTAGCCTCGAACGGCCAGCGCGGCCGGCAGGCCCAACTGCGCAATCGGCACGCGCAGTTCGAGCGCCGTGTTGGCGCGATGGCGCAGCTCGTTCAGGAACAGTACCTCCTCTCCCTCCCGGCGGACGAGCAGGGTTTCCGCCGTCTGGCTCGGCGTGGGCCAGGTCTGAATCAGCGGATAGAGAAATTGGCGCGGATCGAGTTGCAGCACGATGACGCCGAGCGGATCGCCGGGATCGTCGGGTTGCGCCCGCGGCGGGAAGACGGGAAACAGGATGCTGAGATGAATAGGCTGGTCGGCGGCTTCGCGATGCAGGTCGGTCATGGTGATATCGCGGGATCGCAACGCCGCGGCCACCCGATGACTGTCGATCGGAGGATCGAGCGCCTCCGACCACGGCGGAACGGTTAAACGGAGCTTGAGTTGCGGATCGAACAACGCCACCCTGTCATAGCGCTTGCCCCCCTTGAGTAGCGCCAACCAGTGCAAAAGCTCGGCTTTGGTCGTTTCCGAAGAAGGATCGGTCAGAAACGCCCGCACGTCGCGCGCGACGAAGGCCGCTTGAAAGAAAAACCGCGCGTCGTTCAACCGTTCGTTGCGCCATCGGACGATCTGCTGGACCTTCAAATCCGCGATGGCGGCCAGCCCGTCCTCGACGCTCGAACGCAGGCGCGCTTGCTGGCGCTGGAGATAAACCCACCCCGTCATGCCGATAGCCACCGTGAGAATCACCATGATCCCCAGTACAAACCGGGGAAAGCGGAGCGGCCGGTCGGGCGCGTCGGCGGGTTTCGCGATTGTCATCGAACAGAGCCTAGCCTCGAAAAAGAAACCCGCATCTGATGATTGATTTGATAAGGTTAGCGGGTGAATCAGACGGTTTTCTTACGACTGATACGACCATCTAATTAATTGTAAGTTATTTCCCCAGTTTTTCACGGAGAATTACATGCCCATCACCGTCAATGGCGTCGAAATCACCGACAACGCCCTTCATGCCGAAATGCAGCATCATCCCGCTCCATCGCGCGAGGTGGCCGAATATTCGGCCACCCTGGCGCTGGTCGCCAAGGAGCTGCTGCTACAGGAAGCGGCTCGACTGGAGATCGCCGGCGACGACGACGAGGGGCGCATCGCAGCGTTGATGGAACGCGAGGTCAAAACTCCGGAACCGGACGAAACCAGTTGCCGGCGCTTTTTCATGGCCAACCGCCAGCGCTTTCGCGACGGCGATCTATTCGAGGCCTCGCACATCCTGTGCGCCGCGCCGCCCGGCAACGCCACGGCCCGTTCCGAGGCGCGCGCCCGCGCCGAAAGCGCCCTCGCGCAACTGGCGGACGGCGGCGGGAATTTCGCCGAACTGGCGGCGGCGCTGTCGGACTGCCCGTCCAAACAGGACGGCGGCAGCCTCGGGCAAATTGGTCTGGCGCAGACGGTGCCCGAATTCGAACAGGCGCTGCTGGACATGCGGGAAGGCGAGATTTCCAGCCAGCCGTTGGAAAGCCGGTTCGGCTTTCATGTGATCCACTTGCATCGTAAGACCGAAGGTCGGCCGCTGGAATACGATGCGGTGCGGGACCGTATCGCTGGCTATCTGCGCGAGAGCACGCAGCGACAGGCCATCAGCCAGTACCTGTCGCGACTGATGGGCCGCGCCGCCATCACCGGCATCGATCTGCTGGGGGCGGACTCGCCGCTGGCGCGGTAGCGGCGCGGATTCCAGGTTGGCTGGCATCTTGCTCCGGCGACGAACGGCCGTGACCCGATGCCAAACCTTTAGAGGGCTGCGGGGATCACGCGCGGACGACCGTATGAAATCGATTGCATTGCACGCGATCTGGCTGGGCGAAACCAAGTGCCGCCACTGCGCGGTGCGCGCTTCGGCGCTGTTCGCCGGGTTGGAGGAAGCGGATTTCAGTCATATCCACCAGCCGATCAAGGAGATCATCCTCGGCCCGCAGCAGGCGCTGTACCGCATGCACGAACGGGGCAGCACCCTGTTCACCCTGCGCGGCGGCACGATCAAGCTGGTGCAGTACCTGCCCGACGGCAGCCAACGCATCGTCCGCCTTCTGAGGGATAGCGACGCGCTCGGCCTGGAGGCGCTGGTCGGCCAGCCTTACCAGCACGACGCCATCGCCCTCGCCGACTGCGAAATCTGCGCGATCCCCACCGGCGTGATCGAACGGCTGGGCCGCGAGCGGCCGGGGCTGTACCGCGAACTGATGGCCCGCTGGCAGCAGGCGCTGGCCGAGGCCGACACCTGGCTGACCCAGTTCACCACCGGCACCGCCCGCCAGCGGGTGGCTCGATTGTTGCTGCGCCTGTCCTGCGCCGAACCGGAGCACCTCTTGCCGCTGTTCGGACGTGAGGACATGGGTGCGATGGTGGGGTTGACCACCGAAACCGTCAGCCGCGCCATCGCCGAACTGCGGCGGCGGGGGGTGCTGCACGATCACGGCGCCACCCTCCAGAAATGCGACCGCGAAGCCCTGCACCGCATCGCCGACGGCGAACAGTAGCAACCTGTCATTGCCTTGCGTCAACCGCTATGCGGATTCTCAATATCGAAGCGGACGATACACCCGCTCTTCCTTCCATCACCACGAGGTCTTGCTTCATGCCCCCCACCGACGACTGTGGCGACCATGATCGGCTGCTGACGCTGGCCGAGGCCCTCGCCGCCGCCCTGGATACCGTGCGCCCGGTCCGTGAAACCGAAACCGTGCCCCTGCTGGAAGCCTACGACCGGGTGTTGGCCACCGACCTGCCGGCCCGGCTCGACGTGCCCCCGCACGACAACTCGGCCATGGACGGCTTCGCGCTGTATCGGGCCGATCTGCACCCGAACGGACCGACCCGCTTGCCGGTGGTCGGTCAGGCGCTGGCGGGGCATCCGTATGCCGGCATCGCCCCGCGCGGCGCGGCGGTGCGCATTACCACCGGCGCCGTGATCCCAAGCGGACCAGACGCTGTGATCATGCAGGAACAGTGCGAGATCGCGCCGGATGAAAGCGGGATCGTCATCGAACCGGAAGCCGCCACCCGGCTCAAAATCGGCGAGAACATCCGCCGGCGCGGCGAGGACGTGCACGCAGGAACGGTGCTGCTGTCGGGCGGGCTGCGGCTGCGCCCGCAAGATGTATCACTGGCGGCGGGGCAGGGCATCGCCGCGCTGGCGGTGCGGCGTCGGCCTCGGGTGGCGGTGGCCTCTACCGGCGACGAGTTGTACGAACCGGACACGGAGTTGCCGCCGGGCGCGATCCATGAATCGAACCGCTACGTCCTGATCGGCCTGCTGCGCCGGCTGGGTTGCGCGGCGAGCGACTTGGGCATTCTGCGCGACCAGAGGAACGCGGTGTTGCCGGCGCTGCGGGACGCGGCGGCGACGCATGATGTTCTGCTGACCTCGGGCGGGGTTTCGGTGGGCACGGCCGATCTGGTCAAGGACGTGATCGCCGAACTGGGAACCATCGAATTCTGGCGGCTGGCGGTCAAGCCGGGCAAGCCGGTGACCTTCGGGCGGATTCAAGACTGCCTGGTGCTGGGCCTGCCGGGCAATCCGGTGTCGGTCATGGTGTCCTTCCTGCTGTTCGCCCGGCCGCTGCTGTTAAAGCTGATGGGCGTGCGGTCGATCGAACCGGCGCGATTGCGGGTCCGCGCGGATTTCCAGTTCCGCCGCAAGCCGGGCCGGCGCGAATGGCTGCGGGCGCGGCTGCGGCTCGATCCCGACCGGGGACCCGTGGCCAGTATCTACCACACCAACAGCTCGGGGGCGCTGTCGTCGCTGTGCTGGGCCGACGGCCTGATCGAACTGCCGGAGGACTGCGCCGGGGTGACGCCCGGCGATGCGGTGGACTACCTGCCGTTTAGCGGGTTGGGGGTGGAGTAGCGATCACTGACTCTTGAGATGACCAACATATGCCATTTGATGCGAGCCGGGGATATCGCTGGGCGAGCTGATCGTCGGTGGCTTGAAGGTGATCGGCGCGTTGGCCTTCTTGAACGCCATCAGCACCAATTCCGAGCAGAAAAACGAAGACTCGGGCGAAAGGGTGTTGACCGCCTCGCCGATGTCCTGGATGACGCCCAGCGGGAAGGAAATGACGTGCATGACCATGCCGCCGACCGTGTATTTGGACGCTCCGGCGACACCCGCGTAGTCGTACTTCTTGCCGACCTGGCCGGAGGCATAGTGGATGATGACCTTGGTTTGAGCGTCGTTCAGATTCTTGCGCCGGTACACCACTGCCAGTGTATCGTCGCGCAGGGCGGCGCTGAGCGGCTGTTTGACCACGCCCTCGCCAATCGCCTCGATGACCTGGCCGTCGCCGATGTACAGGGCGGCATGGCTGTACTTGGAAACCGAGCCGGCGCGGATGACCGCCGAGACGGCGCCACTGCCGGTGGAAACGATGATATCGGCGGGTTTCATGTCCGCTTCGGTGATTTGCGCCATGCTCAATCCTCCTTTGCCGAGTGGGATGTAACGACGGTTATTTTCCGGTCCAGCAATACCAGTCGATCCGTTGGGCGAGCGCCAACCGGCTGGCGCGAACCCGCAATTCCACGAAGCGGCGGCTCCTGAGGAAGCCGGCACCCTCTTCGGGCTGGGCCAACCCGAAACCGATTGAGGACCCAATGCTGATGGGCACGAGGGGATGGCGTTGGCCGTTCTGATCGGTCAGTTCCATTTCGATGTCGAGGTATGATCCATCGCGCAGCAGCAGTGGCCCGCTGAAAGGCTTCACCCAGTCGCGGACATCGTCCAGCCACATCAGGATTTTTTGCCCGGTGCGCTGTACTTCGAGCGGGGGAGCGACCGGCAGCACGGTCCACTCCGGCCCGAGTGTCACCGATTCGGCGATGGTGCGGGTGACGGCGTTATCGATACTGCCGCACGCCAGCAGTCCATACAGCGACAACACGGCGAACAGCCATTTATTGTATTGCTTGGAGACGCTCATCATTCCCCTCCCGCAATGGCTTTGTAGAGCATGACATGTATTTTTATACAATAGAGAAGTTCCCAAATAATTATCTTGAATATTTTCAATCTGTTATGGTTTGGTTATCATTGTACAGGACAAAAATAACTTACTGAAAATTAAGATAAAAGATAACAGC
>JAPUDV010000063.1 GCA_027492875.1 Candidatus Competibacteraceae bacterium | reverse complement strand
ATGACCCCCCCACCACTACATCTTGTGGTCTCCACGGGAGATCTCATAGAGCCTCAATTTTTAGATAAAAAAACACGGTCGTTATATATAGGTATTGGATTTTGCAGGAGCAGGACTCTAAAAACTCATCGAGCCATAATGCGCCCGTACACCGTCGCCAGCCAGATGCCTAACCCGATCAAACCGATGCCGGCGGCGTGAAAAACATACAGCCGCTCGCCCAGAAAGATCATCGACAGCACCGCGCCGAAAGCCGGCATCAGATGCAGGAATTGCCCGGTACGGTTGGCGCCCAGTTCCGCCACCGCCCGATTCCAGAAGATATAGGCGAGAATCGAGGGGAACAGCGCCAGATAGCCAATGCTGGCCACGGTTGCGGCATTTAAGGCGACAAAGCGCTCGTGCGCCAGATCCCAGCCATACAGCGGTGTCAGAATGATCACCCCGATCACCATGGTCGCGGCCTGGAAATTCAGCGGCTTGAGTTCCGCCGGCCGCCAGCGCAGACACACCGAATACAGCGCCCAACTGGCCACCGCCGCCAGAATCCACAAATCGCCGGCATTGACCCGCCACGCCAGCAGCGCCCGAACATCGCCGCGCGCGACGATCACCAGCACGCCGGTCAACGACACCAGAATCCCCAACGTCTGCCAGCCGGTCACGGTCTGGCACAGCAGCAGAAACGACAGCGCCACGATCAGCACCGGCGTCACCGACAGCATGATGACGGCGTTGGTGGCGGTGGTGGACTGGAGGCCGAGGTAGACGAAGGTGTTGAAGTTAACCACGCCGAGCACGCTGAGCAGCAGCAAAATCGGTCCGTGGCGGCGCAGCAGCGGACCCTGCTCGCGCAGCGCGGTCCAAACGAACGGCAGCAGGATCGCCAGGGCCACCGCCCAACGCCAGAACGACAAGGTGAACGGCGAAAACACGGTATGCACCGCCCGGCCCAGCACGAAATTGCCGGACCAGAACAAGGTGGTCAGCACCAGAAGCAGATAAGGCGAGGGACGCCAAGCAATCAATGACTTGAACATAATGGCAGCCTTGTGGTTCTTTTAGAGGCGGTACAAAAACGCCTCTCGGTGGGTCGGCGGACTGTCGCGCCGGACGGCGATGAATTGTTCGAGGGGGCATTGTGCCTTCGCGGCGGTTCTTTTAATTTTGCCGGGCCGGTTCGCCTCCGCCCGATTCAAACCGGCAAACCCAATCATACGCAACTTTCGGATGTATCGATGCCCCAACTCATGCAACACGCCCAGCCCCCATGGACCCCGGCAAGCTGGCGGAACAAGCCGGCGGCGCAACTGCCGGATTACGACGATCCCGCAGCGCTGGCCGAGGCCGAGGAACGGCTGACACACTCGCTGCCGCTGGTGTTCGCCGGCGAAATCGAAACCCTGCGCCAGCAACTGGCCGAAGTCGCCGCCGGCCGGGCCTTTCTGCTGCAAGGTGGCGACTGCGCCGAGAGCTTCGCCGATTTCCGCGATCACTCTATCACCGACACCTTCCGGGTACTGCTGCAAATGGCGGTGGTTCTGACCTTCGCCGCCGCCTGTCCGGTGGTCAAGGTCGGACGGATGGCGGGCCAGTTCGCCAAGCCGCGCAGCGCCCCCACCGAAACCCGCGACGGGGTCAGCCTGCCCAGTTATCGGGGCGATATCGTCAACGGTCTCGATTTCACCCCCGAAGCGCGCCGGCCCGACCCGCGCCGGCAACTGCGCGCCTATTCGCAATCGGCGGCGACTTTGAATCTGCTACGGGCGCTGGCGCAAGGCGGCTTTGCCGACCTGCACCGGGTCCAACAGTGGAATCTGGATTTCCTGCGCGCCAGCCCCCAGGGCGCGCGTTACCGCGATCTCGCCGACCGCATCAGCGAAACGCTGGCGTTCATGCGCGCCTGCGGCCTGGACGCCGCCACCGACCCGCAAGTGCGGCAGGTGCGGTTCTACACCTCGCACGAGGCATTGCTACTCGGCTACGAGCAGGCGTTGACCCGGCGCGAACCACCGACCGGAGAGTGGTACGACGGTTCGGCGCATTTACTGTGGGTCGGCGAGCGTACCCGCCAACTAAAGGGCGCTCACGTCGAATTCGCCCGCGGCATCGCCAACCCGCTCGGCCTCAAGCTGGGTCCGAGCACCGACCCCGACACCCTGTTGCGCCTGCTGGACATGCTGAACCCCGACGACCAACCGGGCCGGCTGACCCTGATCAGCCGCATGGGCGCGGATCGGATCGACACCGCCCTGCCGCCGCTGATCCGCGCGGTCCAGCGCGAGGGACGTCAAGTCGTCTGGTCCTGCGATCCGATGCACGGCAACACCCTGGAGGCCAGCACCGGCTATAAAACCCGGCCCTTCGCCCGCATTCTCGACGAAGTGCGGTGCTTCTTCGCCATCCACCGCGCCGAAGGCAGCTATCCCGGAGGGATGCACTTCGAACTGACCGGCCAGGATGTCACCGAATGTCTGGGCGGCGCCCAAGCCATCACCGAACAGGGTCTGGCCGACCGCTATCACACCCCATGCGACCCGCGCCTGAACGCTTCGCAGAGCCTGGAGCTGGCGTTTCTGATCGCCGAAACGCTGAAGGATTACCGACAAGCCGCCTCGAAGGACGAACGCGATGAGTGAACTCCCCCGCCTGCTGCTGGTGATGCAAACGGCCGACGGCGGCGACGGCCGTTGCGGCCGCAAGCTGCGAGAACGCGGCTACCAGACCGATTATTGCTATCCGCAATCCGGCCAGCCGTTGCCAGTCGGCATGGACGGCTACGCCGGAGCGGTGGTGTTCGGCGGGCCGATGAGCGCCAACGACGACGGCGCGCTACCGGGCATCCGGGCGCAACTGGACTGGATTCCCACCGCGCTGGCCTCCGGCCGCCCGTTTCTGGGTATTTGTCTCGGCGCGCAACTGCTGGCGCGGGCGCTGGGGGCGACGGTCAAACCGCATCCGGCCGGGCTGGCGGAAATCGGTTATTTCCCGGTACAGCCGACCGCCGCCGGTCAAGCCGTGTTCGAATCCCCGCTGCACGTCTATCACTGGCACCACGAGGGTTTTGATTTGCCGGCCGGCGCCGAGCTGCTGGCCACCGGCGAACGCTTTCCGCACCAGGCCTACCGCTACGGAACCCACGCCTTCGGGGTGCAGTTTCACCCGGAGGTGAACCAGCAAATTTTGGACGCGTGGCTGGTGGAAGGGGCAAAGGAACTCGCCACGCCCGGCGCCCAGTCCGTCGCCGAACAGCGCGACCACCACGCCCGCCACGACGCGGCGCTGGATCGTTGGTGCGAGGGCTTTCTGGACGGCTGGCTACGGATCGGCGGCATCATGAATCGGCAGTGAACGCCCACATCCCCCCTTGGAGCCGGTACAAAAACGCCCCTCCCCCGTGGGAGAGCGCTAGGGGTGCGGTTTTTTTCAACACGTTAAGTCCCAAGAACCCGTACAAAAACGCCTCTTAAATTCACCCGACGAGGATTTAGCCATGCCGCTCAAGAATTCGGCCACCCAATACGGCGCGATAACCCGCTTTCTGCATTGGGTGGTGTTCCTGCTGTTCGTCTGGCAATACCTCAGCGCCAACATCATGACGCGCCTCGGGCGGGACAGCGCGCTGCTCGGCCTGAACCCGAACGACTATTACAACTGGCACAAGTCCATCGGCCTGGTGTTGCTGGCGCTGGCGCTGGCGCGGTGGATCTGGCGCAAAACCACGCCCCTGCCGGACTGGGCGCCGACGCTGTCGCCGGCCGAGCGGGCGATCTCCCACCGTAACGAAACGCTGCTGTACGGTTGCATGTTCCTGCTACCGGTCAGCGGCTACCTGTTCGTGATGGCCGGCGGCTACGGAATCAAGCTGTTCGGCGTTTACGTGCTGCCCGATCCTATCGGCAAACAGGCGTGGCTCGCGGTGCTGGCGCGGCTGGTTCACATCCTCGCCGGTTACGCCACGGTGGTGTTCGTCGCCTGGCACGTCGGCCTTGGCCTCAAGCACCATCGGTTCGACCGCGACCGTTTTCTATACCGGATGCTGCCGTTCACGCGGCAATAGCCCAAACGCCTTCCACCCCCGAACCGGGCCGATTCGACCGGGCGTATAATGGCTGCAAAGGGAATAGGGGAAGCCATCATGCTAAGACCACTCATCCCCGAGGGCGAGGCGCTGCGCCGGGCGTTTCACTGGATCGCCGATCAGGGGGGACACTGCACGCTGAAGATCGTCGAACAGGCCAGTCTGCTGTTCGATCTGACCCCTCGCGACGAGGAGTTCCTGCTGCGGCAGTTCGTCCATCACCGGGGCGCGAGCAGCGATACCCTCGATTCAGGGCAGCAGCGGATTTCTTAGCCGCCGGGCGAAACCGACCAGCATGGCGGCAGTCGCCCCCCAGATAAAGCGGTTCTCATACGGGATCACGTAGTAGCGCCGCTGCTGGCCCTTGTAGTACATGCTGCGGTACTCGTGGTTGCGGGGATCGAGCACGAACTCCAGCGGCACCTCGAAGGCCTCGGCCACTTCGAACGCATCCAGCGTCAAATCGAACGGCGGTTCGACGAAACCCACCACCGGCGTGACCAGGAACCCGGTCACGGTCTGGTACAGATCGAGAAAACCGGCGATCTCCCCGATATGTCGGCGATGCAGACCGATTTCTTCTTCCGCCTCGCGCAGCGCGGTCTCCACCGGACTGTGATCATGATCCTCGGCGCGGCCACCGGGAAAACTGATCTGGCCGGCATGATGCTCCAGATGCGCCGTGCGCTGGGTCAGCAGCACGGTAAACCCGTCCGGCTGTTCCACCAGCGGCACCAGCACCGACGCCGGCATCAAGATCCGTTCCTCGCGCTCCAAGCCCGCCACCGCGTGATCGCCGGTGATCGTGTCCAGTGGGTGGGTCGGGTGCAGGCAACGACGAATCCGGTCACGAAGTTCCGAAACATTCACCTTACCCCGCCTCCACCGCGACTCCGAATAGCCGACCATAATTGGCGGTGGTCGTCGCGGCCACCTGCTCCAGCGATTCGCCGCGCAAGCCGGCGATGAATTCCGCCACATGACGGACCCAGGCCGGCTGGTTGGGCTTGCCCCGATGCGGGACCGGCGCCAGATAGGGCGAATCGGTTTCCACCAGCAGCCGTTCGGCCGGCAGGCGCCGGGCCACGTCCTGGATCTGCCGGGCATTCTTGAAGGTGACGATGCCGGAAAACGAGATGTGAAAGTTCAAGGCCAGCGCCCGCTCCGCCATCGCCCAGTCCTCGGTGAAACAATGCAGCACCCCGCCGACCTCGGCTGCGCCCTCCTCTTCCAGGATGCGCAGGGTATCGGCGCGGGCGTCGCGGGTATGCACGATCAGCGGTTTGCCCAACTCCCGGGCGGCGGCGATGTGAACGCGGAACCAATCCCGCTGGCGGTCGGCGCGGTCGGCCCCGTGGTAGTAATCCAGACCGGTTTCGCCGATGGCCACCACCCGCGACTCGCGGCCCAGCGCCGTCAGCTCCGCCACCGTCGGGGCGCGACCGCCGTCCTCGCTGGGGTGCACGCCCACCGACAGCGCGATTTGCGGATAGGGTTCGATCAACCGGGCCAGCGCCGGCCAGCTTTCCAGATCCGTCGCCACGCTCAGCAGGCGGGTTACGCCGTGGGTGGCGGCGGTTTCCAGCACGCCGGCCAGACCGCCGAAACGTCCCAGATCAATTCGATCCAGATGACAGTGGGAATCGACCAACATCGTTCGTCAGCGCGCCTACATGGTGTTGGTTATTTGCTCGGCGCGGGTATAACCGGCCAGCAGCGCTTCCACCTTCTTCCGCAGGTTGACGCCCTCCACACCGCCAAACTGAATACCGACCCCCATCTGCCGGCCGCCCGGCGTGGTCCGGTAATTGATCCAGACCACCTTCCCGGTAATGGCGAAGCGTTCCGGATCCTCCAACAGGGTCAGCAGTAGAAACACCTCGTCACCCAGTTCAAAGGATTTCTCGGTTGGGATAAAAACCCCTCCCCCGTTGATAAAGGGCATATAGCTGGAATGTAGCATCGCCTTGTCCTTGATGGCGAGGGAAATGACACCTTGTCGCGGACCCGCCATATCGTTCAGCCTCCGGTAAAATGCGTCGGCAAGACGCCAAAAATGATCTCAACGATCCGCGCCGCCAGCAAGAAATGTTTCCAGTAGCAGTTGCATGTTGGCTTGCGTGGCGGTGCATGATTTATACAATAGGATTGCCGCGTCCAAGCGTCCAAACAGAATGCGCGAGGGGTACCGATCAGCCCAGCGGCGTAACATGTCACCTAAATCAGCGTTATTCAGACGCGGCGGCTCGGGATTCATCTTAAGCCGAATCAGATCGGTATGCCAACCAATCAGCCAGCGCAGATTTTCAGCCAAGTCCGCCTTCATCCAACTTTCCACCGCCCCTATCGGGTCGACCCGGCCGATCGATACCTGTTCGTAGCCCTCGGCCAGTTCCCGTCGCCGGCGCCAGTGCCCTTCGTCGGCATGGGCCAGCGCCGCCAGCGGGGCGCCGGCGGCCAAATCGAGTAGCGTTTGCGGGTCGGGAGGACAGTCCTTCACTCGCGCGGCCAGCCAGGGAACGGCCTGCGCCGGGGGGGGTGGCCCTACGCGCAGCCGCTGACCGCGGCTGCGCACGGTGGCGGGCAAGCGCGCCGGCCATGCGGTTACCAACAGCAGCAGACAGGCGCCCGGCGGTTCTTCCAACGTCTTCAGCAGGCTGTTGGCGGCATTGCCATTGAGGCGGTCGGCCGGCTCCAACAGGGCAATTTTGTAGCCACCGTACTGCGCGGTATAGCCAAGGAAAGCGCACAGCTCGCGCACCTGGTCGATTTTGATGACCTTGCCTTCCTCGAGCGGTCGCACCGGACTGTAGTCGGGATGGCTGCCGGCCTGGAACAACCGGCAGCTCCGGCACCGACCGCAGGACTCTCCACCGGCGGCGGGTGTTTGGCACAGCAGCGCCCGCGCCAGCCGGCGAGCGAACACGCCTTTGCCCAGTCCGGGCGGACCGGTCAGCAGCAGCGCATGCGGCAAGCGGCCGATGTCGCGCCGTTGCTGGACATGCCGCCATTGCTCGTGATGCCAGGGGAGGCACGGGTCCATCAAGCACACTCCAGCCATTCAGCCAGCACGCGCTCCACCTCGGCCCGCACCGCCTCGACCGGCCGGCCGGCGTCGATGATCCGGTAACGGTCAGGGTCTTGGGAAGCTCGTTTCAGATAGGCCGCCCGGACCCGCTCAAAAAACTCCATGTCCTCCCGCTCGAAGCGATCCGCCGCGCCGCGCCGCCCGGCTCGCGCCAGCCCGACCGCGACCGGCACATCGAGCAGCAGGGTCAGATCGGGACACAGTTCACCCTGCACCCATGCCTCCAGTACCGCGATCCGCGCCAAGGGCAGGCCACGGCCGCCGCCCTGATAGGCATAGGTGGCGTCGGTAAAACGGTCGCACAACACCCAGCCACCGGTGGCCAGCACCGGTCGGACCAGCTGTTCCAGATGCTCGGCGCGGGCGGCGAACATCAGCAACGTCTCCGCCGCCGGCGTCATGCCCTCGTGGCGATGCCCGAGCAGCAGGGCACGAATTTCCTCGCCCAGCGGCGTGCCGCCCGGCTCGCGCGTCGCCATCACCCGACAGCCTCTCCGCTCCAAATACTCGCGCACGAACGCAATTTGGGTGGTTTTACCAGCGCCCTCGCCGCCTTCGACCGTCACAAACCGGCCGGACATCTCATTTCTCCTCCAATCGATAGCGTCTGACCGCCCGATTGTGCTCGTCCAGCGTCCTGGAAAACACATGCCCCCCCTCGCCGTCGGCGACAAAGTACAGCGCATCGCCGTCCGCCGGACGGACGGCGGCGTCCAGCGCGCCCGCCCCCGGCAGGGCGATCGGCGTCGGCGGCAAACCCTTGCGAGTATAGGTGTTGTAAGGTGTATCGGCAGCCAAATCGCGGCGGCGAAGATCGCCATCGAACGCCGTGCCCAAACCGTAAATCACCGTCGGATCGGTCTGCAACAACATCCCCTTGCGCAGGCGCCGAGCGAACACGCCGGCGATGGCGGGCCGCTCCGCCGCCAGCCCGGTTTCCTTCTCGATGATCGACGCCAGGATCAGTGCCTGATACGGATCGTCCAGCGGTAGATCGGCGGCGCGCTGGCTCCACGCCCGCGTCAACCGCCGCTCCATTGCCGCCAGCGCCCGCCGCAGAAACGCCTCGTCGGTAAATCCGGCGGGAAAATGATAGGTATCCGGGAAAAACCAGCCTTCGGGATGCCGCCCCGGCCGATCCAGCCGCGCCATGATCTCGGCGTCGCTGGCCTCTCGCAGGGTCTGCGCGATCTTGGGATGCACCGCCAGCGCCTGGCGCAACTGACGGAAGGTCCAGCCCTCGATCACCGTCAGCGGATATTGAATCACCCGGCCGGCGGCGATCCGCTCGAGCATGTCGCGCGGGGTCGTGCCGGGCGCGAGGGCGTATTCACCGGTCTTGAGGCGGGGCGCCAGACCGTTGAGCCGGGCATAGGCTTCCAGATAACGCGGCGAGCGCAGCAACCCCGGCTGCCGTCGCAGTTCCCGGATGATCGCGTCGATCCCCATCCCTGGCCTGACTTCCAGAACCAGACCGTCGGCGGGCACATCGAAAGGCGTGTCGAGGAACCGACGATAATCGGCGTAGACCCCATACAGCAGCGCCACGCCGGCAAGCAGCGCCAGCAAAACCAACAGCGCGGGGCGAAACCGGGCGGGGAAACGCATTTCCTTACGCCTGGCCCCCCGTTCGCCCGCGCGGGGCGGCGGGGGGCTTTCCCCATCCTGAATCGGGCGGGGCGGCGCGCGACGCCGGGGGAGTTCGAGCCATCCAGCGAGAAAGCAACGGCGGGATCGCGGTCAATCCAGCGCGCGGAACACCACCGTACCGTTGGTGCCGCCGAAACCGAAGGAATTGGACAGCGCCACCCGGATCCGCCGCTCCTGCGTCTGATGCGGAACATAGTTCAAATCGCAACCCGGCTCCGGTTCGTCCAGGTTGATGGTGGGCGGCGCGACCTGATCCCGCAACGCCAGCATGGCGAAGATGGCTTCAACTCCACCCGCCGCGCCCAACAAGTGACCCGTCATCGACTTGGTCGAACTCATCGCCAACTGGTAGGCATGATCGCCAAACACCGCCTTGGCGGCGTCGCTTTCAATCTTGTCGCCAGCCGGCGTGGAAGTACCGTGGGCGTTGATGTAATCCACGGCCTCGGGAGCGATCGCCGCATCGCGCAAGGCGTTGATCATCGCCCGCCGGGCGCCGTCGCCATCGGGCGGCGGCAGGGTCATGTGGTAGGCGTCGCCGCTCATGCCGAAACCGATCAACTCGGCATGGATCCGGGCGCCACGCTTCCTGGCGTGTTCGTACTCCTCCAGCACCACCACTCCGGCGCCGTCGCTCAACACGAAGCCGTCGCGATCCCTGTCCCACGGCCGGCTGGCCTTTTCCGGCTCGTCGTTGCGCACCGACAGCGCGCGCGCCGCCGCGAAGCCGCACAGTCCGGTCGGGGTGGTCGCCATCTCCGCGCCGCCGGCAAGCATCACGTCGGCATCCCCGTAGGCGATCAGCCGCCCGGCCAGGCCGATGCTGTGCGTCCCCGTGGTGCAGGCGGTGACCACCGCCAGATTCGGACCCTTGATTCCGTACAGCACGGACAGGTTGCCCGATACCATGTTGATGATGCTGCGCGGCACGAAAAACGGTGTCAGCCGACGCGGGCCGCCTTTCAGGAACGATGAATGGCCTTCCTCGATGCCCGGCAGACCACCGATGCCAGAACCAATGTAGGTGCCGATCCGTTCGGCGTTGGCCTCGGTGATCTCCAGCCCGGAATCCTCGATCGCCTGTATCGCCGCGCCGATGCCATAATGAATGAAGGCATCCATCTTTTTGGCTTCCTTCGGATTCAGGTAGCGCTCGACCTGAAAATCCTTCACCGCCCCACCGATGCGCACCGGAAAATGGCTGACATCGAAGGCGGTGACCGGTCCGATCCCGCTGCGGCCGGCCAGAATGTTGGCCCATGCGGTCTCCACGGCGCTGCCGACCGGGGACACGATGCCCATGCCCGTTACTACCACTCGCCGCTTGGCCACAAAACTACCCTCTTATGCGTGCACCGAACAAAACAAAACCGCGGAACCCGGCGAGGGCAACCGCGGCGATGGGTCTTGAGCGGTACGGGACTGACACCTTCAACCAGTATGGGACGCGATATAGTCGATGGCCTGCTGCACCGTGGTGATTTTTTCAGCGTCCTCGTCGGGGATTTCCAGTTCGAACTCCTCTTCAAGCGCCATGACCAGTTCCACGGTATCCAGGGAATCGGCGCCGAGGTCTTCCACGAAAGAGGCTTCGTTGGTGACCTGTTCTTCCTTTACCCCCAATTGCTCGATGATGATTTTCTTGACGCGGGCTTCGATGTTGCTGATGTCAGTCATGATGGTTTGCTTCCTCGTTGTGTTTCAATCCGCACCCACTTTTCACGGCGGGCGAAATCTGATGACAGTATCACAAACTGGGCGCGATTTCCGGCCTCCGCCGACCCCACCGGATCAGCAGCGCGTTTCCTCAAGGGGCAACGACTAGGCCATGTACATCCCACCGTTGACATGCAGGGTCGCTCCCGTGACGTAGTCCGCGTCCGCCGACGCCAGAAACGCCACCGCATGGGCGACGTCTCGCGGCTCGCCCGGCCGTTGCAGCGGAATCGACTCCACCAGGGCCCGACGCTGCGCTTCCGGCAACGCACGGGTCATGTCGGTATCGATCAAGCCCGGCGCCACGGCGTTGACGGTGATGTTGCGGGAGCCGACCTCGCGCGCCAGCGACTTGGTGAAACCGATGATACCTGCTTTAGCCGCAGCGTAATTGGCTTGCCCGGCGCTGCCGGTGACGCCGACCACCGAGGTGATGTTGATGATGCGCCCACGCTGGGCTTTCATCATCCCCCGCAACACCGCCTTGCTCAGCCGGTAAACCGAAGTCAGATCGGTGTTGAGGACGCTCGTCCATTCGTCTTCCTTCATCCGCAGCAATAAGTTGTCGCGCGTGATGCCGGCGTTGTTGACCAGGATGGTCGGAGCGCCAAATTCCTGAACCACCGTCTTGAGCGCCGCGTCCACGGCTGCCGGGTCGGTAACGTCCAGGCACAGGCCGCGCCCCCTGATGTCAAGATCGCGCAAATCCTGATCGATCACCTCGGCGCCGGCTTGCGTGGTCGCGGTGCCGATCACGGTCGCGCCTCTGCGCCCCAGTTCGCGGGCGACGGCCTGGCCGATGCCGCGGCTGGCGCCGGTCACCAAGGCGATTTCGCCATCCAGCGTCGTCATCGTGAATTCTCCTTCGCGTTCAATACTTCAGCAGGACCGCGCCCCAGGTGAACCCGCCACCGAAACCTTCCAGCAGCAGGATATCACCGCGCTGGATGCGACCGTCGCGCACCGCCACGTCCAGCGCCAGCGGCACCGAGGCCGCCGAAGTGTTGCCGTGCAGGCGCACGCAATCCACCATCCGCGCTTCGGGCAAGCCCAGCCGCTTGGCGGTAGCCGCCAGGATACGGCGGTTGGCCTGATGGGGGATCAGCCAGTTGACGTCGGCGACCGTCATGCCGTTGGCGGTCAAAATTTGTTCGGCGATTTCCTTCAGGGTGTGAACCGCCACCTTGAAGACTTCGCTGCCGCGCATCTCCACGAAAGCGGCGTTCCGTCGAGTCTGGTCGTAACCGCTGGATACGCCGGCCGGCACCCACAACAGCTCCTTGTAGCGGCCGTCGGCGTGCAGCCGGCTGTCGATGATCCCCGGTTCGTCCGCGGCCTCCAGCACCACTGCGCCGGCGCCGTCGCCGAACAGGATACAGGTGCCACGATCCTGCCAGTCGATGATGCGGGTGAAGGTGTCCGCCCCCACCACCAGCGCCCGCCGCGCCGCGCCGGTGGCAATAAACCGCCGGGCGATATCCAAAGCGTAAACGAAACCGGTGCAAACCGCCTGCACGTCGAAGGCGGGACCCCCGTGGCAACCCAGCCGATGCTGCAACTGCGTGGCGACGCTGGGAAACACATGATCGGGCGTAGTGGTGCCCAGCACGATCAGGTCGATATCGCGCGCCTCGATGCCGGCGGCCTCCAGCGCGCGGCGGGAAGCGTGCTCGGCCAAGTCGCAGGTGGTCTCTCCAGGGGCAGCGATATGGCGCGCTTCGACGCCGGTTCGCTCGACGATCCAGTCCGCCGTGGTCTCGATCATCTGTTCGAGATCGGCGTTGGTCAGCACCTTTTCCGGCAGATAGCCGCCGGTTCCGATGATTCTGGCGTGATTCAAAGCGCTTGCCTCGCGGCGTGAAGGACGGCCAGATGGGCATCGATGCGCCGCGGCACCGCCTGCTCGACTTCCAGCATCGCCACCTGGATGGCGTTGGCGAACGCCAGGGCGTCGGCGCCACCGTGGCTCTTGATCACGATACCCTGCAAACCGAGCAAACTGGCGCCGTTATAACGGCGGGGATCGATCCGGCGGCTAAAGGCGCGCAGCACCGGCAGGGCGACCAGCCCGGCCAAGCGGGTCAGCAGGTTTCGCTTGAATTCCTGGGTCATGTAATGGCGGATCAACCGGGCCACACCCTCGCTACTCTTGAGTGCGACATTGCCGACGAAGCCATCGCAGACCACCACGTCCACATCCTCCATATAGATGCCGTCGCCTTCCACGAAACCGATGTAATTGAGGTCGCTGGCCGCCAGCAGCCGGGCGGCTTCCCTGACCTGTTCGTTGCCCTTGATGTCTTCCTCGCCGATATTCAGCAGAGCGACTCGCGGCCGTTCGATGCCGTTGACCGCCGCCAGCACCGAACCCATCACCGCGAATTGCAGCAGGTGCTCGGCCTTGCTGTCGACGTTGGCGCCCAAGTCCAGCATCCGGGTCTGGCCGCGCACGGTCGGCAGCGTGGTGCAGATGGCGGGGCGGTCGATGCCGGGCAGGGTCTTGAGCACGAAACGGGCGGTCGCCATCAGCGCGCCGGTGTTGCCGGCGCTGACGCAGGCGTCGGCTTCGCCCTGCTTGACCAGGTTGATCGCCACTCGCATCGAGGAGTCTTTCTTGACGCGCAGGGCCTGGGCGGGCGACTCGCCCATGCTCACCAGTTGCGAAGCGTGGCGGATGACGATTTGAGGATGACCCCCGGCCTTGAACCCGTGCAACGCGGCTAATAGCACATCCTCCTGCCCGACCAGGATCAGGCGCAGCGAATCGCCAGCGGTCTCGAGCGCGCGCAAAGCGGCGGGCACGACCATGTCGGGACCGACATCGCCGCCCATGCCATCCAGGGCGATGGTGAACGGTGGGGTCATGGACCAGGCAAAACGGTGGAGAAATCCGGCGCGCGGGGCACGATGATTATTCTTCGCCGTCGGCCGCGACGGGCTCGTTGATGACCTTGCGGCCGCGATAAAAACCGTTCGGCGTGACGTGATGGCGGCGATGCAGTTCGCCGGAGACGCGATCCGTCGATAGCGTAGCGACGGTCAGGGCGTCGTGGGCGCGGCGCATGCCGCGCTTGGAGGGGCTTTTACGGGATTTTTGTACGGCCATGACTAATTGCTCCTCTTGGAATCTTGCAACAGGGACGCCAGCGCCGCAAAGGTCCGGTGTTGCCTGGCATCCGGCACCGGTTCGCCGGGCGATAGATAACCGTTGGCCTCGCACTCTCGCGCATTCTGATGGCGGGGAATCTGCGGTAAAGCCAGCAACAACTCATCCTCCACCAGGTCGGCGACGGCAAGATCGGCTTCGGCGGCCAAAAGCGGCTCGCGCTGATCGGGCAGGCGGGCGGACTCAGCGTCGGCGCGCACCAGCGCCAGGTTGACCGCGACCTTCAGCGGCAACCGCAGCGGACCGAGGCAACGCTGGCAAACCAGATCGACCTCGGTTTGCAGCGTGCCCTCGATGAATCGCAGCCCCTGCTCGTCGACCCCCGCCGCCAACGCCACCTTGACCTCGCCACTCGCATGTTCGAGCAAAGCGGCCAATCGCGGCAACGCCGCCAGCTTCAACTCACCGTCCAACCGCCCGCTTTCTGCGGCCAGTTGCCAGGGGTTGATCCGGTCGGGAAGCACTGGGATTTGCATAAGGCGCGGAATAATATAGGCACGCTGGATTTCTGTCAAAATAAAGCCAGATTCCGCACAATTACCCCTATTTCCAAGCCATTCGCCGAGCTGCCGCCATGCCCGAGACCCTATCCGATGGCCGTCGTCTGATTCTCGCGTCCACCTCGCCGTTCCGCCGTGAATTGCTGGCGCGGCTGGATTTACCGTTTGCCGTCCGGGATCCGGATGTCGATGAAGCCCACTCGCCCGGCGAACCGGCGGCGGCGCTGGCGGTGCGGCTGGCGGAGTCGAAAGCCCGCGCGGTCGCCCGGCGTGAACCGGCGGCGCTGGTGATCGGTTCGGACCAGGCGGCCGAACTGGATGGCGAGGTCATCGGTAAGCCCGGCGACCACTCGCGGGCAACGGCGCAACTGCGGCGGGCGGCGGGACGCACGGTCGCTTTCTACACCGGGCTGTGCCTGCTGGATAGCGCCAGCGGTCGATGCCAGATCGCGGTGGAGCCGTTCCGGGTCGTGTTCCGGACGCTGACGGCGGAGATGATCGAGGGTTATCTGCGGCGCGAGCAGCCGTACCATTGCGCGGGTAGCTTCAAATCCGAGGGACTGGGCATCGCCCTGTTCGAGCGGCTGGAGGGCGACGACCCCACCAGCCTGATCGGCTTGCCGCTGATCCGACTCGCCCGGATGCTGGAGGCGGCGGGGGTGACCGTGTTGTGAGCGCGGACGATCCCGCGTCAGGCAGCCCCTCCGGTCGTAAAGATCCACCAGCCGGACGGTCAGGCCGGTGCAGGGCAAGTTCAATTCCGCCAGCGGATCGTCGCATATCGCATATTTAGGGTTTAAGTTGAGCGGACATCCGAAACGCCTCTGTACCGAAACCTGCGGGTCGGCAAACCTACCGCCATTGCGCCATTCCATCGATCCCCAGCACCTTCAGCAGCGCCGCGCCGAGACTGGCTTCCGCTCCATCGAACAACCGCTCCACCCAACGGGTGTGTTTGGTGTAATCCACCACGGTTTTCTCGCCGATCACTTCCTCGGCCACGTAGCGGGTGTTGCCCAGCGCGTCCACCAGTCCCAGTTCGACGCTCTGCTCGCCGGTCCACATCAGACCGCTGAACACCTCCGGATTGTCCTTCAGGCGCTCGCCCCGACCCTGCCTGACCGCCGCGATGAACTGCTGGTGGATCGCATCGAGCATCCCCTGTAAATGCTGGACTTCCGCCGGATTGACCGGCTTGAACGGATCGAGGAAATCCTTGTTGTTCCCCGCCGTGTACGCCCGTCGTTCGATGCCCAGCTTGGCGATGGCGTCGGTGAAGCCGAAGCTGTCCATCCGCACTCCGATGGAACCGACGATGCTGGCCTTGTTGGCGTAGATGTTCTGCGCCGCTGCCGCGATGTAGTAACCACCCGAGGCGCACACGTCGCTTGCCACCGCATGGACCGGAATCTTGGGGTACTTCCGACGCAGTCGCTGGATCTCGTCGTACACCTCGCCCGCCTGCACCGGACTGCCGCCCGGACTGTTGATCTGCACGATCACTCCGGCTGTTTTCTCATCCTCGAACGCCTTGCGCAGCGCCTCGATCACGTTTTTAGCGCTGGCCTCGGTGTTGCTGGCGATCAACCCGTCAATCCGAACCAGCGCGGTGTGGCGCTTGCCACCGGTGGTGGTATCGAGACTATCCGGCCAGGCCAACACCAGCAGCAGCACCAGATACGCAAAAAACAGCAGCTTGAAAAAAATTCCCCAGCGTCGGGTCCGTCGCTGCTCGGTCACGGCGGCGAACGCCAATTTGCTTAATACTTCGCGCGCCCAGCGCTCGTCGTCGGGTAGTTTTGAGTTCGGACTCGGATCGGTCATGGCGTGTCTCTCGCTTACCTTCCAATCGGGTTCGCCGAACGCAGACTTTCCAGTACGCCCGTGAGTTCGGCATCCAGCGGGGCGCTCACCGCGATGTCCCGGCCACCCAGGGACAGGCTCAAGCTGTGGGCGTGCAAAAACAACCGACGCAGGCCACACTGCTCGGCCATCGCCCGGTTGAACGCGGCATCGCCGTATTTCGCGTCGCCGGCCAGCGGATAGCCCACGTGAGCGGCATGAACGCGGATCTGATGGGTACGACCGGTGGCGATGTTCGCCTCCAGCAGCGAAGCCAGTTTGAACAGGTTGATTGGGCGAAACCGGGTCAGGGCCGGCTTGCCATCGTCCGCCACCTCGACCAGCCGCTCGCCACCGCGCAAGACGTTGCGGCGCAAAGGCGGGTTCACCTCACGCGGACCGTGGTTCCAGTAGCCTCGCACCAAGGCGAGATAGCGTTTCTCCACCCGTCCGGTCCGCAAGGCGTCCTGAATCAGCCGCAGCGCCGCCGGAGTCCGGGCCAGCAGCAAACAGCCACTGGTATCGCGATCCAGTCGGTGCGCCAGTTCCAGAAACGGCTCTTGCGGACGCAGGGCACGCAAGAGTTCGATCACGCCATAATCGACCCCGCTGCCTTTATGCACCGCCAAGCCGGCCGGCTTGTCGAGCACCAATACCTCGCGATCCTCATGCAGTACCGCCGCCCGCAGGCGCTCCACCCACCCTGGCGGCGGCCGGAACACCCTTTCATCTCGCTCGCCCAGGCGCACCGGGGGAACGCGCAGTCTATCGCCGGCTTGCAGTCGCTGGCTTGGCTGCACCCGGCCTCCGTTCAGGCGGACTTCTCCCTTGCGCAGGATTCGATAGATCAAGCTCTTGGGCGCACCTTTCAGCTCGCGCAGCAGAAAATTATCGAGCCGCTGCCCGGCATGCTCCGAAGTGATTTCCAGGTGGCGCACCCCACCGGCGGACATGGACGCAGGCATCGTTTGAAGCATACCAGTCGGACTGTTATAGTTCGTGGAAGTTGTCGCCGATTGGCCCGAAAGGCCGACGAAACAGGATCGGCACACGATATCGGTTTTCGCGCCCGCACGCCAGCAACACCGGCGGGCAGGGTTTTTAAACGGGTTTATCCGCCGCTCGACCCGACCTTCCATGAGCGGCTCTTGACCGCGCTCCCAGCCGGCTGGTTACGACCTCGCGGCGTATCTGGGTCCGCCCGACGCACCTGATCTCTCCGGGCCTTCTCCTATCCCAGCCACGCCTCGGCGACAACTGCGGCGCCGCCGGTGATGGTCGAGCGCAGGGAATCTTTCCGAATGAAACGCATGCTGATCAACGCAACTCAGCAGGAAGAGTTGCGCGTGGCCCTCGTGGAAGGCCAAAAACTTTACGATCTCGATATCGAAACTCCCGCGCGGGAGCAAAAGAAATCCAACGTCTACAAGGGCCGCGTCACCCGCGTCGAGCCGGGGCTGGAAGCGGCGTTCGTCGATTACGGCGCCGACCGGCACGGGTTTCTGCCCTTCAAGGAAATCACCCGCAACTACTTCGACCCCCAATCCATCGCCGACGGCGGCCGGCCAAACATCCGGGAAGCCATCAAGGAAGGTCAGGATCTGGTGGTCCAGGTGGAAAAGGAAGAGCGCGGCAACAAGGGCGCGGCGCTAACCACCTTCATCAGCCTGGCCGGCCGCTATCTGGTGTTGATGCCCAACAACCCGCGCGCCGGCGGCGTGTCGCGACGGATCGAAGGCGATGATCGCCAGGAAATCCGCGAGGTGATGAGCAGCCTCGACATTCCCGACGGCATGGGTCTGATCGTCCGCACCGCCGGCGTGGGCCGCTCGCAGGAAGAGCTGCAGTGGGATCTCGATTACCTGCTGCACCTGTGGCAAGCGATCGAAACCGCCTCCTCCCAGAAAAAGGCCCCGTTCCTGATCTACCAGGAAAGCAACATCATCATCCGGGCCTTGCGCGATTACCTGCGCGCCGATATCGGCGAGATCCTGGTGGACAACCCCACCGTCCACCGCCAGGCGCAGGATTTCATGCAGCAGGTGATGCCGCACAACCTGAACAAGCTCAAGCTGTATCAGGACAACGTGCCCCTGTTCACCCGCTACCAAATCGAATCGCAGATCGAAACCGCCTACCTGCGCGAGGTCAGCCTGCCCTCCGGCGGCGGGATCGTGATCGACTATACCGAGGCGCTGGTGTCCATCGACATCAATTCGGCGCGCGCCACCCGGGGGGCCGATATCGAGGAAACGGCGCTGACCACCAATCGGGAAGCCGCCGAGGAAATCGCCCGACAGTTGCGGTTGCGCGACCTGGGCGGCCTGATCGTCATCGATTTCATCGACATGAACATCGCCCGCAACCAGCGCGAGGTGGAAAACCGGCTGCGCGAGGCGTTGAAAATGGATCGCGCCCGGGTGCAGGTTGGCCGGATCTCCCGGTTTGGTCTGCTGGAAATGTCGCGGCAGCGGCTGAGCCCGTCGCTGGACGAAGCCAGCCACATGATTTGCCCGCGCTGCAACGGCCAGGGTACCATCCGCAACATCGATTCGCTGGCGCTCAGCGTGCTGCGGCTGATCCAGGAAGAAGCAATGAAGGATAAGACCGGCCGAGTCGTGGTTCAGTTACCGGTCAAGGTCGCCACCTTCCTGCTCAACGAGAAGCGTGAGGCGGTTCGCGCCATCGAGCAACGCCATCGGGTCACCGTGATACTGGTGCCGAACGAATCGCTGGAAACTCCGCACTTCAAGCTCAATCGCTTGCGGATGGAGGAACTGTCGGAAGCTCAGTTGCCGTCGTACACCCTGGTCGAGGACTTCGAGGAACACTTGGAGGCGCCGGCGGGCGCCGCGATGCGGGGCGCCGACGAGGAACCGGCGGTCAAGGGCGTCGCGCCGGCCACCCCGGCTCCGCCACCGCCCGCGCCAGCATCCAAGCCCGAGGTGAACCCGAGCTTCTTCCGCTGGCTATGGAGCAATCTCTTCGGGCAAGCCCCGCAGCAACAACCCCAGCAGGAGCGACCGGCCCGGCCGGGAACCCGCCCCGCCAAACCGGAACGGCAGCAGCGCCGCGACCGGCCCGGCCGGCGACCCGAGGCGGAGCCCGCCACGGAACCCGCCGTGGTCAGGGACAGCAGCGCGCCAGCCGCTTCCGCGCCGCCGATCGCCGCCCCGGCCGAGGACTTGCCGCCAGAACTCAGACCCGTTGTCGAAGCTCCGGCGGCGGTCTCCGGCGAGCCGACCGACGAACCGGTTGCCAGCACCGAGGAAGCTGACGAGGAAACCGCCGGCGCGCGCAATCGGCGCGGCCGGCGCGGTGGTCGGCGGCGGCGGCGCGGCGAAGCAACCCCGACGGAGGCAACCCCGACCAACGCTGATTCCGGCGGCGAAATCGACCAGACCGACCAGACCGATCAGACCGACCAGACCGATCAGACCGACCAGACCGCCGCACCCAGCACTCGCGACACTGAATCGCGTGCCGCCGACATGGCCCCCATCACGACCGCCGCAGCGCCGGCCGCGCCGCAGCGCCGCATCCGCAGCGGTCGCCCTCGCTTGTCCCGGGGAACAACAACCCCGGTCAAAACCCAACCGACAGACCCCGTCCCGCCGCCGGCAAAACCCGAAACGCTGATCCCGCCGCCGCCCTTCCCCATGGAATATCCAGTAGCTGGGGACAATACGGAACGACCCGTGGATGACCGCGAAACCGCCCTGCCCCCGACGCGGACCGAGCTGACCGATTCGGAACTCCCGCCGCCCCCGGCCGAATCGGGGGATCCCTCCGAATCGGAAACCGCCCGGATGGGAGCACCGATTGTCTCCGCCGCCTTTCGCGAGACAGCGCCGATCTTGCTCGAATCGCTTCTCCCGGAAGCCCCCGACGAGGTTTCGACAGACCAGCCGGCGCCCATCGTTGGGGAGACCACGACCGACGAGGCCAAAAATATCGAGGTCGCACCAGACACAACCGGAGGCGAAACTGTCGCCGGGGATGCAGCGGGACCATCGGCTGAAACTCCGGAATCCGACCCCCTGGCGCCCGACTCGATTCCGGTTGCAACCGGAGGCGCACTGGCCACCGCATCGCCGGTCGCGGTCGTGGCCAGTTCCGAATCCGACGTGTTGGAAACAACAACCTCGGCGAAAACCGCCTCCTTGGCGGAAAACGAGACGGTCACCGCCACGCCTTACCAGGAAGACACGATTTCGGTCGAGGTTGAGGGCGAAATGGTGGTGGCAACCCTTGCCGTGCTCGATGATGCCGATCAGGCCACACCCGCCCCGGACGAGCCGCAATCCGCCGGATCGACTGATTCACCGCAACCGGAATCCGACGCCGATCAGAAACCAGCAGCCTGATTGACCAGCAAAAAAGCGGGGCTGATAACAGCCCCGCTTTTTGTCGGAGAAACCGGTCAGCCGCCAGATCAAATCCGATAGCGCTCGCGCAGATGGAGCAGCAGACCCTGCGCCCCTTCCTCGACCAAATCCATAATCCTTTCGAAACCGGTCGGACCACCGTAGTAGGGGTCCGGTACTTCCCGTTCCGGCAAGGCGGGGGCAAAATCCATGAACAAGCGAATGCGGGACCGCAGTTCCTCGTCCTGGCACGCAGCCAGTAGGTCCTGATAATTGGCGCGATCCATCGCCAGCAGGTAATCGAACTCAACAAAATCGGTCGCCGTCACCCGTCTGGCGCGGATCCCACGCAAATCCACACCCCGACTCAACGCGGTGGCTTGGCTGCGGCTATCAGGCAGCGCACCAATGTGGTAGGAATGGGTGCCAGCCGAATCGACATAAACCTGTTCGACCAGGCCAGCCCCTTCCAGCAAGTGCCGGAATACCCCCTCCGCCATCGGAGAGCGACAAATATTGCCCATGCACACGAACAACACCTTCACTTTCACCTTGGACCTCGCTGCCGCCAGCGGCCGCACGGAACCGAATATCGTGCGCACCGCCTGCATGAGTTTGAATTTGGTCACCTTGGTCGCCGCCCATGCCACCGATTGATCCGGAAAAACTGAAAAAACTGCTGGGCCGGGTCCTGCTTTACCAAGGCCACGCCTACCAGGTCATCGAGATCCTGAGCGAGGAGCCGGCGCTGGTACTGCGCGACCGCCAGGACCGCAAGATCCTGCAAACCAACCAATACGGCGACGCCAGCGGCTGGGCGCCGCACACCTTCAGCGTCGCCCTTCTGGATGCCGGCCGCAACCGTCTCAACCCCGACCTACCCGAACTGGCCGCGCTCGACCTGCTGGCCTAAGCGTTCGAATTCCGCCGTCACTCGCGCCAGGTCGGCCTCGGTATCGATTCCGGGCGGCGGAGCTTCGGCGGCCTCGACCACATGGATGCGGATACCGTGCCACAGGGCGCGCAGCTGCTCCAGCGATTCGGCTCGTTCGGTCGGCGACGGCGCCAGGCGGGGATAGCGGCGCAACACCGCCGCCCGGTAGGCGTAGATCCCGATATGGCGGAAATAAACGGCGTCATCATCCGGCAGTCCGGCCGCACCATCCACGCCGGTCGCAAACATCTCGCGGTGCCAGGGGATCGGAGCGCGGCTGAAGTACGATGCACCGTCCCGCGCGTCCCTCACCACCTTGACTACGTTCGGGTCAAACACCTCCTCCAGCCGCCGGATTCGAGTGCAAGCCGTGGCGATGCCAGCTTCGGGGCACGCCTCCAGCGCCGCCGCCACCTGCCGGACCAACGAGGCCGGCATCTGCGGTTCGTCGCCCTGCAGGTTGACGATGATGTCGTCATCCAGCCAACCGCGCTGGTCGGCCACTTCCGCCAGCCGGTCGGTGCCGGACAGGTGCTCGGGCGCAGTCATGCACACCACCGCGCCGAACCCCTCGGCCACCTCGCGGATGCGGAAATCGTCGGTGGCGATTACCACCTCTAGCGCGCCGCTGGCCAGCGCCCGCCGGTACACATGCTGGAGCAGTGGGTGACCGGCCAGCAAGCGCAGCGGCTTGCCCGGCAGGCGGGTCGAGGCGTAACGGGCCGGAATCGCCACGCGAAATCGGGGACCGCCCTCACGCACTCGGATCGACCTCGTCATCCGTCAAACGCCGGGCTTCGGCCTCCAACATGACCGGAATGCCGTCGCGGACGGGATAGGCCAGGCGGCTCTCCCAGCAGATCAACTCCTGCCGCGCTTTATCGTAGATCAGCGGCGCCTTACTGACTGGGCAAACCAGAATATCCAGTAATTTCTTGTCCATATCGTTGACCTCACCCTCGGAAAACATCGGGCTGGGGATGCACGTCAACCCCGCGACCCGATTTTCCCTGTTCGCGTTGTATGCCCTTGGCTAGGGCGATCGTCGCCAGCCGCTTGAGAAAGCGTTCCTCGAAATCCGGATCGAGCCACGCATCGACCGGCACGCACCAGCACCCCTCGGCCGTGAAAGCCCGGCACTTGATGGCATCCTTTTCGGTCATCAGCACCGGTAAATCCTGTCGGAAATGCAGATCCTCGGGCTTAAAGCGATGATGGTCCGGAAACGGATGCTCGATCAGCCGCAGCCGGGCGTGCCGCAAGTGATCGAAAAACCGCCCCGGATCGCCGATACCGGCCACGGCGTGGACGGTGCCGTGGCGGAACCCGGCCAGCGCGCTGCTGACGCAGGCATCGTTCAGATTCACCGCGGTTTCGCCGCGCAGGGACATTAGATACTCCCCGCCGCGAGCCGCGCCGTTGCCGACCACGAAATCGACCTCGCGCAAACGGGAGGGCGGTTCCCGCAGCGGCCCGGCGGGCAGACAGGCCCCGTTGCCCAGCCGGCGGGATCCGCAGATCACGGCAATTTCGATATCGCGCCGCAGGCGATAGTGTTGCAAACCGTCATCGCTCAGGATCACGTTGCAGTCGTAAGTCTCGATCAGGACTCGCGCCGCCGCGACCCGGTCGGGATCGACCACCACCGGACACCGACAGCGCCGGGCCAGCATGACCGGCTCGTCGCCCACCTGGCTCGGGTCGCTGTCGGCGGTGACGTGGCGCGGCCATTCGGCGGACTGACCGCCGTAGCCGCGACTGACGATACCGGGTTTGTAGCCGGATTCCCGCAGCAGTTCCACCAAGCGGGCCACCAGCGGCGTCTTGCCGGTGCCGCCGACGCTGATGTTGCCCACCACCACCACCACCGGCGCACCGACCGCTTCGCTGTGCAGAAAACCATGCCGGTACAGCCGCCGCCGCGCTCGCACCGCAACCCCGAACAACAGGCTGAACGGCCACAACAACACGGCGACCAGATTCAGGGAATACCCGTAGCGATCCAGCCAGTTCATGATCAAGTTTTCGGCGGCGGGTTGGGGGTGGATGGCGGCGGCGGGTTGGGGGTGGATGGCGGCGGCGCGGCGGGGGTGGGCGCGGCGTTCGCGGTGGCGATGGCCACCTGTCTCAAACCCAGTTGGCCGGCGACTTCCAGCACCGTCACCACCGCCTGATGCGGGGTCTGGCCATCGGCGCTGATGATCAGCGGCAACTCCCGCCCGCTGGAGGCTTTCAGCAATTCTTCCCGCAACACCGCCACATCGGTCGTCGAATCCAGCAGCCGGCCCTCGACGCCGTGGATGGAGTAACGCCCCGTGGCGTCGATGCTCACCTCCAGCGGCGCCAAGTTATCCGACAACGGCTGCCCTGACGCCTCCGGCAGGCGAATCTCCAGTACGGACTCGTGCCGCAGGCTGGTGGCGATCATGAAAAAAATCAGCAGCACCAGCACCACATCGATCATCGGCACCAGATTGAGTTCCGGATCGTCGCGGCGTCGGGGGCGCAGGTTCATGGCCGCCGCTCCTCCACGACCGTCCCGCCATCCAGCAAGTCGATCAATTGCAGGGTCTCCTGCTCCATGTGCACCACCAATTCGTCCACCCGGCCTTGAAAATAGCGGTAGAACAACAGGCTGGGAATGGCGACGGTCAGCCCGGCGGCGGTCGTCACCAGCGCCTCGGCGATCCCCACCGACAGCAGACTGAAATTGCTGTTGCCCTGCACGGAAACCACCTGAAAGATCTTGATCATGCCAGCCACGGTGCCCAGCAGCCCCAACAGCGGACTGATGGCGGCGATGGTGCCCAGGGTGTTGAGAAATCGCTCCAGCTCGTGCGCCACATGGCGACCGGTGTCCTCAATTCGTTCTCGCAAAATTTCTCGGGAACGGCCGCGGTTGGCCAAACCCGCCGCCACGATCCGGCCCAACGGCGAAGCCAGCGGCAGCGTATGCACCTCCTGCTGCTGGCTGACCGCGCCGAGTTCCGTCCAGTGCTGGAGAATCGCCATCAACTGCCTGGGTAGTACCCGTGCCCGCCGCAGCGCCAGCAGACGCTCGAAGATGATGATCGCCGCCGCCAGCGAGCAGACCAGAATCGGCACGATCAGCCAACCTCCAGCCTTGATCAATTCGGGCACGCCACCGTCTCCGCCATGCTTTGCATCGTCACTTTGTCCCAATTTCGTAGTGGGCGTTCAATCATACTGGATTTAGCGGGGTTTATCGCAGACTCGCCCCGTCAGGGCGCGGGTCAGGGCGCGGGTCAGGGCGCGGTCCAGTAGCGACGGTGGTCGCGCCGGTACCGCTCCGGCGCCAGCGGTTGGCCCGGCTCCAGCCGGAAAGTGAGCGCCCCTTCATGGGAGGCGTCGAGCAGCGTGGCGCCTCTGGCCTGATAGTGGGCTACGGTTTCTGGGCGGGGATAGCCGAATCGATTGCGGTAGCCGGTCGAGAACAGGACGTAACGCGGACGTACCGCAGCCAAAAACGCGGGCACCGACAGGTCGCGCCGGCCCTGATGCGGCGCGACCAATACTTCGGCGGCCAGTTCGGTACCGTAGTGGGCGGCCAGGGCGGTCTCGGCGCGCGTTTCGATATCCCCTGGCAACAACACGCGACCGGCCGATCCGATTACCTGGAGCACGCAGGAGGCCTCGTCACCAACAAACCCCGTTGCTGGTGGGTGCAACAGCCGAAACCGCACGCCATCCCACTCCCAGTCCTGGCCCGCCCGACAGCGTTCGGCCCCATCGATCGGCATCTGTTCGAGCGATGAGGTCAAAATACGTCCGACCGGCATCTGCTCTCGCAGCGAGCGCACGCCGCTGGTGTGCTGTTTATCGGCGTGGCTGACGATCAGCATATCCAGCTTGGCCACGCCGTGCTGGCGCAGAAAAGGCGCGATCACGGCTCGACCGGCATCCAGCGTTTCTCCCAATCGCGGCCCGGTATCGTACACCAGCACATGATTTCGGGTCCGCACCACCGTCGCCAGCCCCGGCCCCACATCCAACAGGGTGAACCAGACCCCGCCCGGCGGCGGAACGGCGACGGGCGGCCACAGCAGGGGTAGACACAGCGGCAATCCCAGCCAACGACCCGGCAGGCCACGCGGCGCCAGCAGCAGCGCCACGCCCGGCAGGGCGAACGCCAGCGCCCACAGCGGCGGCTCCGGCCTGTACCACACCATGCCCGGCCACTGATCCAGCCAGAGTAAAATCCGCCAAAGCCCTTCCAGAGTCAGCGCCGCGCCTTCCAGCAACGGGGCCTGCACAGCGGGGCCGATCCAGCCCGCCAGCACCGCCAGCAAAGTCAATGGCAGCACCGTGCAGCCCACCCAGGGAATAGCGATCAGGTTGGCCAGCGGTGAAAGTAGCGGAAACCGCTGGAAAAACAGCAGCGACAGCGGCAACAAGGCCAAGGTGACGCTCAACTGCAAGTGGATCGTCTGGCCGAGCGGCCAGTACTCGCGCCAGCGCCCGCCGACGCTGTAGAGAATCGCCGCCACCGCGCCGAACGACAGCCAGAACCCCACTCGCAGCGACGCTCCCGGATCGGTGACCAGCACCACCAACAGCGCCAGGGCCAGAATGCGGCCAGGCGCGGCGGCTCGCAGGAAGATCAAAGCGGTCATCGCTACCGCCAGCATAAGGAAAGAGCGCTGCGCCGGCACCGACAGGCCGGACAATAGTGCGTAACCGCCCGCTCCGACCAGGGCGGCTAGCGCCGCCGCTCGCGCGGCTGGCCAACACAGGGCCAACGCCGGAATTCGGCTCCACAATCCCCAGACCAGCGCGAACACCATGCCGGCAACCAAGCCGATGTGCGAGCCGGAAATGGATATCAGGTGGCCAACGCCGGTGCGGTTGAACACCTCCCATTGCCAGGGTGTGATGCCGCCCTGCTCGCCCACCGCCAGCGCGGTCAATATCCCGGTTTGCGGGTTACCGGGAAGCAAACGCGCGAAGGTCTCGACCACCTGCTGGCGGTACCGGTCCAGCGGATAGCGCTCGGCCTCGGCCAGCAGGCGGGGAACCGGACGGGAACGGATGGCGCCACTAGCGACGATGCCTCTGGCGTACAGCCAGCGTTCGTAGTCAAAACCGCCAGGATTGAGCAGGCCATGCGGCCTTTTTAGCCGTACCGTGAAACCCCAGCGGTCGCCGGCCCGCAACGCCGGGCGGATTGCCGCCGCCGCATTTTCAGCGGCGCCGGCATCGCCATCGCTCCACCACGATAACCGCAATCGTCGGCCGATGAGGACAGCGGACTCTTCGCCCTGCGCCAGCGCCCGACCGACCACGAACTCAAACCGGGTGCTGCGTCTCTCGTGGTCGGGGATAGTGGCGATCCAACCCTCCACCCACACATCGACGCCTTCCAGTTCCACCGGTAACAGGACGGGCGGCGGCGCCAGCCACAACGCCCACAAGAACCCGGCCACCGCCCAGGCTGGCAACCGCCAGCGGGGCACGAACGCCAGCACCGCCAGCACACCGGGCAATCCCAAGGTCCAAGCGCGGACCGGCAGTTCCGGCAGCGCCTGCACGGCCAGAATCCCCAGCAAAAAAGCGATGGCCCCCGAGCGCACGAGCAGTCACCGCCGTCTTAGCACTCTCGCGCCAACACTCCATCCGTCAACCGCCATACCGCGTCCATGCGAGCCGCCAACACCGGATCGTGGGTGACCACCACGAAGCTGGTGCCGAGGTCGCGGTTGAGTTCCAGCATCAGTTCGAACACCTGCTCGGCGCTATGCCGGTCGAGATTGCCGGTCGGTTCGTCGGCCAGCACGCAGGCCGGTTCGGTGATCAAGGCCCGCGCCACCGCCGCCCGCTGGCGCTCGCCGCCCGACAGTTCGCCCGGCTTGTGCTTCAACCGCGGACCTAGCCCGACCCGTTCCAGCAACCCCGCCGCGCGCTTGGTCGCCTCGGCTGACGTCTCGCCGCGGATCAGCAACGGCATCGCCACATTCTCCAAGGCCGTGAATTCCGACAGCAGATGGTGGAATTGATAGACGAACCCCAGCCAACGATTGCGCAACCGACCCCGGTTGGCATCGCCCAGCCGACTCAGTTCCCGCCCCGCGACCCACACCGAACCTGCAGTCGGCGTATCCAGACCGCCCAGCAGATGCAGCAAGGTGCTCTTGCCCGACCCGGAACTGCCGACGATGGCCAGCCGTTCGCCGCGCCGGATCCGAAAATCGACTTCCCGCAACACCTCCAACCGCTCGCTGCCCTGCCGGAACGCCTTGGCCAACCGACGGCATTCCAACACCATCGTTCCCTCGTTCGCCACTTCCATCGTCTCGGCCTCATTCATAACGCAGTGCCTCCGCCGGCTGGGTCCGCGCCGCGCGCCAAGCGGGATACAACGTCGCCAGCGTGGCCAGTCCGAACGCCACCAGACCGATGGTCGTGACATCGCTCCATTGGACCTGCGAGGGTAAATCGCTGATCAGATACACGTCCGGGGCCAGGAATCTGACACCGAACGTCCGCTCGATGAACGGCACTACCACATCGACATGGGTCGCCAGCGCCACCCCGCCGGCCAAACCCAGCAGGGTGCCAACCAGACCGATGGTAATACCTTGCACGATGAAGATACCCATGATGCTGAGCGGCGTCGCACCCAGCGTGCGCAAGATGGCGATATCCGCCTGTTTGTCGGTCACCACCATCACCAGGGCAGACACGATATTGAAGGCCGCCACCGCCACGATCAGGGTCAAAATCACGAACATCGCGGTTTTTTCGATCTGCACCGCCCGAAAAAAACTGGCGTGATCCTGGGTCCAGTCGCGGGCCAGATAACCGTCCGGCAACCGATCGGCGAGTTGGCGGGCCAATCGCGGCGCCTGAAACAGATCGCGCAGCTTCAGCCGCACGCCGTTGACCGCTCCATCCGGATACTGAAACAGCTTACCGGCATCCGCGACATGCACCAGCGCCAACCCACGGTCGTACTCGTACATGCCGGCCTTGAAGATCCCCACCACATCGAACCGCTTGAGCCGGGGCAACACTCCGGCCGGGGTTACGTTAGCCTGTGGGGTGATGACCGTCACCTTATCGCCCAGCATTAATCCCAGGGCGTTGGCTAACTCCTTGCCAAGAATAATGCCAAACCTCCCAGGGCGCAGATCGGCCAGCGAACCTTGCACCATTTTGCCGCCGATATCGGAAACCCGCTGCTCCTCGGCCGGCAGAATCCCCTGGATCAACGCACCGCTGACCAGCGAAGCGTTATTCAGCATCGCCTCGCCGCGGATAAACGGGGCTCCGCCCTGAACTTCGGGATTTTGCAGCACCTGCTCCCGCACGGCCCGCCAATCCTCCAGCAGCCCGTTCCAGCGGCTGATCGTGGCATGGGCGGTCATGGCCAGGATGCGTCCGCGCAGTTCCTGCTGGAACCCGTTCATCACCGACAACACGGTGATCAATGCGGTAATCCCCAAGGCGATGCCCAGCATCGAGGTCAGGGAAATGAAGGAAATGAAGTGATTGCGACGCTTGGCGCGGGTGTAGCGCAAGCCGATGAATAATTCCAGGGGGCGAAACATGGACACGATCCCGATCATGAGTTGCGGCGGCTGCCGGGAAGCGCGTCATTATAGGACGTTGGCCGCCCTGAGGGCGGCCAATGCGATTCCTCACAAAATTTTTAGCGTCGCGCGATGGCTACTGTTTGGCGGGTTCAGCCGGCGCGGCGGGCATCGTGGCGGCTTTTGGCATCTCGGGCACCTTCGGCGTCGCTGGCATCTCGGGCGCCTTCGGCGCGGCGGGCATCGTGGCGGCTTTTGGCATCTCGGGCACCTTCGGCGTCGCTGGCATCTCGGGCGCCTTCGGCGCGGCGGGCATGGGAGAAACCCCGCCGACCATCAACATATCCTTATTGGCGGCCAATGTCTTCGCGCCAACGCCAGACACCTTGGTCAAATCCCCCACGGACTTGAAAGGCCCGTTGGCCTCGCGATACTTCACGATTTCGGCCGCTTTCTTCGGACCGATTCCCTTTAAACCTTTTTCCAGTTGCTTGGCGGTCGCCGTGTTGATATCGATTGCTTGCGCGAACACCACGGCGGAACAGAAAACCAACAACAGGCCAAAGATTACATTAATAAATTTCATTTATGGCTCCTTATCAAATCAAATAAAGTTTCTTGCCAGCGCACAGCGCGCCGACATTCCATGAAAATAGACAATAAAAGTGCGAATGCAACCTGAATGAAGCCCGAAGCGGCAAAAAACCTGGAAACGACCCAAAAATGCGTTTACCACCCGCGAGGAGCCCCCCACGGTCTGTATCCTTGGAAATATAACGGCTAAGCGCCGGTCTTCATCACCAGATCGGGTATCGGCTTGATCGTGCTCCACTGCAAGCAACTGGGGCAACACCAGTGCAGGGATTTGACGACAAAGCCGCAGTTATCGCAGCGATAGCGAGCGGCATTGTTGAGCATCTGAGTACTGATGCAGTGCAGGGCTTTCAAGTCAGCGTATTCCGCGCCCTCGCCCCGCCCCAGTTTAATATCGACCAACCGGCGCAATCCGAGCAGGGTCGGATACCCCCGCAGCTCGCGTTCGAGAAACCGCAGCGCCGCCGCCTCACCCTCCTGCCGCAGCAGCCACTCGGCCAGCGCATCCGTGATCCGTCCACCGTGGTCTCGCTGCTGGACATCGCGCAGGTAGGCCACCCATTGATCGAGTTGGCCCAACGCATCGTAGCACTGACCGAGGGGCGCGATCACTTCCGGAAAATAGCCGCGATCTTGCCGTTCGACCGCCTGAAACGCCAGGATCGCCGCCTGATGGTCGCCCGCGCGCATCGCCAAGTTGCCCAGCAGCAGATTGGCCCGGGTACAGTCCGGATCGCGCGCCAGCGCGTCGAGCAGCCACATTTTTGTTTCGGCAAGCTGGTTGCGCGAGTTCGCTTCCTCGGCCAGCTCACAACAGAAATGCGCGGTCTGCCGCCGCCTGGGCTCGCCGCCGATCCGCTCCAACCGGTCGCAATAGGTCATCGCCTGGCGCCAGTCCTTTTCCTGCTGCAAGATGTGGATCAGGCGGGACAGCGCCACTTCCATGTGATCGGGCTGTTCCACCAACTCTTGGAACAACGTCTCGGCCCGGTCGAGCAAACCGGCGCGCAAATAGTCTTCGCCCAGTTCCAACATGGCCCGACGGCGCTGGTCGTCGGTCAGCTTGGTTCGCGCGATCAGGCTACCGTGAATATGGATCGCCCGGTCCACTTCGCCGCGACGGCGGAACAGGTTCCCCAAAGCCAGATGCGTTTCGGCGGTATCTTGGTCAACGTCAGCCATGCGGGTAAAAACCTCGATGGCCTGGTCTGGTTTGTCGTCGATCAGGTAATTCAGGCCCTTGAAATATTCGGTGCTGCGCACGGTCTCATCATCCCGCCGCGCACGGTCGCGCCGGGCCGCCCACCAGCCAGAGGCAGCGGCAACAGGCAATAGCAGCCACAGTAATTCCATCATGGCCCAGCGGAACAGCGCCGGTCGCTCAACGCATTTCCCGGCCTGCTTTCCTGACCAACACGCTGATTTCCTGTTCCTTGCCGGATACGACCTGACGCAAGCGAGCCACCTGCCAGCGCAATGGCAATACGACGAAGGTCCCAATCAGCGCGGTCACCAATACGCCGGCAGCGAAAGCGCACACCACCACCAGCGCCAGCGATACCTTTGCCTCACCCTCGCCCAATAGGTACTTAACGGTCACTTCATCGGCATTGAGCGTGGAAAATTCCACCCCCAACAACAGCACCACCAGAAAAATTGCGGCGATCAGAATAAATTTAACCCAGAACATCAGAGCTTCCCCCACCGCCGCCGGAACGGCTTGCAATCGATGAGATCGGGCGATCAACTGCGTAAACCTGTTGATTTCAGCCCATTTTTCCAGCTTCTCAACAAAAAACCCACTCTATACCGTGGGTTTTTGAACGGCCAATGACAGCCGACCACCTGCCGGATTGACGTGGATATTACAAAAACCCATCGCCACCGTCATGATAAGCGTGGTAATCGTTAACTCGTTCGCGCAGTTCCTTGCCCGGTTTGAAATGCGGCACGTATTTGCCAACCAGCGTCACGGCATCACCCGTCTTGGGATTGCGGCCGATTCGCGGGGGGCGAAAATGGAGCGAGAAACTGCCGAAACCACGGATTTCGATCCGCTCGCCACCGGCTAGCGACTCGCTCATCTGTTCCAGCATGGTCTTGACCGCCTGCTCCACGTCCTTATAGGGAACATCGCTGCGTTTGTGCGCGAGAATCTCGATTAATTCCGATTTCGTCATGAAATCCCCCGGTTGAAAAAACGCTCGTTCAACCCCTCTCCCGCAGGAGAGAGGAATTTTGTCACAGCGTCCTATTCGTCTTGCGCGCCCATCTGCTCCTTGAAGATATCTCCCAAGGTCGCACCGGTGCTGGACTTGCGACTGTAGTCCTGCAGAACTTCTGCTTCCTCCGCCATATCCTTGGCTTTGATCGACAAGGTGATGGTGCGGTTCTTGCGGTCGACGCCGATGAACTTCGCCTCGATTTCCTCGCCTTCCTTTAACAGCGAGCGGGCGTCGTCAACCCGCTCGCGCGACAACTCGGAAGCGCGCAGCGTCCCCTCGACGCCGTGGCCCAGATCGACCATGGCGCCCTTGGAATCCACCGAGACCACGCGGCCCATGATCACGCTGCCCTTGGGATGATCAGCGACAAAGTTGGAGAACGGATCCTTGTCGAGTTGCTTGATGCCCAACGAGATGCGCTCGCGCTCGGGATCGACCGCCAGCACCACCGCCTCGACTTCCTGGCTTTTCTTGTATTGACGCACTGCTTCCTCGCCCGGCATGTTCCAGGAAATGTCGGACAAGTGAACCAGACCGTCGATGCCACCGTCCAGGCCAATAAAGATGCCGAAATCGGTAATCGACTTGATCTTGCCGGAGACACGGTCGCCCTTGGCGTGGTTCTGATCGAACTCTTCCCAGGGGTTCTGCTGGCACTGTTTCATGCCCAGGGAGATGCGGCGGCGGTCCTCGTCGATGTCGAGCACCATCACCTCGACTTCATCGCCCAAGGCCACCACCTTGTTCGGATTCACATTCTTGTTGGTCCAATCCATCTCGGAAACGTGGACCAAGCCTTCGACACCTTCCTCGATCTCCACAAAGCAGCCGTAGTCGGCGATGTTGGTCACCTTGCCGAACACCCGGGTGCCGACCGGATAGCGGCGCGCCAAGGCGATCCAGGGATCATCGCCCAACTGCTTGAGCCCCAGTGACACGCGGTTGCGCTCGCGGTCGAACTTGAGCACCTTGACCTGGATGTGATCGCCAACGGCGACGACCTCGGAGGGATGCTTGACCCGTCGCCAGGCCATGTCGGTGATGTGCAGCAGGCCGTCGATGCCACCCAAGTCCAGGAAGGCGCCGTAGTCGGTAAGATTCTTGACCACGCCGTCGACCAGCTGACCTTCCTGCAAATTCTGTAGCAGAGCCTCGCGTTCGGCGCTGTATTCCTGCTCCACCACCGCCCGGCGGGAGACCACGACGTTATTGCGGCGGCGGTCCAGCTTGATCACCTTGAACTCCTGTTCCTTACCCTCCAGATAGGCGGCGTCCCGCACTGGCCGCACATCCACCAGCGAACCGGGCAGAAAAGCACGAATCTCACCGATATCCACGGTGAAGCCGCCCTTGACCTTGCCGCTGATCAGGCCCTTGATGATTTCTTCGCCTTCGAATGCCTTCTCTAGGGCGCTCCAGACACGGGCGCGCTTAGCCTTTTCGCGGGAGAGCCGGGTTTCTCCGAAGCCGTCCTCGAGCGCATCCAGGGCAACCTCGACCTCGTCTCCGACCTTGACTTCAAGCACGCCCTCCTCGTTGTAAAACTGTTCGAGCGGAATCAGTCCTTCCGATTTCAGGCCGGCGTTAACCACCACGGCGTCCGCCCGGATTTCCACCACCAATCCTAGGACAATGGCGCCGGGCTGCATCTGCTTGTCGACCAGGCTCTGTTCAAACAGTTCGGCAAAACTTTCGGTCATGGGTTATAGCTCAAGAACCGGCGGCATAAACCGCCTCGGGTTGGTTTGCATAGGGTTCGGCAACGACGGGGCGCCCGAACCGGCTTCGAGTGACTGTGCTTCCGCCACGGCGGAAACCTTCAGGGCTTGTGCCCAGAGCGCCCAGTCCCGGCGCTCGGCTAATTCGGTAACGTCAAAGTGTAGTTAGTAACGTCAAAGCGTAGCCAAGGGCGGCGCCGACGTAAAGGCCGAAACTCTAGGGGATTACCGTTACCGCCAGCCGTTGAACCGCAAGCGCCAGCGCCCACTCGCAGACCTCGGCCACGCCTAGTTGGGTGGTATCCAGCATTTCCGCATCGGCGGCAGGCCGAAGCGGCGCCACCGCGCGGTGGGCGTCGCGAGCATCGCGTTCGGCAATCTCCTCAATAAGGCCGGAAAGGTTAGCATCCATGCCTTTTTCAATCAACTGCTTATACCGTCGGCGGGCGCGCTCTTCGGCGCTGGCGTTCAGGAACAGCTTGAGTCCGGCTTGTGGAAACACCACCGTACCCATATCCCGACCGTCGGCGATCAGACCGGGGGGGCGGCGGAAGTTCCGTTGCCGTTGCAGCAACGCGGCGCGCACCGCCGGCAGTGCCGCTACCTGGGACGCAGCACTACCGGTGGCTTCGCCGCGCAGGACGTCGCCCACCTCCATACCGTCCAGCAACACCTGTGAAGCTCCCACGGCGCCGGCCACGAACACCACATCCAGTGTGATGGCCACCGCCGCCACCCGTGTTTCGTCCTCCAACGGCAGGCCACGGCGCTGCGCCGCCAGCGCGGTCAGGCGGTACAACGCGCCGCTGTCGAGCAGATGCCAGCCCAACCGCGCCGCCAGCCATTGACAGAGCGTGCCCTTGCCAACCCCGCTCGGCCCATCGACGGCGATCACCGGTGCTTTGTCGCTCATGCCATCTCCCGTGCCGCCAGATCCAGCCCGGCGGCGTGGGCCAAAGCCACGAAATCGGGAAAGGAGGTGTTGACATTGGCGCAATCCCGGATCGAGAGCGGGTCGCGGGATCTCAGCGCGGCCATGGCGAAGCTCATGGCAATGCGGTGATCGCCGTGGCTGTCAACCATGCCGCCGGACAGCGCGCCACCGCGGATGACGATGCCGTCCGTGGTCGGCCCAGCAGCGATACCCAATGCTGTCAAACCGTCGGCCATCACTTGAATGCGGTCGCTTTCCTTGACCCGCAATTCCTCGGCGCCAGTCAGCACGGTCTCCCCCTCGGCGCAGGCGGCGGCGATGAACAGGGCTGGAAATTCGTCGATGGCCAGCGGCACCAACGCCTCGGGAACGTGGATGCCATACAACGGCGCGTGGCGCACTCGCAAATCGGCCACCGGCTCGCCGCCAGCCAACCGCGGGTTTAGCATTTCGATATCGGCGCCCATCAGGCGCAGGATATCGAGCACGCCGGTACGGGTGGGATTGATGCCAACGTGTTCCAGCAGCAGATCGGAACCCGGCGCGATGCTGGCGCCGACCAGAAAGAACGCCGCCGAGGAGATGTCGGCCGGTACGTCGATCGTGGTCCCCGTCAGTTTCCCGCCGCCGGTGATCGCAACGGTGCGACCACCCTCGCGCACCAGCGGATAGCCGAACCCTTCCAACAGGCGCTCGGTGTGATCACGGGTCGGGGCCGGTTCGGTGATCCGGGTGACTCCGGCGGCGTAAAGTCCGGCCAGCAGCAGGCAAGATTTGACCTGAGCGCTGGCCACCGGCAGCACATAATCGATACCGGTCAAGCGCTGGCCGCCACGAATCCGCAACGGCGCGGTGCCTGATTCGGTGGCTTCGATGCGCGCGCCCATGAGCGCCAGCGGTTCCGTCACTCGCCGCATCGGCCGGCGGTTCAGCGACGCATCGCCGGACAGCACCGTATCGAACACCTGCCCGGCCAGAAGGCCGCTCATCAAGCGCATCGAGGTACCGGAATTACCCATATCCAGCGATCCGGCCAGCCCGCGCAGCCCGCGCAGTCCGACGCCATGTACGGTCACATGGCCCTGGTCCGGGCCGTCGATGCGCACGCCCATGGCGCGGAAAGCTCGCAGCGTAGCCAGACAGTCCTCGCCTTCCAGAAAACCGGTCACGGCGGTCGTCCCCTCGGCCAGCGCGCCGAACATGATGGCGCGGTGGGAAATCGATTTGTCGCCGGGCACCCGCAAACACCCGTGTAGCGCGCCGCCGGGTTCGACGGTAAAGGTCAAGTCGGTCATGGGGAACGTCAGTCGAGATACAGGTTATCGCGGGCGCGCTTGGCCCGCTGAAAAGTGGCCAGAATCGCGGCGCGGTCGTCGGCGCGGATCGCTTCGGCCAACCGCGCCAGATCGGCGCCAAACAGGGCGATCATCTCCAGCACTTGCTCGCGATTGGCCACACAGATATCGTGCCACATTTTTGGATCGCTGGACGCGATGCGGCTGAAGTCGCGGAAACCGCCGGCGGCATAGCGGAAGATCTCCGCCCGGTCGTCGAGCCGCGCCAGGGTATCGACCAGAGTGTAGGCCAGCATGTGCGGCAGGTGGCTGGTGGCGGCCAGCACCGCGTCGTGATGGCGCACCCCCATGTCCACCACCTCGGCGCCGGTCAGTTCCCACATCCGCTTGATTCGATGGTGCGCGCGGGCGGCGGTTTCCGCCAGCGGGGTCAGAATCACCCGCCGGCCTTGAAACAGGGTGGCGGACGAAGCCTCCACCCCGCTCTGCTCGGTGCCGGCGATGGGATGGCCGGGCACGAAATGCGGCGGGATATGGCCGTAAATCCGCTCGACGTCTGCCACCACGCTGCCCTTGGCGCTGCCGACATCGGTCATCACCGCAGCGGGGGCCAAATGCGGAACGATGGCGCGCAGTACCGGCTCGATGGCGCCCAGCGGCACGGCAACCACCACTACATCGGCATCGGCCACCGCGCGAGTGGGATCGGTGTCGTAACGGTCTACCACGCCCAATCGCACGGCGGCGCACAGATTGTCTTCGCCACGCCCAGAACCGATCACCTCGCCCACTTCGCCCGCCTGCCTGAGCGCGCGGGCCAGCGAGCCTCCGATCAGGCCGACACCGATCACGCACAAGCGCTGGATCAACGGTCGCTCCGTCGCCATATCAACCTCGCAATATGCCGTGCATGGCTTCGATCCAGCGGGCGTTTTCCGCTTCGGTACCGATGCTGATCCGCAGATGGCGCGGCAAGCCGTAGTTGTCCACCGGACGGGCAATGACACCGCGCTTCAGCAACTCCACGAATACCTCCCGTCCCGGCTGGTTCAGATCCACGCACAGGAAGTTGCCGGCCGATGGCAGCCAGCTCAAACCCCATTGCCGACAAGCATCCTGTAACTGCTTCATGCCGGTACGGTTGGTCGCTCGACCGCGATCCAAGTGCTCGACATCATCCAGCGCCGCCGCCGCCGCAACCAACGCCAAGCTATTGACGTTGAACGGTTGGCGCACCCGATTCAACAGATCGGCCACCTGAGGATGGGAAACCGCGTACCCGACCCGCAGCCCGGCCAAGCCGTAAGCCTTGGAGAAGGTGCGGGTGACGATGAGGTTGGGGAAACGGTCGAGCCAATTCAGGGCGTTGGGACAGTCCGCCTCGGCTTCGACATATTCGTGATACGCCTCATCCACCACCACGATGACCCGCGCGGGCACGGCTTCCAGCAAGGCTTCCAGTTCCGCCGCCTTCAGCCAGGTGCCGGTGGGATTGTTGGGATTGGCGATCAACATCACCCGAGTCCGATCACCGATCGACGCCAGCAGGGCCGCCGGATCGTGGCCGTAAGGCATCGCATGGTCGGGCGGATTGGCCTTGGCGACGCGCGCGGTCGCGCCGATGGCCTGGGTAACAATGGGATACACAGCGAAAGCGTGTTCGGAGAACACCGCCTCGTGCTCCGGCGTCAGAAACGCTCGCGCCGCCAGTTCCAGCACGTCGTTGGAGCCGTTGCCGAGCGTCAGCGCCGAGGTGGAGATGCCGAGCTTGGCGGACAGCGCCGCCTTGAGTTCGAAACCGTTACCGTCGGGATAACGGGCCAGATGGCCGAGTGCTTCCCGCACGGCGCTCATGGCTCTGGGGCTGGGACCGAGCGGATTCTCGTTGGAGGCCAGCTTGACGATATCGCTCAGGCCGTATTCCCGCCGCAATTCACTCTCCGGCTTGCCGGGCTGATAGGGTTGCAGGGTGCGCACGCCGGGGGCGGCGAGGGAGAGGAAATCACAGGTCATGGGGAATGAGTTCCTTCGAGCTTGAAGATCGCTTCTCATATCAAGGCAGTGGGACACCGCCGTGTTCAAACCAACTCGACGCCAAACGCCGATCCCCTTTCATCCAGGGAGGGAAAATTCTGCCCGCCGCCCATCGACCTCAAAGCACGCCCTTGGGATACGAGCCCAGCACCCGGAACAGGCTGGCCTGCTCGCGCAATTCGGTCAGCGTACTGGCCACTGGCTCGTCCTGAGCATGGCCATCCAGATCAATGAAGAACACGTAATCCCACATGCCGCGCCGCGAGGGCCGCGACTCGATGCGGTTCATGCTGACCTTGTTCCGGGCCAGGGGTTCCAACAGATTGAACAGCGCGCCGGGCCGATTGAGCGAGGCCACCAGCAGCGCGGTCTTGTCGTCGCCGGACGGGGCGATCGGCTGGGTGCCGATGATCAGGAAGCGCGTGGTGTTGTTCGGCTCGTCCTCGATGTTACGCACCAGGGTCGGCAACTGATAGACGTCCGCCGCGCACTGCCCGGCAATCGCCGCCGCGTCCGCCTCGTCGCGCACCCGCAACGCCGCCTCGCCGTTGCTGCTCGCCTCGATCTGCTCGATCCGGGGCAAATTCGCATCCAGCCATTCGCGGCACTGTGCCAGCGACTGCCGGTGGGAATAGATGCGACGGATGGTCGCCAGATCGACGGCGCGGGTGATCAGGTGATGGTTGATACGAATCTGCACCTCGCCACAAACCCGCAACGGCGATTGCAGAAACATGTCCAGGGTGTGGTTGACCACCCCCTCGGTGGAGTTTTCCACCGGCACCACGCCGTAGTCGGCGGAGCCGGCCTCGACTTCGCGGAACACCTCATCGATGGCCCGCAAGGGGATGCTGTGGATGGATTTGCCGAAGTGTTTCAGCGCCGCCGCCTGGGTAAAGGTGCCTTCCGGGCCGAGAAAGGCGATGCGCAGCGGCTCTTCCAGCGCCAGGCAGGCCGACATGATCTCGCGGAACAGCCGGGCCATTTCCTCGCTGCTCAGCGGCCCCGGATTGGTTTCGATCACCCGGCGCAACACCTGCGCCTCGCGTTCGGGGCGGTAAAAATTGCCGGTGGCGCCAGCGGCCTGCTTGATCGCACCCACTTGCTGCGCGCAACGCGCCCGCTCGGAGATCAGCGTCTGGATTTGCCGGTCCAGTGCATCGATGTGCTCGCGCAGCGCGCGCAGGCTGTCCGCTTCATTCATGCCGCCGGCCCCTCGTCGTCCTGGGCGTCTTCCGGCGGCGCGCTTTCGTCATCGACCGATACATCACCGGGGACGTCCACCTCGCTGATGCTTTCAATTTTCTCGACCCCGACCAGTTTCTCATCGCCTTGCAAGCTGATCAGCTTCACGCCCTGGGTGTTGCGGCTCACCAGCGAAATTTCCTCGACCCGGGTACGCACCAGCGTGCCCCCGTCGGTAATCAGCATGATGTCGTGGTCGTTCTGGACCTGCACCGCACCGGTGACCCGGCCGTTGCGCTCGGAGGTTTGAATGGAAATGACGCCCTGGCCGCCTCGGCCCCGGCGCGGATAGTCATCGACCGGAGTGCGCTTGCCGTAACCGTTCTCGGTGGCGGTCAGCACCGTACCTTCACCCACCACGATCAGGGCGATAACCTTCTGCTCGGCGCCCAAGCGAATACCGCGCACCCCGCAGGCGGAGCGGCCCATGTCGCGCACCTCGGTCTCGGCGAAACGCAGCACCTTGCCGGCATCGGTGAACAGCATCACATCGCTCTGACCGTGGGTCAGCGCCACGTTGACCAACTGGTCGCCCTCGCGCAGGTCGATCGCGATGATGCCGCTGGGACGTGGCCGGGAATAGGCCGATAACGGCGTCTTCTTGACCGTACCGTTGGCGGTGGCGAAGAACACGTCATGATCGTCGCCGAACTCGCGCACCGCCAGCACCGCGTTGATCCGTTCGCCCTCTTCCAGCGGCAACAGATTGACGATGGGGCGACCGCGCGCGGTTCGGCTGGCCTGCGGCAACTCGTAGACCTTCTTCCAGTACACCTTGCCGCAATTGGAGAAGCAAAGAATGGTGTCGTGGGTGCTGGCGACAAACAGCTTGTCGACGAAATCTTCTTCCTTGAAGGTGGTGGCCGCCCGGCCGCGCCCGCCGCGTTTTTGCGCCCGGTACAACGACAAGGGCTGCGACTTGACGTAGCCGGCATGCGACAGCGTGACCACCATGGCCTCTTCGTTGATCAGGTCTTCGAGATTCAGGTTCTGTTCGTCGGGCAGAATCTGGGTGCGGCGGGCGTCGCCATACTGGGCGCGCAGATCCAGCAGTTCGGCGCGGATCACCGCCGTCAAGCGCTCCGGCACGGTGAGGATCTCCAGGTAGTCCTGGATGCGGGCCAATAGATCCTGGTACTCGTCCAGCAGCTTGCGCTGTTCCAGTCCGGTCAACCGGTGCAACCGCAAATCCAGAATCGCCTGCGCCTGAGCCGGTGACAGCCGGTAGCCGGCCTCGTTCAGGCCACATTCCGCCGGCAGGTCGTCCGGCCGCGACGTCGCCGCGCCGGAGCGGGCCAATAGATCGATGACCGAACCCGGCGTCCAGACCTGCTCCAGCAGCGCGGCGCGGGCGGCGGCGGGGTCGGCGGCGGCGCGGATCAACGCGATCAGGGGATCGATGTTGGCCAGCGCCACCGCCAGCCCCTCGACGATGTGGGCGCGCTCGCGGGCCTTGCGCAAATCGAAGACTGTGCGCCGCACCACCACCTCGCGGCGATGCGCCAGGAAGGCTTCCAGGATCTGCTTGAGGTTAAGCAGGCGCGGCTGGCCCTCGACCAACGCCACCATGTTGATGCCGAACACGCATTGCAGCGAGGTGTGCAGGAACAGATTGTTCAGCACCACCTCGGCGGTCTCGCCGCGCCGTAGCTCGATATAGATGCGCAGGCCGTCCTTATCGGATTCGTCGCGCAGTTCGGCGATGCCCTCCAGCTTGCGGTCCTTGACCAGTTCGGCGATTTTCTCGATCAGCCGGGCCTTGTTGACCTGATAGGGCAGCTCGGTGACGATGATCGCCTGCCGGTTGCGCAGCTCGTCGATTTCGATTTCGGTCCTGGCGCGCATCCGCACCCGGCCGCGACCGGTCTCGTAGGCTTCGCGGATGCCGCTGGCGCCGTTGATCAGCGCGGCGGTGGGAAAATCCGGCCCCGGAATGTAGCGCATCAGCTCGGCGATGTTCAGCGCCGGGTCGTCGATCAGCGCCACGCAGGCATCCACCACCTCGGTCAGGTTGTGCGGCGGGATGTTGGTGGCCATGCCGACGGCGATGCCGGAAGAGCCGTTGACCAGCAGGTTGGGCAAGCGGGTCGGGAAGACCGACGGCTCGCGCTCCGACTCGTCGTAATTGGGAACGAAATCGACCGTTTCCTTGTCGAGGTCGGCCAGCAGTTCGTGGGCGACGCGGGCCATGCGCACCTCGGTGTAGCGCATCGCGGCTGGGGCGTCGCCGTCGATGCTGCCGAAGTTGCCCTGCCCGTCCACCAGCATGTAGCGCAGGGAAAAGGGCTGCGCCATGCGCACGATGGTGTCGTAGACCGCGGAATCGCCGTGCGGGTGGTACTTACCGATCACGTCGCCGACCACGCGGGCGGATTTCTTGTACGGTTTGTTCCACTCGTTGCCCAGTTCGCTCATGGCGAACAGCACCCGCCGATGCACCGGTTTCAGTCCGTCGCGCACGTCCGGCAGCGCCCGCCCGACGATCACGCTCATGGCGTAATCGAGATAGGACTGCCGCATTTCGTCTTCCAGATTGACCGGCAGGATTTCTTTGGCAATTTCAGTCATGCGGAACCCTCGTCAGCACCCGGCTTGGCCGCTGGGGCGACCATGAAGCGGTGAATTTTAGCACAGCCGGGGGCGGGAGTTCGGGCGGCTGTCATGGCCGTATTCGCCCGGCCGCGCACCGGAGCGCATCCGGGAATTCGGAGGGGGAAAAACCTTTGCGACGCGCTAAGATAGCCTTTGGAATTTATGCAGGACGGCGATCGACTCGTCCTCGTGTCCGGCTGATATCCGGATCGATTCAAGAGGCCCGCGCATCATGCAATTAATTGTTTTCGCCATACTTCTTATAATACTGTTCATCATCGAATTGTTGGAGCCGGTACAGGTTTGGGTGATCCAGCCATTCACTGCGGCGGTGGCCCAGGCGAGCGCCGTCGTGCTCCAAACCTTCGATGGCACGGTGCAGGCCCAAGGCATCGTGCTGAGCAACATGACGACTGGAGCGTCGGTGAGCATTCAGCCCGGCTGCAACGGAGTCGAGGCGATGATCGTCGTATTGGCCGCCATCGCCGCCACGCCGGCGGGCTGGAAACAGAAGTTCATCGGGCTCGCGCTCGGTGTTTTGGCCATTCAAATCCTGAACGTGGTTCGAATCATCAGCCTGTTTTATCTGCTGCAATGGAATCCGGTCTGGTTTGAATGGGCGCACCTTTATCTGTGGCAGGCGCTGATCATGCTGGATGGCCTCATCGTCTACCTGCTGTGGGTGCGGATGCTGCCGGCGGTCAAGGAGCCGCTCTCCACGCCGACGGTCTCGCCATGATGCCGCGCCGCCCGATCGATCGATTCCTCCTCCACACGCTGTTGTGGCTGGCGCCGCTGTTCGTATTCTGGTCCGTGCTGGCGCCGCTGCTGTTGATGCCGGTCGCGGGCTGGGCTCATTTCGTCCTCGGCCATGTGTTCCCGCACGCCATCGCCGCCGTCGAGCCACGGGGCACGACGGTCGATATCGTCACCCGGTTCGTCATGGCCACGTCGGCGGACGGTTCGACGCCACCCGGCACGCACGGACAATTGCTGTTCACGATCAACGCGCTGAAGTACACCTACGGCTTGCCGCTGCTGCTGGCGCTGACCTTGGCGGCGCCGACGGCTTGGGGCGAAAAGCTGTACCGCGCAGTCATGGGCGGCTTGTTGCTGTTACCGGTACCGGTCTGGGGCGTGGCCTGCGAGGCGCTCAAAACGCTGGTCTTTGACATGGACCCCGCCGTCGCTCTACAGATGGGCACCACGCCGTTGACGCGGGAGTTGTTGGTTCTTGCTTATCAACTGGGGTACTTGATCCTGCCAGCGGTGACGCCGATCCTGATCTGGGCGGCGTTCCACCGGGATTTTCTGGGCGAACTATTGCCGCGGGTTCGACGGGCGCGGCCGACGTCGCCCGGGTCGGAGTGACGGCGCCGCAAGACCCGTGTCCTGCTTCAACACGGCCCGATTCGGCGATATGACTTTTACCAAGAACATCGCCGACATTCCGCGCGGGGGATGCCGATTGATCCGGACAAGACGTTAAGTGAGGGCATTGCGCTACGCTCATCTGAGCGTCGAGTCGCCACGGCCCTTCGCGGAAACCATCACTACGTTTTCGTCACGGTCCAAAACCGTGGTCGAAACCGACAGCCGGTGAAAGGTCAAACTGCTTGAATTGGCGGAGAGGAAGGGATTCGAACCCTTGTGGGGCGGTTAAGCCCCCATCCGATTTCGAGTCGGCGCCGTTATGACCGCTTCGGTACCTCTCCGGGAAGAATCGCTTGGAGCGAATGCGGAACAGCTTTATATTCTACCGCATGGAGCAATTTTGCCAATCCCCACGCGAAATTCCCGCCGAAGCCCGGTCACGCGAACCGTCCGGCGGGCGCATCGTTTACCCCGCCGTACTGACGCGATGAAACTGGCACCCTCTACCGCCGACCCCCATTTTCCGGACAGCCCGCCGACGAGCGATGACGGAGCACCCTCCGAAACCATTGGAACGGCCTTGCCGTCGGGCTTTTTCAGGTGGCTGCGGCACTTTGCCGTTTACATGGGCGCGGTCCTAGCCGCCTGCGCGACCGGTCTTCTCTTTCTCTGGCAAATTCCGTTCGTGCATGAACTGCCGCGGTCGCTCGGCGGCGAAGGGATTTACAAACCGCTCGCGGCGGCGGTGGCGCCACTCTCCCGACCCACCCAACCGCGAGAGCCTTCATCTCAGCCGACCGCCGTGCCCGTCGCTCTCGCTGGCTCGCCGCCCGCCCCGGCCGCGAATCTCGCCAGCGACCCCGACGCGCCTCCGACCACTCCGGAACCTCGGCCGGACGCACCGGACAACCAAACCGCATCCACCGAAACGCCAGCCGCGCCTCCCGCCGAGGAACCAGCCCCCCCTGCCCCAACGCCGCAAGCGGAAATCGAGCAGTTGCTCGCCGAAGCCCAGCAACAAATGGATAGCCGTCGGATCACCGCTCCCACCAGCGGCAACGCATTGAGCACCTATCGGCGCGTGCTGGAACTACAGCCTGAAAACCCGGTGGCGCTCGCGGGCATCCAACGCATTGCGGCCTACTACCAGAACGCGGCGGAACAGAGCCTGCGACAGGGACAACCAGACGAAAGTCTGTCCTACCTCAACCGCGGGCTACGCGCCATACCTAACGATCAGGCGCTGCTCAGCCTGCGTCGCGAAACCCAACTGGCCAAGCAGCGAGAACAGGAAGAACAGGCCTTGCGGGAAGAAATACGCCGCCAGCAAACCGAACGGCAACGGCAGGAAGAATTCCGGCGCAGCGAACTGGAAGCGCCGCAGCCCTGGTGGCAGCAGCCACCCAGCCAAGAGAGCAGCGGATTCAACCAGCGCTGAGCGGGCACTCCTCGCCGGGCGCGGGTGGATCGGGTTTAAGCCGGCGGACGCGGAAAAATTCCCGCAACACCAGCCCGCACTCCCCGGCCAGAACGCCACCCGTCACCGCGCACCGATGATTGAGCACGGGGGATTGCAGCAGGTCGAACACGGTACCGGCCGCGCCGGCGCGCGGATCGGCGGCGCCGAACACCACCCGCGCCACCCGCGCATGCACGAGAGCGCCGGCGCACATCGGGCAGGGTTCCAGCGTTGCGTACAGCGTGCTGCCCGCCAAACGATAGTTGCCGATCCGCGCCGCCGCCGCCCGCAGCGCCAGCATTTCGGCGTGGGCGGTCGGATCGCAACCACCGATCGGCCGGTTCCAGCCCTCGCCGATCTCCTCGCCCCCCCGCACCAGCACCGCACCGACCGGCACCTCGCCGGCCGCCGCCGCCCGCCGCGCCAGATCCAGCGCCCGACCCATCCAATACCGATCCTGCTCGGCGCCCGGCGCGCTGCTCTCTTCGTCCGCATCCCTACCTGGCGGCCCGCCCGTGGCCGGCGCGGGGCTCATTCCCACTCAATCGTGGCCGGCGGCTTGCCGGACACGTCGTAGACCACCCGCGAGATGCCGCGCACTTCGTTGATGATGCGCCGCGATACCCGATCCAAAAACTCGTAGGGTAAATGCGCCCAGCGGGCGGTCATGAAATCCACCGTCTCGACCGCGCGCAAGGCGATCACGTAATCGTAGCGACGACCGTCGCCCATCACCCCCACCGACTTGACCGGCAGGAACACCGCAAACGCCTGGCTGACCCGGCCGTATAACTCGTCCCGGCGCAGCTCCTCGATGAAAATATGGTCGGCCCGACGCAGCGGCTCGGCATATTCCCCCCGCACCTCGCCCAGAATGCGCACCCCCAGCCCCGGCCCCGGAAACGGATGGCGGTAAACCATCTCGGATGGCAGCCCCAGCTCCACCCCTAACCGGCGCACCTCGTCCTTGAACAACTCGCGCAGCGGCTCGACCAGCTTCATCCGCATCGCCGCCGGCAGGCCACCGACATTATGATGGGATTTGATGACGTGGGCCTTGCCGGTCTTGGCGCCGGCCGATTCGATCACATCGGGATAGATGGTGCCCTGGGCCAACCATTGGATATCGCGCAGCTTGGCGGCTTCTTCCTCGAAGATCGCCACAAACAACCCGCCGATGATCTTGCGCTTTTGCTCGGGGTCGCTAATGCCCACCAGGGCGCTCAGAAAACGCTCTCCAGCGTCCACCCGAATCACCCGTACCCCGAGATGCTGACCAAAGGTCGCCATCACCTGATCGCCCTCGTGCAAGCGCAGCAGGCCGGTATCCACGAATACACAGGTCAACTGGTCGCCGATGGCTCGGTGCAACAGTGCCGCCACCACCGAGGAATCCACCCCGCCGGACAGCGCCAACAGCACCTCGTCGCCGCCCACCTGCGCACGAATAGCGGCGATGCCGTCCTCAATGATGTTGCCGGTGGTCCACAACGGCGAGCAGCCGCAGATGTCCCGCACGAAACGGCGCAGAATGCGCTCGCCCTGGCGGGTGTGCGTTACCTCCGGATGAAACTGTACACCGTACCAACGCCTGTGCTCGTCGGCCATGCCGGCGATGGGGCAGGTCTCAGTGCTGGCAATGCGGATGAAACCGGGCGGCGGTTCGATCACCCGGTCGCCGTGACTCATCCACACATCCAGCAGGCCGTAGCCTTCCGGGCTGGCGTGATCCTCGATGTCGCGCAGCAGGGTGGAATGGGCGTGGGCCCGGACTTGGGCGTAGCCGAATTCCTGATGATCGGACGACTCCACCCGACCGCCGAGTTGCATCGCCATGGCCTGCATGCCGTAGCAGATGCCCAGCAGCGGCGTCTCCAAATCCAGGATGATCTGGGGGATGCGTGGTCCGTCGGCCACCGTGGTCGATTCGGGGCTCCCCGACAGGATGACCCCCCGTGGGCGAAACGCGCTCAATACCGCCGGGTCGGCGTCGCAAGGCTGAATTTCGCAGTAGACCCCGATCTCCCGCACCCGGCGGGCGATCAGTTGGGTGTACTGCGAGCCGAAGTCGAGAATCAGAATGGGGTCGAGGTGGATGTCGCGAGCAGTCATGTTCAATCCACCCGGTAGTTCGGTGCTTCCTTGGTGATACTCACGTCGTGGACATGGCTTTCGCGCATTCCGGCGCTCGTCACTCGGGTAAACGCCGGCTTGACGCGCATCTCGGCGATATCCCGACAGCCGACGTAGCCCATGCTGGAGCGCAACCCACCCATCATTTGATTGATGATGGCCAGCACGCTGCCCTTGTAGGGCACCCGGCCCTCGATACCTTCCGGCACCAGTTTCTCCACCGCGCTGCCCTCCTGAAAATAACGGTCGCTGGAGCCGTGCTGCTGGGTCATGGCGCCGATCGAACCCATGCCGCGGTAAGATTTATAGGACCGTCCCTGATAGAGTTCCACCTCGCCGGGCGCTTCCTCGGTACCGGCGAACAGACTGCCGATCATGACCGAATGGGCGCCGGCGGCGATGGCCTTGGCCAAATCGCCGGAATAGCGCACGCCGCCGTCGGCGATCACCGGCACGTCGCAATCGTGCAGCGCCTCGGCGACGTTGGCCACGGCGCTGATCTGCGGCACGCCGACCCCGGCGATGATGCGGGTGGTGCAGATCGAGCCGGGGCCGATGCCGACCTTGACCGCGTCCGCGCCCGCCTCCACCAGATCGCGGGCGGCGGCGGCGGTGGCGATGTTGCCGCCGATCACCTGCACCTGGGGAAAATGCTGCTTGACCCAACGCACCCGATCCAGCACGTTGCGGGAATGGCCGTGGGCGGTGTCCACCACCAGCACGTCGGCGCCGGCGCTCACCAGGGCCGCCACCCGCTCCTCGGTGTCGCCGCCGGTGCCCACCGCCGCGCCGGCGCGCAAACGCCCCCATTCGTCCTTGCAGGCCAGCGGGAAGTCGCTGGATTTCTGGATATCCTTCACCGTAATCATGCCGCGCAACTGGAAGCGCTCATTGATCACCAACACTTTTTCGATACGATGCTTATGCAGCAGGGCGACGATTTCCTGACGGCTCGCGCCTTCCCGCACCGTCACCAACCGTTCCTTCGGGGTCATGATGGTGCTAACCGGAGCATCCATGTTGTACTCGAAACGCAGGTCGCGACTGGTCACGATCCCGACCAGATCCTCGCCATCGACCACCGGCACGCCGGAGATATGGTGGGCGCGAGTCAGCGCCAGCACTTCGCGGATGCTGGCGTGCGTTCCGGTGACGATGGGGTCGTTGATCACCCCGGTTTCGTACTTTTTCACCCGCCGCACTTCCTGCGCCTGTTTCTCAACGGGCATGTTCTTGTGGATAATGCCGATACCGCCTTCCTGAGCCAGGGCGATGGCCAGCCGCGATTCGGTGACCGTGTCCATCGCCGCCGACACCAGCGGGATGTTGAGGCTGATGGCGCGAGTCAGTTGTGTCTTGAGGTTGGCATCCTTGGGCAGCACCGCGGAATACGCGGGAAGCAGCAGGACATCATCGAAGGTCAGGGCTTCTTGAACGATTCGCATGGCGGGACCTCAAGACTTGGCGAAAATAAGCGGACAAGTTTATGTCATGACACCGGCCCGGTAAAAGGAAATCAGCCAAACCGACCCGGGCCGGAACGACGTCAGCGCGAATACCCTCGGCATTTTCCCGACACTGGCAAGACACTTTGAAAACCACCATGACCGCCACCGATCCACTCTTTTCCAGCACGGACGATATCCCGACCTTCACTCTGGCGCACCGATTCAGCGATGCTGAAATCAGCGCGGTGTACAAAGCTATTGCCTTGCGCCGGGACATGCGTCATTTCCAGCGCGGTCATATCCCGGAAGAACAACTCACGCGCCTGCTGGCGGCCGCCCATCAAGCGCCGAGCGTGGGATTCATGCAGCCGTGGCGTTTTGTCCGCATTACCGACGCCGCCTTGCGGCGAGCCCTTCACGCCCAGATCGACGAGGAACGCATCCGCACCGCCCGCGCCCTGGGCGAGCGCGAGGACGAGTTCATGCGCCTCAAGGTCGAGGGCGTGCTGGATTGCGCGGAAGTGCTGGTGGCGGCGCTGATGGACGGACGCGAGCGGTATATCTTCGGCCGGCGCACGCTGCCGGAGATGGACCTGGCTTCGGTGGCCTGCGCCATTCAAAACCTGTGGCTGACGGCGCGGGCCGAGGGGCTGGGAATGGGCTGGGTATCGCTGTTCGACCCCAACGCGCTGGCCGATCTGCTGCGGATGCCGCCGGGCGCGCGACCCGTGGCGGTGCTATGCCTGGGACCGGTCGAACAGTTCTATGACAAACCGATGCTGGAACAGGAAGGCTGGGCGCGGCGTCAACCGCTGGGTGAACTGGTCAGCGAAAACGGCTGGCCGGAATGACAAAAAAATATCGATACTGGATTTGAACGCCTTGATACCGTCTCGCCGCAACGCGCACACCGTTTCCGAGCTGTCGCAAGCGGTTCGGTGGCTGCTGGAAAATCATTTTCCCGATGTCTGGGTGCGGGGCGAGGTCTCCAACCTGTCCCGCCCGTCCTCCGGCCACCTCTACTTCTCGCTCAAGGACGCCAAGGCGCAAATTCGCTGCGCGCTGTTTCAGAACCGCGCCCTGCTGTTCCGCGACTGCCCGCGCAACGGCCAGCAGGTGTTGCTGCGGGGTCGGGTCAGCCTGTACGAACCGCGCGGCGACTTTCAGATCGCGGTCGACCATCTGGAGGAAGCCGGCGCCGGCGTGCTACGGCGGGCTTACGACGAACTGCGGCTACGCCTGGAACGGGAAGGTCTGTTTGCCCCGAACCGTAAAAAACCGCTGCCCCGCTTTCCTCGGCGAATCGGCGTGATCACCTCGCCCACCGGCGCGGCGCTGCGCGACGTGCTGACCACCCTGCGCCGCCGCTGTCCTCACCTGCCGGTCCTGCTTTATCCCGTGCCGGTACAGGGCGACGGTGCGGCGGAACGCATTGCCGCCACCATCCGACTGGCGTCCGCGCGCCAGGACTGCGAAATAGTGCTGCTGGTGCGCGGCGGCGGTTCGCTGGAAGACTTGCAAGCATTCAACGAAGAAATCGTGGCCCGGGCGATCGCGGACTGCGCCGTTCCGCTGGTGGCCGGCATCGGCCACGAAACCGACGTCACCCTCGCCGACTTCGCCGCCGACCTGCGCGCGCCCACCCCCACGGCGGCGGCCGAACTGGCCAGCCCCGACCGGCGGGAATTACTGCGCGCGATCCGTCTGCTGGCCGAGCGGCTGGAGCGGGCGTCGCAGCGTTGCTCGAACGAGCGACGCCAGCGGCTGAGCTCGTTGGCGGAACGGTTGGCGCGGTTGCAACCGCATCGCCGCCTGCGGGATCGCGCCCAGCGACTGGATGAATTGGATCAGCGCTTGCGACAGGCGCTGCGCCAACGCCTGCAGGGCGCCTCCCAATACCTGCAAAACCTGAGCGTCGGGCTACATGCCCTAAGCCCGCTGGAAACCCTGAAGCGCGGCTACGCGATCGTGCGCCGGTATCCGGACGGCGCGATCGCGCGGCGGGCCGACCAGTTTCAGATCGGCGATTCGGTGGAAACCCTGCTGGGCCGCGGTCGTCTGCGCTGCGCGATCACCGCCATCGACATCGGGGACCCGGCGCAGGGGCCAGACCGTGAAACCGACCGGATGCCCACCGGCCACGGGGAGCCCTAGCCGATGCGCCGTCTGGGATGGTTACTGCTAGTCTGCGCGCTGGGCGCCTACTGGGCCTGGAGCGACCGTCCCATCGAGCGGTCGCCGGGCGTGCTGGCGCCGGACCCGCCCTCGCAGCAGATGCTCGACGCCGGGGCGCCGGTCTTTCAAAAAGACCGCTATCACATCAAGGCGCTGGCGGAATTCACGCTCGAAGCCCGGGTGCTGGCCCGGGAGGATTACCGCTTCGACGGCGGCGCGGATCTCTCGCCGCTCGATCTGGCGCTCGGTTGGGGGCCGATGTCGGACAGCAGCGTGCTGGGGCGAATCGAGATCCAACAACGCCACCGCTTCTATTACTGGCACGTCAACGATTTTTTCATCCCGCGCCGGGACATCGAAACCCACAGCGCCAACATGCACCTGATTCCCGCAACCGGCTACATCGCCGACCAGTTGAAATCGATCCGCCCCGGCCATATCGTCAGCTTGCGCGGCTATTTGGTCGAAGCTCGCCGCGACGACGGCTGGCACTGGCGCAGTTCGCTGAGCCGCGAGGATACCGGCGACGGCGCCTGCGAATTGATCTGGGTGGAAACCGTGGCGTGGCGCTGAGGAGATTCCATCCGGGTCTGGAGCGGCGATCCTTTCAGCCGTCGCCGGCCCGTACCCCGCCGGTCGGCCGATCACTCCCTCCGACCGTCCCTTTTCACCCCACAGGAATCATAGTCATGAAGCTGGACCTGATCAGCCGCTATCCGGAAACCACGCCCAAACCGACCCCGTTGTTGTTCGTGCACGGCTCGTTCTCGGACGCCCGCATCTGGGATGAAAACTTCCTGCCCTACTTCACCCGGCAGGGTTATGAGGCGCACGCCGTCAGCTTGCGCGGCCACGGTCTCAGCGAGGGCCACCAGCACCTGCACACCTGGCGGCTGACCGATTACGTCGCCGACCTGGCCCAGGCAGCGGCGACCCTGACGGCCCCGCCGGTGCTGGTCGGACATTCGATGGGCGGCATGGTGGTTCAGAAATACCTGGAAACCCATCCCGAGATACCGGGCGCGGCGCTGATGGCCTCGGTGCCACCGCAGGGTCTGCTGCCGAGCAACCTGCACATGGCGATGCGGCATCCGTTCCTGTTCCAGCAGATGGTGCTGTTCTCCCTGCTCGGTCCCAGCGTTGGCTCGCCCGAGATGATGCGGCGGCTGCTGTTTTCCCAGGACATGCCCCTTGCAAAGCTCCGGAAGTATTTCGACTACGTGCAGGCGGAATCGCAAGTGGTGTCGCTGGACATGATGGGTATCAACCCATTGCGCTTGAAGCCGGAACAGCTACGGTTGCCGATCCTGGTGCAGGGCGCACAGAACGATGTCTTCATCTCGCCGGCGATGGTGCGGGAAACCGCCCGTTTCTACCGCACCGAAGCCCAAATCGTTCCCGACATGGCGCACGCCATGATGCTGGAACTCAGCTGGCGCGAGGCGGCCGACCCCCTGCTGAACTGGCTGGAGCAGGTTGTCGCCACCCGCCCGGCGGCTGCGGCCTGAAACACGCCCTCGGGCCGGGCCGGGCCGGGCCGGGGCGAGGGCCTCTTGCCTATCCCTCCCGCAGCAGCCGCCGCAGGATTTTGCCGACGTTGGTCTTGGGCAGTTCGGCGCGGAACTCGACCTGCCGCGGCACCTTGTAGCTGGTCAGGTGCTGGCGGCAGTGTTCGATCAAAGCCTCGGCGGTCAGCGCCGGATCCTTGGCCACCACCACGATCCTGACCGCCTCGCCCGACTTCTCGTCCGGCACGCCGACCGCAGCAGATTCCAGCACGCCCGGATGCAAGGCGACCACGTCCTCGACCTCGTTGGGATAGACGTTGAACCCGGACACCAGGATCATGTCCTTCTTGCGGTCCACGATCCGGGCGTAGCCGCGCTCGTCGACATAGCCCAAGTCGCCGGTACGAAGATAACCGTCGGGGGTCATGACCTTGGCGGTCTCTTCGGGCCGGTTCCAGTACCCGTGCATCACCTGCGGGCCGTGGATGCAAATCTCGCCGACCTGATCCGCGCCGATGCCCAGCTCGCGGCCCTCGTCGTCGCGCACCGACAGTTCGGTGGACGGAATCGGCAGGCCGATGCTGCCGTTGTATTCACCGAGCGTCAGCGGGTTGATACAGGCCGCCGGCGAGGTTTCGGTCAGGCCGTAGGCCTCGATCAGCGGCGTGCCGGTCACCCGCTTCCAATTTTCCGCCACCGCCCGCTGCACCGCCATGCCGCCGCCCAGGCTGATCTTGAGCGCGCCGAAATCGAGCTGCTCGAAGCCGGGGGCGTTCAACAGGCCGTTAAACAGCGTGTTCACGCCGGTGATGGCGGTAAATCGGATCTTGCCCAACTCCTTGACGAAACCCGGCATGTCGCGGGGGTTGGTGATCAGAATATTGTGACCGCCCACCTTCATGAAAGTCAGGCAGTTGGCGGTCAACGAAAAAATGTGATACAGCGGCAGGGCGGTGATGATGGTCTCCTCGGCCGGCCTGGAGCAGGGGCTGAGCCAAGCCGAGGCCTGTTGAAGGTTCGCCACCAGATTGCCGTGGGTCAGCATCGCGCCCTTGGATACGCCGGTGGTGCCGCCGGTGTATTGCAGGAACGCCAGATCCTCATGCCCCAGCGGCACGTCCCCCAGGGTTTGCCCCGCGCCCCGCGCCAGCGCCCGTCGGAACGGCACGGCGCCTGGAATGCGCCAGGCCGGCACCATTTTCCTGACGTGCTTGACCACGAAATTGACCAGCGTGCGCTTGGGGAACGGGAGCAGATCGCCCAACTGAGTGGTGACGACAGTCTTGATCGGCGTCCTGCTCAGCACCTCCTGCAAGGTGTGGGCGAAATTCTCAATGATGACGATGGCGGCCGCGCCGGAGTCCTTGAGCTGATGCTCCAGCTCGCGCGGCGTATACAACGGGTTGACGTTGACCACCGTCAGGCCGGCCCGCAACGCACCGAACAAGGCGATCGGATATTGCAGGACGTTGGGCATCATGATGGCGACCCGCTCGCCCTTGCCCAGCCCTAGCCCTTGCAGATAAGCGCCGAAATCGCGGCTGAACCGGTCGATGTCCCGATAGCGCAGGGTCGCGCCCATGTTGGAATAGGCCGGCAAATCGGCGAAACGCCGACAGCTTTTTTCCAGAATATCTTTCAGGGATGCAAACTCGTTCAGGTCGATTTCGGCCGGCACTCCTTCCGGATACTCCCGCAGCCAGATTTTTTCCATTGGGTTCTCCTCTTGTCGTATTCGTATTCGCGGCCGGACGAGCATTACTGGAAAATAATGCAAATTCACTCACAATTAGCGGATCACTCCAAGCCTTCCGCTGTTTTAATACCCCGTCTGGACCCACCGGCGCCCATGAAAACCCGAGACCGCATCTTGCAGACCAGCCTGCAGCTCTTCAACGAATGCGGCGAGCCCCGCATCACCACCAATCACATCGCCGACGAAATGGACATCAGTCCAGGCAATCTGTACTACCACTTCCGCAACAAGGACGAAATCATCGCCCTGCTGTTCCAGCAGTTCGAACGGCGCATGGAAACGACCCTGCAAGTCCCCGAGCGCCGCGTCCCGGACATGGAGGACATGTGGCTCTACCTGCATCTGGTCTTCGAAACCATCTGGGAATACCGCTTCCTCTACCGCGACCTCGACAACATTCTAGGTCGCAATAAAAAACTGCGAACCCATTTCCGCCGCATCCTGGAGCGCAAGATGAATACCGCCACCGCCATCTGCCAGGGTCTGGTGGAGGTGGGCGTCATGAACGCCAGCCGCGAAAACATCGCGGCGCTGGCCCGCAACATCGCCGTGGTCGCAACCTACTGGCTGAACTTTCAGAGCATTCGCGCCAGCGCCGCCGCGCCAGGCAGCGACAGCGACCACCTTGCCCTCGGCGTCTATCAGGTGCTTTCCCTGGTCGGCCCCTTCCTCAACGACGAGGCCCGTCGGCTGCTGGGTCAAATCAGCCGTGAATATCTGAGCTAAACCCGCCTGGCGCGGCCGATCGACCCAGCGGACACGCGCGCCACGCTACCGGGCCTGGTGTTTGTCGCGCGCCGGCTCCATCCATTTCTGCAATCGGTCCAGGGCTGAATGCAGGTCTCGAGCCAGGGGACCGCGGTACCGGGCCGGCGTCGCCAGACCGTGCTGGTCCGGCAAGCCGGTGTAGTAATGCCGACCGGCGTCTTGCAGCAAATCCAGCCGCATCCGGATGCCGTGCCGGGCCAGGATCGGTTCCAGCGTCTCGCGCCGGGCCAACAGATCCCGACGGGTGGTCTGATAGGCGTGCTCGCACACCCAATGCCGGCCCGAAAAGCTGAAGACGTTGGTGAAGAACATCTTGGCGTCGTCGCGGTTGGGCTCGAACAGGATAACGTCGGTGCGTTCGAACTCCGTGTCGTACTTTTGCATGCCCACCTGCAGGCGGGAGTGGATCAAGGCCCGGAACGTCTGGGACAGCACCGCCGGCAAGCCGCCTTCCCGCAGTTGGTCGACCTGGGTCGGCTGGCCGGCCTCGACGGCCAGGCGGGCGTCGAACGGCACCAGCGGGTTGAGGCACAGCAGCAAGTCCAGCCCCTCTCGCAGGGCCACCGAGGCGTGCATGGTCTTGCGCAGGGCGCCATCGACGAAATAGCGACCGTCGATGTTGACCGGGGGGTACAGCCCCGGCAGCGCGCTGCTGGCCTGCACCGCCCGCGAGATCGGCACATGCTGGTAACCGGGCGCGCCAAACTGGACCGATTCGCCGGTATCCAGATCCACCGCCACCACATACAGCTTGTTGGGCAACTGACGAAAATCGTTGGTCCGACCCGGAGCGCTCCACATCCGCGTCAGGTACTCGTGAATCGGTTCGTTATCGAAGAAGCCGACCGGCAGGGCCCGCCCCAGCCGGGTCAGCGATTGCAGGAAACTTAGATCGAGCGGATTTTGAAGATAGCACCAGCAGGCTTCCCACAGCAGCCAGGGAACCGACGACAGCCGCCGCCAGTACTCGCCCAGCGCCGGCATCAGGAAGATCTGCGGATCGAGCGGATGTTCCTCCGACTCGCTGCTGATGAACGTGTGGCAGATCTGTCCGGTTTCCATCCGGTTAGCCAACAGCGCCGCCGTCACCGCTCCGGCGCTCACTCCCACGTACACATCGAGACGATTGAAATCGATGCCGTCCAGCGCCTCATCGAGCGCGCGCAGCGCGCCGATCTCGTAAATCAACCCGACCGGCCCACCGCCGGCCATCGCCAGCCCAATTCGGGGACCGCTGGCCTGGCGCTCGGTGCTTTCGGGTTGGGTAACAAGCATTTGGCCTCCGTCAACCCTGCTGGAAAAATGGTGGGAAACCGCCGATCTCCACCTCGCCAGGCGGCGATCATGGCCCGCCGCACCCGCTGGCGCGGGTTTTGGGTGATGCTCCTAGATCTGGTTTTCCCGCGCCTTGCCTAATTCGTCGATATGTCGCTGCAAGGCGTCGACTCTCTGGGCCAGTTCGCGCAGATCATCGCGGCCGGGCACCCCGAGCCGCCCCAGCACCCGCAGCAACCGGTCCTCAAAGAGCTGTTCGACCTTGTCCCAGGTATCGGCCATCTCGGTGCGCGTTTCATCGGTCTTGTCCCGCGCCACCTCGAGTGGAGTATCGGCCGCCCGACGGGTCTGCTTCTCGATTTGTTCGCCTTCCTGGACCAGCGAATCGAACAACTTGCCGCCTTCCGCGCTCACCTTGGCGAACGCCCCCAATCCGGCCAGCCAGATTAGATGGGCGGACTCCCGCACTGATGACTGGGTCCACTGACTGTCGGCGTTACCCTTTGCTTTCTTGACCATAAAACGCTCCCGTGCACGCTCTGGGGACCGTGTGATATTTTCACGCCAGCCTCCATCCTCATTTTCGTTCAGTTTAGTGACAATATTTAGAATAAACACCCTAAAGGCGGGCTGGCCGACGCCACACGCCCTCGGGGATATCCGCGAACCCGCGACAGCGCCGCCGCGCGCTCGACCGACCGGCTTTTACCGATCCGGGCCGGTCAGGGCCTTGAGGGAAGGCTCGACCTGGTGGGTATCCTCCGTCTGATCCCACGGGCTCATCAGGGTCACGAACAGCAGCTTTTCAAACTCCCCGGCGAAGCGGCCGATGATGGCCTCCGGATCGGCGACGATTTTCTGGTCGGTCGCCAGACCGAAATGGACCTGTTCGTGGTAGCTGAGAATACTGACGCCCATGCCGATGGAGCCCGATTGCGGCACCCAGAACATCATCTCGGCAATCGGCGCCCCGGCCAGATAAAGCGGCTGGCGCGGACCGGGCACGTTGGTCATGACCGCCGAGGCCTTGTTGCTCAACATATCCAGCAGCGACTGCTGCAACAGGTTGGGTCCCATGCCCACCGTGCCCAGCAGGCCCAGGGCCAGAAGCGGCTGGTAGGACTCCTTGAGCTCGTCCATCCGCCGGCGCACTTCGTACAGGCGCTCGACCGGATTGGCGATCCCGACCGGCAGCGCCAGGAAGACCAGCCCGAAGAAATTGCCCAGCTGAGTGGCTTTTTCGCGGGACCGCAGATTGACTGGAATCACGGCCCGCACCTGCAAATCTTCGGGAACCGGATCGCCCTTTTCGACCAGGTAGGCGCGCAACGCCCCCGCCACCGAGGTCAGCAGCACGTCGTTCACCGAGCCGCCCAACGCCTTGCCGACCGTCTTCACCTCCCGCAGCGACAGCGGTTCGGCCCAGGCGACCCGCTTGGACACGCCCAGCACCCCCTTGTAGCGGGTTTTGGAGTCGTCGCTCAGCAGGGCCAGCCGGGCGATCTCCGCCGCCAGCCGCACGCCGTTGCGGGCGTAACCCCATGCGTGGGAAGGATGCAGGATCAAGCCGGCGCCTTCCTCGATCAGGCCGCGTCCCAGCTTGACGGTGGTGTGCAACATTTTATCCACCGGCTCGAAGAAGCGCCGGAAGATCCCGCCGTGGACGGGAGATTCTTTCGCGTCCGTCCGCGCCGGGCGGGCGTCGGCGGTGGAATCGGTCAGCGACAGCAACACCTGGATCAGGGCGATGCCGTCGGCGTAGCAGTGATGGATGCGTAAAATCAAAGCGCTACCACCCTGATACTCCTCGACCAGATGGAATTGCCAGAGGGGCTTGGAGAAGTCCAGCGGGGTACTCATCAAGTCGCTGGCCAGATTTTGCAGCTCGGCCTTGTCGGCCCGGCCCGGCAGCGCGGTGCGCAGCACATGGCGGTTGATGTCGAAATAAGGATCGTTTTCCCACAGCGCGCCGGCGGATTGTTGCACCACCTTTTGCCTGAAGCGCGGATATTTCAAAAAGCGGATTTCGATGATTTCTTTCAATCGCGGGTAATCCAGCGGGCGATCAAAAACCATGACGCCCGCGATCATCATCAAATTGGTCGGGCGCTCCATTCGCAGCCAGGCGGTATCAATTCCCGAGATGCGCTCGCTGTCTTTGTTCTTCGGCATGAGGAAATCCCAAATCATGATTGAGCATCGGACGTCGGGAATCGATCCAGATCATCGGGCGATCTTGATCCGACATTCATAACGTGAAACCGAATTACTTTCAGTGAAGTATTTTATCGTTCCAGCACGACGCAACGACGCAACCCTATTTACCTGGCCATTTTAGAGAGGCCGGTCGGCGCCGACTTTAACAAATTGGCCGGCACGGACTTTCACCGCGCGCCGCATGAAGTTTGATTATAGCCACTACATGCAATCGCCCGATCATCCGGATTGACTAAGCTGGCGCGCACTGGCAAACCAACCCGAGAGCATCCGCCATGTCCGATCTAGCCGCCCGCTTTCAAACCGCCGTCGCCGACAGCAAGACGCTGGGCAAGCGCCCCGACAACGATACCCTGTTGCGGTTGTACGCCTGCTTCAAGCAGGGTTCGAGCGGAGACGTTTCCGGCAAACGGCCTGGATTCACCGATCTGGTGGGCCGCGCCAAGCATGACGCCTGGGCCAAGCTGAAGGGTACGCCCCAGGAAAAAGCCATGCAAAGCTACGTCGATCTGGTCGAGTCGCTGAAAAACATCTGAAACCCACGCCGGACCCGCCCGGGAGACGCGCTATCGACCGGCTCCGCGCGGCGGTTCGTCGCGATCATCAGGGCGCGGCCGCAGCAGGCTCAAGCCGCTTTCGACCAGCGACGAACCAGTGCGCACTACCCCGCGCGCGGTTCGGTCGAGCAAGGCGCTGGCGCTCAGCGCCTCGGTGAACCCCGCGCGCACTTCCTCGCGGAAGGCCGGCAGGCTGTCCGTGGCCGCATCCCGCACCCCCGCCGTCAACTCCGCCCGCACTTGGGGCAACAGTCCGGCCACCGCATCCTCCACGCCCGCCTGAACCCGCGCCCGCACCGGTTCCAGCAACGCTTGACCGGCCGCTCCAGCGCCCGCCCGAACCCGCGCCTCCAGCAGATCGGCGAACGCCGCCAGCCGGGATTCCAGCCGTGGCCGCAGCCAGCGCTGAAACACCAGCCAGATCAACCCCAGCGTCGCCAGACTCGACGCCAGCGCGGTGGTGCAAACCAGCAGCAGTAATTGTCCGCCACTCATCGACCGTCTCCTCCTCAACCGCCGAGCTAGCCGCGTTTCGGCCCGGTCGCCGTTACCGGTAAAACAAAGATTTTCCGAATAGCCAATTCTATAATAATGTTTTTGTGACTAAAGCACAGTTTAGCCAGGAGCCAATAAACCATGAATTACTTCATAACCGGCGCTTCCGGTTTTATCGGCCGCCGCCTTGTCGAAAAGCTGCTTCAGCGTCAGGACGGTCACGTTTATTACCTGATTCTGGAACGCGAACTGCCCATGGTGGAGCAATTACGCCAGCGTTGGGGCGCCGCCGCCGACCGCACTTTCCCCATCGTGGGCGACCTGACTCAGCCACGGTTGGGGGTATCGGATGCCGATCTGGCCCGGCTCAAAAACCATATTCACCACCTGTTCCACTTGGCGGCGATTTACGATCTCAAGGCCAGCGCCGAGATTCAGGAAAAAGTCAACATCGAGGGCACCCGCAACGTGGTCGCCTTCGCCGAGGCGGTCGAGGCCGGCTGCTTCCACCTGACCAGCTCCATCGCCGCCGCCGGCTTGTACGAAGGCGTGTTCCGCGAGGACATGTTCGAGGAAGCCGAGGAACTCGATAATCCCTATTACCGCACCAAGCATGAGTCCGAAGGCATCGTCCGGCGCGAATGCGCGCGTCCCTGGCGGGTCTACCGGCCCGGCGCGGTGGTCGGCGACTCGCGCACCGGCGAGATGGACAAGATCGACGGCCCCTACTACTTTTTCAAGCTGATCCAGAAACTGCGCAACCTGGTGCCACCGTGGATGCCCATGATCGGCATCGAGGGCGGCCGGCTAAATCTGGTCCCGGTCAACTTCATCGTCGACGCCATGGATCACATCGCCCACCAACCCGGACTGGACGGCCAGTGCTTCCATCTGGTGGACCCCAACCCGCACCGGGTCGGCGATATCCTCAACCTGTTCGCCCGCGCCGCCCATGCCCCGGAAATGACCCTGCGGGTCAACGCCCTGATGTTCGCCTTCGTGCCCGACATTATCAAAACCGGGCTGGCGCACCTCAAACCGGCGCGGCGCATCAAGGACCAGATTCTCAAGGATCTCGGCATTCCGCCGGACGTGATGGGCCTGATCAACTACCCCACCCGCTTCGACTGCCGCGAAACCCTCAAGGCGCTCAAGGGCACCGGCATCGCCGTGCCGCCGCTGGAAACCTACGCCTGGCGGCTGTGGGACTACTGGGAGCGCCATCTCGATCCCGATCTGTTCATCGACCGCAGCCTGAGCGGCGCGATCAAGGGCAAGGTGGTGCTGATCACCGGCGCGTCCGCCGGCATCGGCAAGGCTGCCGCGATCAAGATCGCCGAGGCCGGCGCCAAAACCCTCATCGTCGCCCGCAGCGAGGAGAAATTGCTGGAGACCCAGCGGGAAATCGCGGCGCGCGGCGGCCAGGCGTTCATCTACACCGCCGATGTCGCCGACATCGCCTCCTGCGACGCACTGGCGCAACGGGTGCTGGACGATCACGGCGGAGTGGATATCCTGGTCAACAACGCCGGTCGCTCGATCCGCCGCGCCATCGAGAGTTCGCTGGATCGCTTCCACGACTACGAGCGCACCATGCAGCTCAATTACTTCGGCGCGCTGCGGCTGATCATGGGCTTCATCCCCAGCATGTTGAAAAAGAAACGCGGCCACATCATCAACATCTCGTCGATCGGCGTGCTCAGCAACGCCCCGCGCTTTTCGGCCTATGTCGCCTCCAAGGCGGCGCTGGACGCTTTTTCGCGCTGCGCGGCGGCCGAATTTTCCGACAGCGGCATCGAATTCACCACCATCAACATGCCCTTGGTGCGCACCGAAATGATCGCGCCGACCCAGATCTACCAGCATGTGCCCACCCTCAGCCCGGAGGAGGCGGCCGATCTGATCGTGCAGGCGGTCATCTATCGGCCAGAGCGCATCGCCACCCGGGTCGGCATCTTTGCCCAAGTGCTGCACGCCCTGGCCCCCAAGGTCTACGCCGTGATCATGAACACCGCGTTCCGCCTGTTTCCCGAATCGAACGCGGCCAAGGGGCAGCAGCCCGATGCCCAGGAGCCTTCGCTGGAGCAGATTTCCTTCGCGCAATTTACCCGGGGCATTTACTGGTGATCGACGCCGATTGGCGCGATCGTCCCGGTGATGGGCCATAATTACTCAAGGCGGCGCGCGATCCGGACGCTTTCCGACATCGACCGGTCAAAGAAACTGGCGCGGATCGCGCCGCCCGCCCGGCATCGAACAAGCGCTTGTCCGCGCGATTTCGGGCAAGCCCGCATCCCAAAACCGCGGTTCGAACCGGCCCTTTGTTGCAAACCACCCGCGAGAGCAGAACCATGAAACTCAAAATTGGCGACCCCGCCCCCCAATTCAGCGCGACCACCACCGACGGCAGCACGGTCAAGCTATCCGACTATTTCGGCAAAAAGCTGGTGTTGTACTTTTATCCGATGGACGACACGCCGGGCTGTACCAAGCAAGCCTGCTCCCTGCGCGACCACTACCAGGAAATCCAAAATAAGGATGCTGCCATTCTGGGCGTTTCCACCCAGGATGTTGCGACTCATCAGCGCTTCACCGAGAAATACAACCTCCCCTTCCCGCTGGTGGCCGATACCGACGGCGCCGTCAGCCGGGCCTACGGGGCGATCGGCGGCGGCGGCGGTGGACTGGTGGGAACGGCAATGAACCTGTTCGGCGTCGCCAACCGCATGACCTTCCTCATCGACGAAAGCGATCACATCGCCCACATCATCGACAACCCCGACACCGCCCATCACGCCGAGGAAATCCTCAAGCTGCTGTAGGACCACCGGACGGCGTTCTCCTCGACCCTCCCGACCCGGACGGCGGCACTGGAATTTTGGATTGTTTGTCTCCGAGGGACGGTAAGATAATCGCGTGGTCGCCGGAGTGCGGGAAACGAACCCGAACCCGGCGCCCGCGCGGCGCCGGAAACCATCCCGCGGCCACCCATCAGACTATCCAGAGTATTGCCGAGGAGATTTGCATGCCCGGACGATATGCTCGCGCCATCCGTCGTTCCGCCAGCCGGGTTCCCGCCCGGGCGACCCCTGTCCGCCCATCCACCGTGGCCCCGGTTCCACCGCCGGCCGTCACCGACCCCACTCGGCCGCCGGAGATACTGCTGTGAGCCCGATCCAACCAAGCCCGATCCACCCGTGGGAACCCGGCGCCGCCAGCCAGCAAGGTGGCCGCCACGAACAACAGGACCGCTGGGGGATTTTTCAACTGCCCGGCCAGCAGGCGTTGTTGGCCGTGGTGGCCGACGGCATGGGCGGTCATCTCGACGGCGCTCTGGGCGCGCAGCTCGTCATCGACGCGGCCCGGGATTTCGTCCAGAACCCACCGATCCCGCTACCCGTCGACCCCGCCGCCGCGCTCGACCACCTGTGCCAGCGGATGCACGACAGCATCAACCACCGGTCGGAAACGGCCCGTAGCACCGTGGTGATGGTCTGGCTCGACCGCGACCGCGCCCACTGGCTGAATCTCGGCGACAGCCGGCTCTATCACTTTCGCCGCGGCCGGCGCCTGATGCGCACCCGCGATCACTCCGCCGTGCAACTTTTGATGGATATGGGGGAAATCGACGAATCGCAGATGGCGACCCATCCGGCGCAGAACCGGCTCTACCGCTGCCTGGGCGGCGAGGAATCCCCCAAGGCCGACAAGGGTCAGTTTGCCGTCCAGCCGGGCGATTTATTGGCGCTGTGCTCGGATGGCGTCTGGGAGCACATCGCCGAAACCGAACTCTGGAGCGTCGCCGCCGAGCACGGTCCGGCCGCCGCCGCCCGGTTACTGGCCGAACAGGCGGCGCGACGCGGTGGAACGACGGCGGATAACGCCACGCTGGTTCTGTTGCGCGCGGGCGTCACCGGCGACCGCGCGCCCTGGCTGCGCCGGTTGTCGGCGGGCCTGACCTCGCTTTTCGACCGCAGCGGCTAGCGCCATCGGTTTCCCGCGCCTTGCCGGCTCGCCGCGCCCACCACCCAACGGAAGCCCGATGATCGAAGAAACGAATGCGCTGCCCACGGGTTTCAGCCTGCACCGCTACCAAATCGAGGGCGTGCTGGGCGCCGGCGGCTTTGGCATCACGTACCGGGCGATGCACGAGGCGCTGGAAAACGAGGTCGCCATCAAGGAATACTTCCCGGCCGAATGGGCGTACCGCGACCGTGGCGGCATCGCCGTCCGTCCCAACGCCCAGGGCCAGATTCCGGCCAAGAGCGGCGAACCCCCCTCCTACGAGTGGGGCCTGCAGCGCTTCCTGGACGAAGCCAAGATTCTGGTCCAGATCAACCACCCCTGCGTGGTGCGCGTGCGCGACTACTTCACGGCCAACGGCAGCGCCTACATCGTGATGGAGTTCGAGGAAGGGGAATCGATGAGCGCCCTGCTGCAACGGGGCGGCATCCTGCCCGAACGCGAGCTGCGCCGCCTGCTGGCCGACGTGCTGCCGGCGCTGGAGGCCGTTCACGGTCAGGGTTACCTGCACCGCGACCTCAAGCCCAGCAACCTGTACATGCGCAAGGCCGACGGCCACGTCATGCTCATCGACTTCGGCGCCGCGCGTCAGGCGCTGGGCCGGCGCAGCCGCAGCGTCACCAGCGTGGTGACGCCGGGCTATTCGCCGATCGAGCAATATGTCACGGTCGGCGAGGATTACGGCCCGTGGACCGATATTTATGCGCTCGGCGCCGTGCTATACCGCTGCATCACTGGCGCGCCGCCGGTCGAGGCGCCGGGCCGGGTGCTCAAGGATCCGGTGCAGCCAGCGGTCGAGGCGGGGGCCGGACTATACTCGCACGGCCTGCTCCAAGTGGTCGATCAGGCTCTGGCCGTACGTCCGGAGGAGCGCTTCCAGAGCGTGGCCGCCTTTCAGGAAGCCTTGTGGGAAGCCGACCGTTCCAGCGAACAGGCGGATTTTTCCCAAGTACCACCGATCAAGCCCGAATTGCTCGAACTGTCCCAACGCATCGGTGCACCGCACTTCAAGCGCTCTTCCGACGGAGCGCCGTCTTCCCCTTCCGCCCGCCCGGACCTGCTCGAGAACGACATCTGGTCGGGCCGCACCCGGGCCTCGCGCGCACACTCCCCCCAACCGGCGGCCGGCTCGCGCCCGTCGCAAAGCATCGATCTGGCGGTTTTCGGCACGAGCGACAAACCGAGTTGGGCGTTCACCGATCTGGTATCGAGCAGCCCGCCATCGGCGCCGCCGGAAGCCGCCAACACCGACTTGCGGTCGATGAATTTGCTGGAAGACATCTGGGATCATCTGGAAGCACCGGAACCGGAGCCGGAGCCCCCGGCGGCGGCCACCGGGGCCGAATCGCCATCCCAACCCGAACCGGCGTCGCCCTTGCTCAAGCGCGCGCCGGGTTCGGCGATAGAGCACCTGCGGAAAGCTGCGGCCACCCGGCGGGAGGAAACGTCCAGCGTCCGTCCCGCCCAAGCGGAACTTCCCTCTCGAGCGCAAGCGCCGGCCGGTTCTCCAGCCGTGGAGCCGGCCGTCTCGCAGCGGACGGGCGCCGTCGAGATCCCCGCCCGCCCGCCATCGGCTCGCCCCCCTTCCCGTCTCGGCTCGGTCAACTGGACGCATGTCCTGCTGGGGGCATTCGCCGTTCTCGGGCTTTCGGGCGCCGGGCTGTTCGCTTACGAGTACTACCAGAACCTTCAGGAACAACGCCAGCAGCAGGCGGAGGCACAGCAACAACGGGAGCAGGAAGAAGCCGCCCTCCTCGCCCAGGAAACCGCCCGGCAACACGAGGCCGAGATCGCGCGCTTCATCGAACAGGCTCGCCAGGCGATCATCAGCCGCAACTGGTCCTTGGCCGACAGCTTTCTGAATCAGGCGGCGGCCACCGACCCGAACCATCCCGCGGTGGCCGCCGCCCGCGCCGAACTGCGCGCCGCCCGACAACCGGGCGTCAAGATCAGAACCCGAACCGACAACACCACGGGAATGGAGTTGCATTGGGTCGAGGGCGGTTGTTTCAATATGGGTAGCCCGGCCAGCGAGCGGGACCGGGGCGGCGACGAATCGTCGCACCAGGTCTGCGTGAAAGGGTTCTGGATCGGTAGCACCGAGGTGACCAACAACCAATACCGGCGCTTCAAACCCAGCCACGACAGCGGCTCCTTCCAGGGCTACCCGCTGAACGGAGATCGGCAGCCCGCCGTCCAACTGAACTGGAGCGACGCGGAAGCCTTCGCCGAATGGCTGTCCTGGGAAGCAGGCGCGGGCCAGCGCTTCCGGTTGCCCACCGAGGCCGAATGGGAGTACGCCGCCCGCGCCGGCACCACCACCCGTTACTACTGGGGTAACGATATCGATCCCCATTATGCCAACTTTTCCGACCGCAACGATCCGACCGGCGCTTCCATCGGCAACCTGGACGACGGTCAGGCGGTCACCACGCCGGTGGGAACTTACCAGCCGAACGTGCTGGGCCTGCACGACATGGCCGGCAACGTCTGGGAATGGACCTGCTCCGATTACGATCCGGCCTACGCCGGCAAGGAGCAGCGGTGCTCCGGCCAGCGACCCACCGAAGGTTTAGGGGTCGTCCGGGGCGGCTCCTGGAACAGCGGCGCCGGGGACTTGCGCTCGGCCAAGCGCATGCCCCGGAAAGCCAGCTACCGCGACGCGATGACCGGCTTCCGGGTGATCATGGAAGAATGAAACGGCGCTCCGCCCGCCGCTAGGAATTGCGACGGTTCACCACGAAGGTGGCGCTCCCTTCCACCACCACCTTGTCCTGCACGGTACAGATCGTGCGCATGATGACCCGCCGGCGCTCCGGAACGATCTCCTGGATGGTGCAAACCGCGGTGACGGTATCGCCGATCCGCACCGGCGCCTTGAAACGCAGTTGCTGGTCCACGTACACGCAGCCCGGTCCCGGCAAGCGAGTGCCCGCCACGCAGGAGATCAGCCCGGCGCAGAACATGCCGTGGACGATGCGGCTCTTGAACTGCGTCTGGGTGGCAAACACGTCGTTGCAATGGATCGGATTGTTATCACCGGTCAGCCCCGCGAACAGAACCACGTCGGTTTCGGTGACGGTTTTGGCGTGGGAAGCGCTCATGCCGACCTGGAGATCCTCCAGATAGTAGCCGTGCAGGGTGTCGTTATAACCTTGGTGGGTGGGGTACATGGGTTTCTCCGATAGCGGTGAAGGTTCCGGCGGACAACATGGCTGCCGGCGGTGGCGCATAGGCTACACGACCGAGCGGAATAGTGGGAAATTCCCAGATGGATTCCAGGCATTCGGATCGACCGCCGCCGCAACGAAACCGCGCCCCCGACGCTCCCGGGCTTGACCAATAAATCCATTGCATCGCCGGGAGTGAATAAATACCATAACTTAACAAGCTCCAACCCGGACGGATTTGTGGTTTCGAATGCCTCGGGCGCGACGCCACCCTTGATCCGGCCACTCCGTATGCACCATCCAACCCGAAAGCCGCGTGTTCTCGAAGGGTCGGGTTTGCGCCACGATCCCGGCCGGGCGCCCGCGCCACCACTTAAAATTTGAGCACTCCCAAGCGAAGGTAAACGATGAAGATTCTAGTCGCCGTAAAGCGGGTCGTTGACTACAACGTCAAGGTACGAGCGAAAGCGGACGGTACCGGCGTCGAAACCGCCAACGTCAAGATGTCGATGAACCCGTTCGATGAAATCGCCGTGGAAGAAGCGGTTCGCCTGCAGGAAACCGGAAAAGCCCAGGAAATCGTGGCGGTCTCGCTAGGCGTCGCCGCCTGCCAGGACACCATCCGCACCGCGCTGGCGATGGGCGCCGACCGCGGCATCCTGGTGGAAACCGACGCCGAACTGCAACCGCTGGCGGTGGCCAAGCTGCTCAAGGCCGTGGTCGAGAAGGAAAAGCCGGAGTTGGTCATTCTCGGCAAGCAGGCCATCGACGACGACGCCAACCAGACCGGCCAGATGCTGGCGGCGCTGCTCGGCTGGCCACAGGGCACCTTCGCGTCCAAGGTCGCGCTCGGCGACGGGACGGTCGAGGTCACCCGCGAGGTCGACGGTGGCTTGGAAACGGTGGCCCTGAAACTGCCCGCCCTGGTCACCACCGACCTGCGCCTGAACGAGCCGCGCTTCGTCAAGCTGCCCAACATCATGAAAGCCAAGAAAAAGCCGCTAGAGGTGCTCAAGCCGGCCGATCTGGGCGTGGACGTCGCGCCGCGGCTGACCACCCTGAAGGTGCAGGAACCGCCCAAGCGCCAGGCCGGCATCAAGGTCGGCAGCGTCGCCGAACTGGTGGACAAGCTGCACAACGAAGCCCACGTCATCTAAGCCCGCTGGAATCGAATCATGAGCATCCTGGTTATTGCCGAACACGACAACGCCACCCTCAAGGCGGCGACCCTGAACACCGTCACCGCCGCCGCGCAACTGGGCGACGATATCGCCGTGCTGGTGGCCGGCCACAACTGCGGCGCGGTCGCCGAAGCCGCCGCCCAGGTCGCGGGCGTTAAAAAAGTGCTGGTCGCCGACGCCCCGCACTACGCCCACCAGCTCGCCGAAAACATGGCGGCGCTGGTGGTCGGGCTGGCGGGTGGCTACACCCACATCCTGGCCCCGGCCACCGCCGCCGGCAAGAACACGCTGCCGCGCGTCGCCGCGCTGCTGGACGTGGCGCAGCTTTCCGATGTCATCAAGGTGGAAAGCGCCGATACCTTCGTGCGGCCGATCTACGCCGGCAACGCGCTGGCCACCGTTCAGTCGAAGGATGCGGTCAAGGTGATGACCGTGCGCGGCACCGCCTTCCAGGCGGCGGCGGCCACCGGCGGCTCCGCCAGCGTCGAATCGGTCGCTCCGAACGCCGACGCCGGCATCTCCAGCTTCGTCGGCCAGCAACTGACCCAGTCCGACCGGCCCGAGTTGACCGCCGCCCGCATCATCGTTTCCGGCGGGCGCGGCATGGGCAACGGCGACAACTTCAAGCTGCTGGAAGACGTCGCCGATAAACTGGGCGCGGCGGTGGGCGCCTCCCGCGCGGCGGTGGACGCCGGTTTCGTGCCCAACGATTACCAGGTCGGCCAGACCGGCAAGGTGGTCGCACCCACCCTGTACGTCGCCGTCGGCATTTCCGGCGCCATCCAGCATCTGGCCGGGATGAAGGACAGCAAGGTCATCGTCGCCATCAACAAGGATGAGGAAGCACCGATTTTCCAGGTGGCCGACTATGGCCTGGTCGCCGATCTGTTCGCCGCGATACCCGAGCTATCCAAAGAACTGGACACGCTGAAAGCCGCCGGCTAAGCCGCCGGCCAGTCCCTCCGCTTCCCCGCCCCAACCGCCTTCCCCAACGCGGGGCACGGCGGAGGCGGGGGTTTTTATCGCCGTTTCCCGAACGTCCAAGGAGGCGTCATGACCGCCTATTTCGCCCCGATCCGCGACATGCAGTTTGTCATCAACGAGCTGGCCGGTCTCTCCGAAATCGCCGCCCTCCCCGCTTTCGCCGAGCAGGAAGTCGGCCCGGATCTATTGGAAGCCGTGCTGGAGGAAGCCGCCAAGCTGGCCGCCGAGGTGCTGGCGCCGCTCAACAAGTCAGGTGATATTCAGGGCGCCCGGATCGGCGCCGGGGGGGTCATTCCCGCCGACGGCTTTGCCGGGGCGTACCGAAGCTTCATCGAAGGCGGCTGGAACGGCATCGGCAGCCCGGCGGAACACGGCGGCCAAGGTCTGCCGGAGCTGTTCAACACCGCCACCCAGGAAATGTGGAATTCGGCCAACATGTCCTTCGCGCTGTGCCCGATGCTCAACGCTGGCGCGATCGAGGCCATCAGCCGCGCCGGGTCCGCTGAACTGCGGGCGCGGTACCTGCCGAAAATGGTCGGCGGCGAGTGGACCGGCACCATGAACCTGACCGAATCGCAGGCCGGCTCCGACCTGTCGGCGGTGCGGACCCGCGCCGTTCCCCACGGCGATCATTACCGGATCTTCGGCCAGAAGATCTTCATCACCTGGGGCGAGCACGACATGACCGGGAACACCATCCATCTGGTGCTCGCCCGCACCCCGGACGCGCCGGAGGGGGTCAAGGGCATCTCGCTGTTCCTGGTGCCCAAGTTTCTGGTCAACCCGGACAGCTCGCTGGGGGCGCGCAACGACGTCCATGCGGTGTCGATCGAACACAAGCTGGGCATTCACGCCAGCCCGACCTGCGTGATGGCCTTCGGCGACCGGGACGGCGCGATCGGCTATCTGGTCGGCGAGGAGAACAAGGGCCTGGCCTACATGTTCATCATGATGAACGAGGCCCGCTTCAAGGTTGGCCTGCAGGGGCTGGCCATCGCGGAGCGGGCCTATCAGGCCGCCCGCGAATACGCCAAGGACCGGGTACAGGGCCGGCCCGCCGGCATCAAGAGCGGCGACCGGGTCACCATCATCCACCACCCCGACGTGCGGCGGATGCTGATGACCATGAAGGCGCAGAACGAGGCGATGCGCGCCCTGGCCTACGGGGTCGCCATGCACATGGATCTGGCCCGCCACCATCCCGACCCGGCGGTGCGCCAGACCCATCAGACCCGGGTGGACCTTCTGATTCCAGTGGTCAAGGGCTGGTGCACCGAGATCGGCATCGAAATCGCCTCGCTGGGGCTACAGGTCCACGGCGGCATGGGTTACGTCGAGGAAGCCGGCGCCTGCCAGCACCTGCGCGACTCCCGCATCACCACCATCTACGAAGGCACCACCGGCATCCAGGCCGCCGACCTGGCTGGCCGCAAGCTGAGCGCGGACCAGGGCGCCGCGATGCGGACCCTGATCGCCGAGATCGAAGCCACCGCCGAGGCGCTGGGTCCGATCCCCGGCGACGACATGGCGGTGATCCGCGACGGGCTGCGCGACGGCGTGCGGGCGCTGGCCGAAGCCACCGAGCAGATGCTGACCAGCGGCGACCCCAGCCACGCGATGGCGGTGTCTGTGGACTATATGATGTTGGTCGGCACCGTCTGCGGCGGCTGGCAGATGGCCCGCGCCGCGCGGGTGGCCCAGAACAAGCTGATGACCGGCGAGGATTCGCTGTTCCACGAAGCCAAGCTGGTCACCGCCCGCTTTTACGTCGAACACGTACTGCCCAAGGCGGGCGCGCTGCTGCGCTCGATCCAGAACGGCGGCATTTCCATCATGGCGCTGACCGAAGAGCAATTCTGATCGTCTCGTTCCCCGGCTTGACGCCGGGCGATCCCGCCGGCCCCGTTCGAGGCGGCGGGATTTCTTTCCGCCCGCCCAACCCCGGCCGATCCAACGCTTCCACCGGCTCGCAACACCCGTGAAACCCCTGCCTTGGTTAAGGTTAGCGCTTATACTTTGAAAAGCTGGCGTCCGCGCGGTCTCCACGACGCCAGCCATTTCGGCGATCCGACACCCCCATTCGATACGGCAGCCCTTTGCAAAGTCAGGTAATCCGTCATGTCCGAACTGACCACTCGCGAGTCTGAAATCACCCGCGCCAGCCTGCTGAACCGCACCATGCACAACCTCCGCGAAGCTTGGCGGGAAATGGCCGATTGGCGGGAAGAGCTGTTCGCGGCGACGCCCGGTCCCAACCTGCCCGAAAAGGATACGGAGGCATTGAAGGAGCAAATGCGCGACTGCCTGGAAGCGCGCGGCGGCGAAGTGTCGGCCCGCGCCCGGGCCGCCAATCTGGGACGAATTTACCTCTCGCTCAACGCCCAGGGTCGCAAACGGTTCCTGCAAATTCTCGCCCGGGAATTCGATATCGACCACCAAGCGGTGAACAAGGCGGTGACGGCGCTGCAAAAGGCCGGAGACAACCACGACGAGCGCGCCAAGGCCGAGCGGACGCTGCGCCAGGCCCTGCATCCGCCGCGACTGCGGCTGTTGACCCAGCTCAACGCCCTGCCGGAGGGCTTTCACTTTCTGGTGGACCTGCGCGCGGAACTGTTGATGTGGCGCAAGGACGACCCGGCGCTGGCGGCGCTGGAACGGGACCTGCTGTCGCTGCTGGCTTCCTGGTTCGATGTCGGCTTTCTGGAACTGCGGCGCATCAGTTGGGAATCGCCGGCGGCGCTGCTGGAGAAAGTGATCGCCTACGAAGCCGTGCATCCGATCAAGAGTTGGGACGACTTGAAGAACCGGCTCAGCGCCGACCGGCGCTGCTTCGCCTTCTTCCACCCGCGCATGGCCGACGAACCGCTGATCATCGTTCAGGTGGCGCTGGTGCACGGCATCGCCGACGATGTCCATACCCTGCTGGATGAAGCCGCGCCGGTGCTTGAGCCCGACAGCGCCGATACCGCCATCTTCTATTCGATTTCCAACGCCCACGAGGGCTTGAGCGGCATCAGTTTCGGCAATTTCCTGATCAAGCGGGTGGTGGACGAACTGACCCACGAATTCAAGAACCTCAAGACCTTCGCCACCCTGTCGCCGATCCCCGACTTTCGCCACTGGCTGAACGGCAAGCTGAACGAACCCGGCAAGGATGCGGAGGCGGAACTGCTGACCGCCGCCGAGCGGAAAGCGCTGGCCGCCACCGGCGCCAGCAACGAACCCGCCTCGCTGTCGAGCCTGCTGCAAATACCGGACTGGCCCCGGAATCAGGAACTGGCCAAGGCGTTGAAAAAACCCCTGCTGCGACTGTGCGCCCGCTTTTTGGCCAAGGAAAAACGCGAAGGGGGTTCGACGGTCGACCGCGTCGCCCATTTTCACCTGTCGAACGGCGCACGCATCGAGCGGCTGAACTGGCTAGCCAACACCTCGTCTCAGGGTATCGCCCAATCGGCCGGGCTGATGGTGAACTACCTCTACAAACTCAGCGACATCGAAGCCAATCACGAAGCCTACCGCGGTGAGGGCAAGGTGATGAGTTCGTCGGCGATCCGTTCGCTACTGAAAGGGTGATCGTCCGGTTTCGAGCAGGTCGCCGTCGCCGCTGCCCTGTTGCGAGGCTTCGTTCAACCCTTCCCGCCGGTGCGATCTCACCGCCTCTTCGCCTTCCTCGCGCAGTATCGTCCAAAAGTCCCACGCGACTTGCTGGAATCCGGCTTCGTCGCGATAGGCGTTGGCGTAGCCGTCGGTCGCGGTGAGGGTCAGCGCCGGCGGCGTACCCGGCCAAGGCTTGAAACCCCACCCACAGCATTCAATCCTGGTCGCCTTCCTCGTACCAGCGGGACCAAACAAACCCGCTGCCACCCACCGGGATTTCCGTTTCGGCATGACCGCTTTCGCGGGTTGTGGGCGCGGGTCCCGGTCTGATCCCGCCGAATTGCCGGAGCTGCTGAAGCTCCGGGTTGATCGCGTTCAGCACCTCTTGCGCTTGGGCCGAATCCTGGGTGTAGATCGTGATGAACTTGCCTTGCTGTGAGGTGGCGAGCTGCATCCGGTAACGCTCCCGATTTCTGACTACCTTGTGGGCGACCCGCAACCGGCGCAAGGCGGGCAGCACACTGCGCGCCACGATCTCGGCATCTTCGGGAAAGACCGAAACATGAATCTTGTAGCCTCGTGGAGGGGCTGGATAGCCGGGTAGCCATTTGGCGAACCAGTCGCCACCTGGAGGGATCGGGTAGTAGTTCAACTCGATCGGTCCGAAAGATGCGTTGCTTTCGATCTCGGACTGCCGTTGATTCTGGGTCATGGTCGCTTCCTCGATATCGTGTAGCGGCCCAAAAAAAAATGCGGTCAATAAGCCTCATCCCCACTCCCTTGTATTTGTAGTTGCTAACGATCAGATTCACCGAGCCGGCGCGATGGCATCGGATGACCGATGGATTCTCCGCTGCGCCGGCTCTGGGGTAACCGCTGGTTGGGCCGCCGTATTCTATTCCGGCTATCCAATACCGTAATGACGTTCGACAAGTTGCGCGACCGTACCGTCACAGTCCGGATATAAACGCCCTTCGAGAATCCGACCCGATCCCCATTCGGATTTTACCTGCCGTTCGTAGGCCCCGAAGTCGTCGGCCCGGCCTTCGTCGCCGTATCGCTCGCGCTCGAGGTTGAGAAACCATTCCAGTCGAGCGGGATCATAGAGCTTCTTTTCCCACGCCTCCGGCTCCCCGTCCGCACACATCCAACGGGGCGTACCGTCAGGTGGCGCCGGGAACCATACGAGCTTTCGCAGAATTTCACCGTCGCGGGCGTGTTCGTAGACAAAGCCATCGACGGACGTATCGCCATAGACAAACACGACCTCGCCGAGTTGTGCCGAGTAGTCTCGTGCCAGCGACTCCTCGCCAGCAAGCACCTCATCGTCCGGAGGTTCTGCATCTTTCTCAAAGCCGCATCGTACCCACGGCGTGCCGTCAATCGTCTCGACCAAGCGGAACAGGCTACGAATCGCGTCGATATCGCTATTCGCCACGAGATATACCGAATATGACTTCATTGATTCACCTCCGTCGTTTCATATCTCTATCACACATGAGCGGTCCAACGCGATCGCCTGTTGATCCGCTGGTTGCGCGGCGCGCCAAGCAATCCGTGGATGAAATCAGCCGCCACGAGCAGTCGGCTGGAGGCTCTCATCAGACTATAATGGGGAGTATCTTATACCAAATACTACTAAAAAGATGTATTATATCAACTAGCTAAGATGAGGGGTTATGTTATGTGTCGTGTGTTTAAACTTGAAGTTTTAGAGTCTCAAGAAGAATTAGAAATCTTGTTAAAAAGTTAGCGGATTTTGTCCTGTACAATGGAAGTTGTTTATTCCATCACCAAGAATCTGCCCGGCAATACGCTTTTCATCAGGCGCTGGAGTCGCTCTTTAAGCGGTTGGAATCAAACCCTCAAAATCGCTGTTCTCCACCTCTAACCCATACGCCACCCGGCAGAATTTTAACGTAAATTCATTTGGTTAGCGGATTTTGTCCTGTACAATGAGATCAGAATATACTTTCTTCTCGTCTTCACCATGGCAACATGGTCCAATAATTCCTGGGCATTGACCAATAAAACATTGATCCTCATCTGACCATTCAACAATTTTCAGATACCTCGCGCTATCGTTCATTGCTTAGCCTCTTCAATTTTCTGCTCGACCTCTCGCTCCTGATAAATTTTTACTTGGCACACACGAATGAAGATCAGCGGCCTGAACAGCTTTGCGCAGCGTCCGTATTGACAGTCGGGTTAGGCTTTCTATGCATAATTCCACTTCTTATGGTATGCCTCCATCTCAAAGCAGGGCGCTCAATAAAAAGAAACGAACCCAAGGCCAGCGTACAGGAGGATATTAAGAGTATCACGATATTTAGGATGTCAAATATTTGAACTGCGAGGATTTTTTGCATAAGCCAAATAATAATAAAGTGATTGAGAAATACTCCATAACTTAGATTCCCAAAAAACTCATCTAGACTTGAAAAACTGAAATATTTAACAAGATTAGCAACTAAAATACCAGCCATCAATCCGACTAAAACCTCTTTGTTGTATGGCAGATTATAAAGAGATTTATTAAAAAATGTAACTAGCAGTAAAGAACCTGCCAATAAGAATACAATAGCTCTAAATTTTCTTGAGTCGCTATCATTTTGAAAAAATGACCAGCCAACAATAAACATAAAGAATGTCCCTAAAAGAAGTCGGTAGCCAAAATAGTCTGAATTAATCTTACCAAGATATGCTGCTAAGAAAACTCCGAAAGACGCACAAGCCAAAGCATAAATCTGCGGTTTTGATAAATATATGAGTATCCATGGGATAACTAAATAGAAGGTCATTTCTAGCCCCAGCGACCACGTTTGGGGAATTACTAGGGACCCATAAGCCCAATACATATAGAAACCCTGTGGAAGTATTAGAAAGTTCAGCAACCATTTCGGAAAGGTGAGCTGATTTATGAATGGAGAGGCGTTGGTGCATAAATCAATTGAGGGGCATATCTTCCCTGACTCCGGTTTA
>JAPUDV010000062.1 GCA_027492875.1 Candidatus Competibacteraceae bacterium | reverse complement strand
AGCTGTTATTTTTTATCTTAATTTTCAGTAAGTTATTTTTGTCCTGTACAATGAGGAAAACTATATCACACCACGCCATGACTTCGACCGTATCCGCCACGGGCTGGCAAGCCCATCTAACCCTCGGCTTTCAGCGTCAAGCCCAGCGCACCATTCTGGGGCAATACGCGCATCGCGGCCCTTTGCAGGTGCAGCGGCCGTTCTATCCCGAAGGGGCGGATGTCTGCCACGTTGCGATTCTCCATCCCCCCGGCGGCGTGGTCGGCGGCGATCAACTGCAACTCGACGCCGCCCTCGATCCGGGTGCTCGCGCGCTGCTTACCACTCCGGCCGCCGGCAAATTCTACCGCAGCGCCGACCCGTTCGCCCGACAACTCCAACACCTGACCGTTGCCGCCGGAGCGGCACTGGAATGGCTGCCGCAGGAAAACATCGTCTATCAGGGCGCGCGGGTGCATACCTCAACCCGGATCGACTTGCAGGGTGACGCCTGTTTTCTCGGTTGGGAAATCCTTTGCCTGGGCCGACCGGCGGCCGGCGAGGGATTCGAACACGGTGAGTGCCGGCAGGATTTCGAGCTGTGGCGCGACGGCGAACCGCTTTACCTGGAACATGGCCGCTATACTGGTGGAGACCCGGTGCTCGCCGCGCACTGGGGACTGCAAGGCCAACCAGTGAGCGCTACCCTGCTCGCCGCTGGCTCGCCGCCGGGTCTGGTCGCTGATTTACGCGCCACCCTGGAACCGGCCGCTGGCGATGCCGCCCAAGTGTCCGTCAGTCAGTTGGACGGCGTGCTGGTTTGCCGCTATCTGGGCCCATCGGCGACTCGGGCTCGCCAGCTTCTGACCCTGGCATGGGACTTGCTAAGACCGGCGCTATTGGGCTGTCCGTCTTGCCCTTCCCGTTTCTGGACCACCTGACCCCGTGCGAGAACGTTCATGGAACTCACGCCCCGCGAAAAAGACAAGCTGCTGCTGTTCACCGCCGGCCTGCTGGCGGAACGGCGCAAGGCCAAGGGCCTGAAACTCAACTATCCGGAAGCCGTCGCCTATATTTCCTGTGCCCTGCTGGAAGGCGCGCGGGAGGGTAAGAGCGTGGCGGAACTGATGAGCCACGGCCGTACCCTGCTGACCCGCGACGAGGTAATGGAAGGCATCCCGGAACTGATTCCCGAGGTGCAGATCGAGGCCACCTTTCCGGACGGCACCAAGCTGGTCACCGTGCACCACCCGATTCCCTGAGGAGAACGCCCATGATCCCCGGCGAAATCGTCACCGCCGACGGTGACCTGGAACTCAACGCTGGTCGTCGCGTCACGCGACTGACTGTGGCCAACACCGGTGACCGACCGATCCAGGTCGGCTCGCATTACCACTTTGCCGAGACCAACCCGGCGCTGCGTTTCGACCGGGCGCTGGCGCGCGGCTGCCGACTCGACATCCCCGCCGGCACCGCCGTGCGCTTCGAACCCGGCCAGGAGCGCGAGGTGGAATTGGTCGATTATGCCGGCGCGCAGGAAGTGTACGGCTTTCGCGCCGAGATCATGGGGCCGCTGGAGGATAAGCCATGAGCCGCATCGACCGCCGCGCCTACGCGGACATGTACGGCCCCACCATCGGCGACCGGGTTCGGCTGGGCGATACCGAGCTATGGATCGAGGTCGAGCGCGATCATGCGCTTTATGGCGAGGAAGTAAAATTCGGCGGCGGCAAGGTGATCCGCGACGGCATGGGCCAGTCGCAGCGAACTCAAGCCGAGGGCGCGGTCGATACCGTGATCACCAACGCGCTGATCGTCGATCACTGGGGTATCGTCAAGGCCGACATCGGCATCAAGGACGGGCGCATCGCCGGCATCGGCAAGGCTGGCAACCCCGACATCCAGCCGGGCGTGACCATCGTCATCGGTCCCGGCACCGAGGCCATCGCCGGCGAGGGCTTGATCGCCACGGCGGGCGGCATCGACAGCCACATCCATTTCATCTGCCCGCAACAAGTCGAGGAAGCGCTGATGTCGGGCGTGACCACGATGCTCGGCGGCGGCACCGGCCCGGCGACCGGCACCAACGCGACGACCTGTACGCCCGGCCCCTGGAATCTGCGGCGGATGCTGCAAGCGGCGGAAGCGTTGCCGGTTAACCTCGGCTTTCTCGGCAAGGGCAACGCCAGTCGCCCGGCGGCGCTGGAGGAACAACTCGAAGCCGGCGCGATGGGCCTGAAACTGCACGAGGACTGGGGCACCACGCCGGCGGCGATCGATAACTGCCTGGATGTCGCCGAACGTTATGACGTGCAGGTGGCGATTCATACCGATACCCTGAACGAATCCGGCTTCGTCGAGGATACCCTGGCGGCCTTCAAGGGTCGGGCGATTCACACCTACCACACCGAAGGCGCCGGCGGGGGTCATGCTCCCGACATCATCCGCGCCTGCGGCGAACCCAATGTCTTACCCTCCTCCACCAACCCGACCCGGCCGTACACGGTCAACACCGTGGACGAACACCTGGACATGCTGATGGTCTGCCATCACCTCGATCCCGGCATTCCCGAGGATGTGGCCTTCGCCGATTCGCGCATCCGCCGCGAAACCATTGCCGCCGAGGACATCCTGCACGACCTGGGTGCATTCTCGATGATTTCTTCCGATTCGCAGGCCATGGGCCGGGTCGGCGAGGTGATTACCCGCACCTGGCAGACCGCGCACAAGATGAAGGTGCAGCGCGGGTATTTGCCGCCACCCTCACCCCCAACCCCTCTCCCGCTAGCGGGAGAGGGGAGTGAGCGCGCCGATAATTTCCGGGTCAAGCGTTACGTCGCCAAGTACACCATCAACCCCGCCATCACTCACGGCATCGGCCACCTGGTCGGCTCGCTGGAGGTGGGTAAGTTGGCCGACATCGTGCTGTGGCAACCAGCGTTTTTTGGGGTCAAGCCGTCGTTGATCGTCAAGGGCGGCTTCATCGTCGCCGCGCCGATGGGCGACGCCAATGCCTCGATTCCGACGCCGCAGCCAGTGCATTACCGGCCGATGTTCGGCGCCTTCGGCGGAGCGCTGGCCGCCACCTGCCTGACCTTCGTTTCCAAGGCCGCGTTGAACAGCGGCGCGCTGGATGCGCTGGGTCTAAACCGAATGCTGGCGGCGGTACGAGATACCCGCGCCATCGGCAAGCGCGATCTGATTCACAACGACACCCGGCCCCACATCGAAGTGGATCCACAAACCTATGAGGTGCGCGCCGACGGGGTGTTGCTCACCTGCGAACCGGCCAGGGTATTGCCGCTGGCGCAGCGGTACTTTCTGTTCTGACGTGGAAAAAGAACGGGTGGGAATGCCCGTTCTACTCCGGTGGCCCAAGAGTGATGGATTCGACCTCATAATATTGGCTCAAGCACCGATTTCTTGGATTTTGTGGATCGGTCGCCAAATCCGTGGCAAAAAAGGTTCGCGGCGGCCTGGAAAGGCTGCTTACGATAATTTTCGTTTCTCCCCGGATTTTGGCCGCTTGAATTGCGTTAACCCGTTCATGCATCTCCTGGGCGTAGCGATAACCCCGGTAGACATCCTTATACGCCTCGAAGATATCCGGTGTTCCCAACAGACTGATGATCAGCAATACGGTCGCGGATCGCACCAGATGACGGTCGTTCAGTGGGATTTTGTCGCCAATCAGAAAATGCGCGATAATAATGAAAGAAGGGTACCAACCAAGCAAAAACAGTAGCCAGACTACACTTTCCGCCCGCTCTGGCAATGGGTATTTGTTGATCAGAAAACCAATGGCGTTAAGCATGAAGAGCGTGGTTATCCACAGCACCGGCAGCGCCAACCACGACCGCTTGAATTTTCCCGCGATATACAGCCGCGCTCTAGCGAAATGGAATGTGGTCACCAGCAGGATAAGCGCCGATGCCCATAATCCCACGTTGGAGAGCCAATACAGCAGCCGTAGCGCGGTCCAAGGCAGATAAAGCAGCGCCGCCAACCAAGAGGCTGGCCGCAGTTGGGCATCGTGTTCAAAGCCGACGTAACGCTGGTAGTTGCCGGGCGCCAGCACACTGATGATCGTCGCTCCGGCGGCAATCAGCAGCAGCGCCAGCCAGAACGCGCGGGAATCCCGCCGCAGCCATACCGCATGAAGTGCGCCGCCGCAGAGAATCGCATCGGTCAATAACAGGGAAATTTCATTCAAACCGATGATGGTGATGACCGACAGGCTGGAGAGAAAAAAGATCGATATCCGTAGACCGTTATTATCTGCCGTGGTCTCGCGCCAAATCAGCAATCCCAGTAGAAAAAGAAACAGGATGTTCGCTATTTGGTACGTAAAGCTGCCGCCTAGCCAATAAAAGGTCTGGGCGGGATCGGGCACGCCAGCGATGAACAGCACCGTCCCCACTCCTCCCAGCAGGAGAATGAGAGGGGTCGAAAAATGGCCTCGGACGATTCTTGCTATCAGAAAACAGGTGCTTAACCAGGTTGAAAGCAGGAGAGCGATGGGTGGAAAGCGGTAGATTTGGAAAATATCCCCTGACAGCATGAAGGCGGTCCATACCAGATTCAGGGTATAACGACCCGACCAGTTCTCGTACCAAAACGCTTGCGCCCCGATAAATCCCAATTGCCTGGCCTTGGCAGCATAGCAAAAATCATCGGCGGATGGATAGTTGAAGAAGGATAAGACGATGAACAGTGTGGGTACCGCTATGACTACAATCGCCAGCACGCCAAGCAGAATCTTATCGGCAGGAAATAGTTTGGGTTTGTCCATCCGTGTTATTAATTCCACATGGCAATGCGGAGTGAAGCGCCAATGGCCCCTGAAGCGATAGCGTACCGCTACGACCCGGCACGGTCCCGCAGGTCACTTCATGTCGCGGCAAGGCGTCCGGCGATATCTCCCAGGCCAGCGTTCGCAACGCGCCGAGGCGATAGCCTTGAGTGCGCCAGCCGGTCAGTAACCGGTCGAGGATCGGCAGAAATTTTAAGCCTTCGAGCTCGGCGTGCAGGGTAAACACATGGCCGGTCGGCGGTGGCGTTTGGGTTCTCTCCAGCAATCGGTCAGCGACGTTAGCCGGCGTTACTCCGTCCACCCCGATCAGTTCGTCCAACGTCGGCAATGTGGTCGGGAACTGCGGACAGCGGATCACCTCACCGTCGACCACGGGCAGAAAGGGATGATCGCCGCGCGAATCGGAGCCATGGCTAAAGCCCAATGATTCGGTCAATCGCAGCGCATGGCCGTTCATCTGCCAGCCGGCCGCGCCGTGCACGGTGGCCGCCGCGCCGAAAATTGCGGCGTAGCGCTCGACCGCCCACTGCATTCGCCGAACCGTCCATTCACGGCTAGCACCGGCGACATGATCCTGCCAATCCACATGATCCCAACAGTGAATGCCGGTCTCGAAACCGGCATCGCGCACCCGCCGCATCGCTTCGCCCGCCCGCCGACCGATGTCCGGGCCGGGGAGCACCGTCCCATACAGCAGGGTCTTTAGCCCATAATGTTCCAGCACCGAGGTTCGTTGAACCTTGCCGAGAAAGCCGCGCCGGAACACCCGCTTGATCGCCCGACCGGTATGATCGGGACCCAGGCTGAATAAAAACGTCGCGTCGATTTGCTGCCGGCGAAACAGATCCACCAGCCGGGGAACGCCCTCCAACGTCCCGCGCAGGGTATCGATATCGACCTTGAGTGCCAGCAATGGCGCTGACATGGTTCAGTCAACCAGAGTGCCGGCGTCGGCCACATGCGCGCGATACGCCTCGAAAATCCGCCGCAACGCCTCGTCCATGGTCACTTTCGGCTGCCAGTCGAGGTCGGCGCAGGTATTGGCGATCTTCGGCACCCGCTGTTGCACGTCCTGATAGCCCTTGCCGTAATAGTCATTCGCGGTGGTTTCGATCAATTGCACTCTAGCCGCGTTGTCGCGGTATTCCGGGTAGTCCGCCGCCAGTTCCAGCATTCGAGTCGCCAGTTCGCGCACCGACAAGTTATTGCGTGGATTGCCGATGTTGTAGATTTTGCCGCTGGTCATGCCCCGATCATTGGCGATGATTTTCATCAGCGCATTGATGCCGTCGTCGATGTAGGTAAACGAGCGCCGCTGGGTGCCGCCATCGACCAGTTTGATCGGCTCCCCCCGCGCGATCTGACCCAGAAATTGAGTGATCACCCGGGAGCTGCCTTCCTTGGGGGTGTTGATCGAATCGAGACCGGAACCGATCCAGTTGAACGGCCGGAACAGGGTGAAGTCGAGCCCCTGCTCCATGCCGTAGGCCCAGATCACCCGATCCATCATCTGCTTGGCGCAAGCGTAGATCCAGCGAGGCTTGTTGATCGGCCCGTAGACCAGCGGCGAATCCTCGGGATCGAATTCCGGGTCTGCGCACATGCCGTAGACTTCGGAGGTCGAGGGGAAAACCAGTCGCTTGCGATATTTGACGCAGGATCGCACGATCGGCAGGTTAGCCTCGAAGTCGAGTTCGAATACCCGCAGCGGCTCGCGCACGTAGGTCGCAGGCGTGGCGATGGCCACCAGGGGCAGCACCACGTCGCATTTCTTGACGTGGTATTCGATCCACTCCCGGTTGATGGTGATATCGCCTTCGAAAAAGTGAAAGCGCGGATGGTCGAGCAGATCGCGGACGCGCTCGTCCTGCATGTCCATGCCGTGAATTTGCCAATCCGTGTCGGCCAGGATGCGCTGGGACAGGTGATGGCCGATGAAGCCATTGACGCCGAGGATGAGGACTCTTTTCATTTGTGGAAAGGGTTCCGATGTTTTGAAGATGGATTTGAAGCGAGCGTTGCCCGGCGCGCTCAATCGCCCAACCGCCACGGACCGGGACCGAGCCGCTCGGTCAGCGATGCGGACGTCACCTGTTCACCGGCAATCTCCAATGCGGGAACGAACAGTGCGCCGCCGCCGGCGCAACGCGCAACCAGCCGGTCGCCAGCCCGTTCGAGCAGGGCTGTGATCGCCGGCGTGGCTGCTTCGATCACCCGGCTGCTCAGAACCCGGGCTGGCTGCCCGGCCACGGCGGTGAACGCGCCCGGATACGGCGGCGCGACCGCACGGACCAGGTTGTGGATACGGGTCGCCGGCCAGCTCCAGTCGATGCGCCCGTCCTCGGGCTTGCGACCGGAGAAGTAGCTGCCCTTGGACACATCCTGTGCGATGCGCGGCGCCATGCCGACGACCAGCGCCGGCAGCACCCGGTGCAGCGTGAGTTCGGCGGCCAAGGTGACTTTATCGAACACTTCCTTGGCGGTGTCGTCGGGCAGGATCGGCACGGCGGTCTGAGCCACGAGGTCACCCGCATCGGGCTTGGCGGTCATGTAGTGCAAGGTCGCCCCGGTCTCGGTCTCGCCATGAATGATCGCCCAGTTGACCGGCACCCGGCCGCGATACTTCGGCAGCAGCGAACCATGCAGGTTCAGCGCGCCACGCCGAGCGATGGCCAGCAATTCCGGCGCCAGCATCCGCCGGTAATAGAACGAGAATAGAAAATCGGGAGCCTGTTCGCGAATACGCCGCAACTCCTCCGGAGCGTTCGGATCCTCCGGGGTGATGGCCGGAATGCCGTATTCAGCCGCGGTGGCGGCGACGCTATCGAACCAGATTTGCTCGCTGGAGCTGTCCTCGTGGGTGAAAACCAGGGCCACGTCAACGCCGTGCGCGAGCAACACCTTGAGGCAGCGCACCCCGACGTTGTGATAGGCGAAAACGACGGCGCGGGGTCCGCGCCTTCCCTCTCGCCCTGGGAGAGGAGTTGGGGATAAGGACTCCGAGGATTGCTGGATCATGGCGTCAACCTTCCTCCTCGCGCCGTTCCAGAATCGCCTGGATGGTGAAGCGCGGGCGCTCGCGCACCTGCTGGTAGATTCGGCCGACGTACTCGCCCAGCAGTCCGATGCCGAACAGCAGGATACCCATCAGCAGGAAGTTGATCCCGAACAACGTGAACAGCCCCTCCGCTTCCGGGCCGACGATCAGCCGGCGGATCGCCAGATACATCACGAACGCGGCCGATGCCAGCGACAGCGCGATGCCCGCCAGCGAGAACATCTGCAAGGGCACCAGCGAGAAACCCGTCACCAGATCGAAATTCAATCGGATCAGCTTGTACAACGAATACTTCGACTCGCCGGCAGCGCGCTCGGCGTGAGCGACGGAGACCTCGGTCGGGTTGGCGGCGAAGGTGTAGGCCAGCGCCGGGATGTAGGTGCTCACCTCGCGGGTGGACACGATGGCTCTAACGATGTCGCGGCTGTAGGCGCGCAACATGCAGCCCTGATCGGTCATCCGGATGTGGGTGATGCGCTCGCGTACCCGGTTCATCAATCGCGAGGCGACATGCCGCCACAGACTGTCCTCGCGTTTTTCCCGGATGCTGCCCACATAGTCGTGGCCCCGATCCATCGCCGCCAGCAGCTTGCCGATTTCCTCGGGTGGATTCTGCAAGTCGGCGTCCAGAGTGACCACCCGCTCGCCCCGGCAATATTCGAAACCGGCCATGATCGCCATGTGCTGGCCGCAGTTGGTGTTGAACAGGATGACCCGCGTCACGTCCGGCCGGGCCAGAAACTGATCCTTCAGCAGCGCCGCCGAACGGTCGCGGCTGCCGTCGTTGACGAATAGCACCTCGTAGGACAGGCCCAGCGCATCCAGCGCCGGGTAGAGGCGCGCGAACAGCGCCGGCAAGATTTCCTGCTCGTTGTAGACCGGGATGATGACGGAAAACAGTGGCGCGCTCATCTCAACTCCTCGCCTCCGCCAGTACCTCGCCGACCGCATTGCAGACTCGTTCCACGTCGGCGCGATCCATGGCCGGGAACAACGGCAGCGTCACCGTCTCGCGGGCGATTCGCTCGGTGTTCGGTAGTTCCCCCTCGCGATGGCCGCGGCGACGGAACAGCGTGGCGAGATGCGCCGCCTCGTAGGACACGCCGGTGCCGATGCCGCGCGCCTCCAGGGCGGCGCGGACCTGCTGGCGGTCGATGTTCAACCGGTCCAATGGCAATAGCGGCGCGAACATGTTCCAACTGTGTCCGGCTTCGTCGCCCGGATAACCCGGATGCGGCAACAAACAGGGGGGATCGGTGCGCAGCCGCTGAAAATACTCGGCCACGAGTTCGCGGCGTCGGGCGTTGAACTCCTCCAGCCGGGCGAGTTGGCCGAGACCGATCCGGGCGTTGACATCGGGCAGGTTGAACTTGCCGCCGGGGAATGCCACGTCGCGGGTACCGTCCGGCAAGCGGGTAATACCATGAAAGCGCAGCGTTTCCACTTCGCGCGCCTCCGCTTCGTCGTTCAGCGCCAGCGCCCCGCCCTCGATCGCGGTCATGTTCTTGTTGGGATGGAAGCTGAAAACCGTGAGATCGCCGAACCCGCCGATCCGCCGGCCGCGCCAGCTCGACCCGATGGCCAGCGCCGCATCCTCGATGACCCGCAATCCGTGCCGCTCCGCCATCGCGTACAGGCGATCCATATCCACCGGCAGCCCCGCGAAATGGGTCGGCATGATCGCCTTGGTGCGTGGGGTGATGGCGCGCTCGACGGCATCGAAATCGAGGTTGCGGCTGATCGGTTCGACGTCCACGAAGACCGGGGTCGCGCCGACCTTGGCGATCATGTTGGGCGCGGCGAAGAACGTTTGCGACGGGGTGATCACTTCGTCGCCGGGACCGATGCCGCACAGTTGCAGGGCGACTTCCAGCGCGGCGGTGGCGGAGTTGAGCACGCGCGCCGGCCGGCCATCCAGATAATCCGACAGCGCCGCCTCGAATTTTTTAACCTGCGGGCCGGTGGTGATCCAGCCGGAGCGCAGCACGTCGACCACGCCGGCGATGGTGTCCTCGTCCAGCGTCGGCCGGGCAAAGGGGAGATAGGGATGAACACTTCTCTCTTCCCTTGAAGGAGAGCGGTCGGAAGCGAGTGAGTCGGAAGAAAGTGATGCCATTCAGGATCTCGCAAGCAAATAAACGCCTATCATGATAAAACCGATGCCCAGCCAGCGTCCGCTGGTGAGCGCCTCGCTAAACAGGTACCCGGCGGCGAGCGCGTTAACGACGTAGCCGATGGATAACATCGGGTAGGCGACGCTGACCGGCACTCGCGACAGCGCCAGAATCCAGACCAGGACGCTGATCCCGTAGCAGGCGAAACCGCCGAGAAAATGCGGGTTGGTGGCGATCACGCCGGCCAGTGGCAACGCGTTGGCGGCGGTGGGCGTGATCACCCCGAGCGTGTTGGTGCCGGCCTTGAGCAGCAGTTGCGCGGTGGCGTTGAGCAACACGCCGGCCAAAATCAGCCCGAAGCTGGCGGCGGTCACCGGCGGCTCACGATGACCCGGCGCGGGTCGCGAGCCAACACGCGCATCGGCAAGCCCTCGGCGGCCATCCGTTCGTAATTGCCCGAAGAGAGGATGGCATAGCCCTGCTCCAACGCCACCCATCGTTCTTTCCAGTCCTCGACCCTCGGGATCCCCTTGTCAGGCTCCTCATCCAGGCCCAGGGCGAACTCGTTGATGTACTGCACCAGCGTAACCGGCCGTTTCAAATAAAACGGGAGGGTCTGATCATACATTTGAACGCTGTAGAAGGGAAAAGTCCGGTCGAGCGGTCCCTGCGTCGATTCGATCTCGCGGACGATGTGATACGAGGACGAGAGGCGGGACAGTTCGTCGTAACCGTCCATCGCCAGGATGCCGGCGCCGAGACTGCCAAACGCCAGCGCGACGATGCCGACCGACCGGGCCTGGCGGTGGAACAGCCAAGCCGCCGCCGCCGCGCCGGTGGTGAAGGTGAAAACCGAGGTTCCGATCCAGGGCACGACATTGCGCACGATCTCGAACGGCGAGGATTCGTTCGAGAATGCCCTGGCGATGCGCTCTCCGCCGATCAGGATCACCAGCAACAGCACACCGCCAGCCACCGCCAGCCCCCAAGCAAAACGGGTGAGAATTTTCGGCTCCATCCGCCGCATCTCCACCGCCGCGAACAGCGCCAGCGCGGGAAACACCGGCAAAATGTAGGATGGCAGTTTAGAGCCCGACACGCTGAAGAACAGGAAAATGAACGCAGCCCAAATCAACAATAGCCGCCGCGGTTGCAGTGTTCCCGGTTCTCCCTCGCGTCGCCAGCCGTCGCGGAGCCGGACCGCGATGAACGGCAGCCACGGCATCGCCCCGAACAGCAGGATGGGAATGAAGTACCACCAGGCGCCCTCACGTCGATGCACCTTGGTGAGAAAGCGCGCGAAGTGTTCGTGAATGAAAAAGAAGCGGGCGAATTCATCGTTGGCCAGCGACACGGCGACGAACCAGGGGACGGTGATCAGCAGCAGCAGCAGCAGACCCTTCCCAACGTGCAGGCGGGTCAGCAACCGCCCGTCGCGCTCGATCAGCATGTAGATCGCTAGCACCGCGCCGGGCAACACGACGCCGATCAGGCCCTTGCTCAACACCGCCAGCGCCATCGCCGCCCAAACGACCAGCATCCAGTTGCGATTCTCCACCGGCGTCGCGCCGGGGCGCTGGGCGAGCAGAAATCCGAGCAGAGCGACGGTAAGAAACGCGGCCAGGCCCGCGTCCAGGGTATTGATATGGGCATTGATGACGAACCCGGTACATCCGCCCAGCGCCGCCGCCGCCGCCAGACCAGTTTCCTCCCCGAACACGCGGCGACTGGCCCAGAACACCAGCAGCACACAGCCGAAGGCAGTGGTGACCGGCCACCAGCGTGCCGCCCAGTGGCTCTCGCCGAAAATCCGAAACGCCGCCGCCGTCGCCCAATACTGCAAGGGCGGTTTCTCGAAATATTTGAGGTCGTTCAAGCGTGGCGTCACCCAATTCCCGGACAGCGCCATCTCGCGGGGGATTTCGGCGTAACGCCCCTCGTCGGGGCTAACCAACTTCCGGTATTCGAGGTTACTGAACCAAATCAGGGTAAAAATCAGTAACACCCCCAGCAGCAGCCACCGGGAACAACCGGAGAATTTCAAATACGAATTCATGATGATTTTTATGCTCGCGATCGTGGGATAGTGGGCTCTAAACGATGGAATTTGAGGGGCGGCACCCTGCCATCCGCCGGATATCGCCGATACCGAAGCGACGCAACGCAGGTTGCGTGCTTCACTCGAAGCTCTTTTCGGATGCGATCATTTTAGATCGCCAAACCAAGCAGGCCGCGATGGATCGCAAAGCCGGCGGCAACCAGGCGGGTTTTGCCTTCGAGCAGAATTCCAGTGAAGACGGCCAGACCCTCATGGGATGCGATGAAGGCGCTGATCATTTTTCGCGTCCCTGGCGATAGCGAAAAACGAGGCCAGCCCCATCCTGCCGCTCGTGCAGACTCAACACGCCTCCCAGATGGATCGCCGCTTCCCGGGCGATCGCCAATCCGAGTCCGCTTCCTTGGCCGCCAGTGCCGGGCATCCGATAGAAGGCATCGAAGACTCGCTCGCGTTCCGGGATTGGAATCCCGGGGCCGTTATCCACGACTTCGATAACATCGCCCCGCTCGTCGGACAGCAGTCGAAGCGTCACTTCACCACCTTCCGATGCGTACTTCAAGGCATTTTCCAGCGCATTACTCACAATCAGCCGCAACACTTCCCAGGAACCGTGCATGAAAAGCGGTGCGGTTTCCTCAAGGCCCAGGTCGATACTCTTGGCCTCGGCCAAGGGCAGGCATTCGGCCATCAGTTCGCGCGCCATGCTCGAAACGTCGACCGTTGACGCTTCGGCGGTACTGGCCTGGGTTCGGGCGAGACCGAGCAACTGTTCAGTCAGATGGCGCGCGCGATCAATACCGTCCTGAAGCGGAGCCACGCGCTCGCGCACGGCATCCAGCGTTCCAGCGTGCAGCAGGTTCTGAGCCTGCAACGACAGCGCGGTCAGCGGACTGCGAAGCTCATGGGCAGCGTCAGCGATGAAACGCCTTTGCTGCCCGAGCAAAAGATTGACCCGCGCCAGCAAGCGATTGATGGCATGTACAAAAGGGGTGATTTCATCCGGGAGGCCATCGTCGGCGATCGCTTGAGGCCGATCCGCTGGCTGCTCGTCCAGCGCTTTGGCCATTCCGGTGATGGGCGCCAACTCGCCGCGAATAATCCGCACGATCAGCCAGACCAGCACCGGAAACAGGAGCAGCAGGGGAATCAACGTCTGCAGGGCGCTGCTAACCGCGAGTTCGTCGCGCACCGCGGTGCGTTGGGCCACCACCAAACGCCCTCCGGTCGGTATATCGCGAACCACGACACGAAGAGACTCGGAGCCAGTGTTCAGGGTATGGAGACCCGGCAACAGATCGCCGGCAAACCAGGCAAAATTTGCGTTTTGCGGCAGATGCATCCAAACCGGTCCCGCATCGCGCGGCAGATGGATGACGATGATGCGGGATTCGGGATCGCTGATCGGGATATCTTCGGTATCTCGACGCGGCAACTTTGGCCATGGAATTTTGCCCGTGTCGCTGACATCGAGCATGGCAATCTGCTGTAGCATATCGTCCTGAAATTCCTTTGCTTCGGAATAGGCAAGGCCAAAAGAGGCCAACGCCGCCACCAGACCGGCGAGTGCGATAGCGCCTCCCAAGGTCATCGACAGATGCCGCCGCAAGGATCGTTTCATCGGGTTTTTTCCACCGTCCAGCCGGCTCCACGGACGTTCTTGATGACGTTGGAACCCAGCTTCTTGCGCACGCCATGAATCAGGAAGTCCACCGCATTGCTCTCGACCTCCTCGTTCCAGCCATAGATGCGCTCCTCCAATTCGGCGCGAGAGAGAATCGCGCCGGGCCTGAGCAGGAGCGCCTGCAACAAGGCGAACTCGCGCGCGCTCAGCATCTCCACGGCATCGCCGCAACGCGCTTGGCGGGTGGTCGGGTCGAGGGTCACCTGGCCATTGGTGAGCAACGGTGCGGCCTGTCCGCCCTGACGGCGGATAATCGCACGCAACCGGGCGAGCATTTCATTGAGATTGAAAGGTTTTACCAGGTAGTCATCGGCCCCGAAATCCAACCCTTTGATCCTATCGTCGATACCATCGCGAGCGGTAATGACGATAACTGGCACCGTATTTCCTGTCTGCCGCAAATGACGCAACACTTCCAAACCATCGCGTTTGGGCAGGCCGAGATCGAGCAAAACGGCCTGGTGCTCAGCGCTTTCGAGCACACGGCCCGCCGTCGCGCCATCCTTCACCCAATCCACGGCATAAGCGGCATCCTTGAGAGCGACGGATACCGCTTCACCGATCATCGGATCATCTTCGACCAGCAGGATACGCATGATCATGCCCGCAGTTGATCAAGGTACGTCATTCTCTCACCCAGCCTCTTCGGATCAACCCGGCACATATCGTCCGATAGGGCGGAAGCAGAAGACGCATCAACGGCGGGATCAGCCAGCGCTCTTGACCCATGATGAGTCCGGCGCTGCATAGCGCCACGAACGCGGCGCCGAGAATATCCAGCGGAAAATGTACGCCCAGATAGATGCGCGCCCAAGCCATTGGAAATCCCAGCGACACGAGTACCCAGCCCACAATCCGGAATTGCTCGCGCCACGACAGGCTGAAGGCCGTGGCCCAGATCAGGGTCAGGTGATCGCTCGGAAACGAACTGTCCCGGACATGGGTGATCAGGGTCTGGCCG
>JAPUDV010000061.1 GCA_027492875.1 Candidatus Competibacteraceae bacterium | reverse complement strand
TTCCCCCGCGCCCGGCGCTTCACCCTGGGCGAACGGCTGGAAAGCGGCCTGCTGCGGGTGCTGGAATCGCTGGTCGAGGCCGCCTACAGCCGGGAAAAACGGGCGGCGCTGGCGATGGCCAATCGCACTTTGGAAGTCGAGCGCCACCTGTGGCGGTTGGCCCACGAACTGCGCGTCATCCCGCTCAACCGCTACGAGCACGGCGCCCGGTTGATGGACGATCTGGGCCGGCAGATCGGCGGCTGGCTGCGCTCCCGGACCGCCGAACCATGAAACGCCTGCACGACCTCTGGCCGCAACTGATCGGTTTCGACAACCTGTGGCGGGCCTGGCGACAAGCCCGGCGCGGCAAATCCCGCAGTCCCGGCGCGGTCGCCTTCGAACTCGACCTGGAACGGCTGCGCCCACACCCGCGCAAGGCCCAGGTCAGTGACAGAATGATGATCATAGATATAAAATGTATCTATATGGCCAGATAAGGAACCCATTATGCAAACCGCCAAGATCTTTCGGCACGGTGGAAGCCAGGCAGTGCGCCTGCCCGCTGAGTTTCGGTTTGACACGAGTGAAGTATTTGTCTGGCGCGATACCGCCACCGGCAACGTGGTGCTCTCAATCCACCCGGCATCCTGGACGGATTTTCTGGCGCTACGCGACCAAATGCTGGCCGGGGACCGGGATGAAATCGAGCGTTTTTCGCTGGATCGACGCGACTCGCCAACAGTTGACCGCGATCCTTTTGTCGGGTGGAGGGAATGAGTTCCCGTTTTCTGCTCGATACCGACACCTGTAGCTACATCATCAAGGGCAACCATCCGGCGCTGGACCGCCGCTTGCGGGACTTGAATCCCGGACAGGCCGCCATTTCCGCCATCACTCGGGCGGAATTGCGCTTTGGCATCGCGCTGCGCCCGGAAGCCACCCGACTGGCCATACTCGTTGAAGCCTTTCTGCGATTTGTGGTGACCTTACCCTGGGATGCCCCCGCCGCCGACCAATACGGGGCTTTGCGGGCGGTGCTGCAACAGATCGGGCAACCCATCGGCGATCACGACACGATGATTGCAGCCCATGCCCTGACGGCAAATGCAACTCTGATCACCCACAACCTGGCGCACTTCGAACGAGTAAGTGGGCTTTCCTGCGCTGATTGGACATAAGCAATTCGGGCTCAAGTCTTGTCTTTTGTATCTCCGATATCGCCAAACCGGACTCAGAAAATCGTTGCCATGGGAGTAAGCCGACAAAAAACCAGGCTTGACCACCAAAGCTTCCCGGTCCCCCCGAAATCAGCTTGTCATCAACAACAGGCATCTTTCTTGCTTTTATTTCGCATGGACGCTCCTTCCGAACTCCACACAAATCTCCGCGCAACTGGCCCTAAACCGGTTACGTTTATTTTTTTCCAACCCACTCCCCACAAAACTTCATGCACGATCTCATTCCTTTGACGATCGCCGTCATCCTGCTGGTCGGGGTCGGCGCGCAATGGCTGGCCTGGTGGTTGGGTTTGCCCGCCATCTTGCCGCTGCTGGCCGTCGGCATCCTCGCCGGCCCGGTCACCGGCTGGCTCGACCCCGACCACCTGTTCGGCGAGCTGCTGTTCCCCATGGTCTCGCTCGGCGTGGCCGTCATCCTGTTCGAAGGCGCGCTGACCCTGCGCTTCGCGGAAATTCGCGGCCAGGCCCGCGTGGTCCGCAACCTGGTCTCGCTCGGCGCACTGATCAACTGGCTGCTCATCACGCTCGCCACCCGCCTGTGCATGGATTTACCCTGGTCCATTGCGCTGCTGTTCGGCGCTCTGGTCACCGTCACCGGCCCCACCGTGGTGGCGCCGCTGCTGCGCAGCGTTCGCCCCCAGCACGAAATCGCCAGCATCCTGCGCTGGGAAGGCATCCTGATCGATCCCATCGGCGCCTTGCTGGCGGTGCTGGTCTTCGAGTTCACCGTTTCCGAACAGGATCAGATCCAGAACACCCTGCTGCTGTTCGGCGCCACCGTCGTCGCGGGCACCCTGCTCGGCCTGGCCGGCGCCGGGTTGCTCGCCAACCTGATGCGCCGGCAACTGCTGCCCGAATACCTGCACCGCATCGGCAGTTTGGCGCTGGTGCTGGGCGTGTTCGCCTTTTCCAACGCCCTCGCCGCCGAATCCGGTCTGCTGGCGGTGACGGTGATGGGCATGCGGCTGGCCAATACCCGCAATCTGGTCATCGAGGACATCCTCAACTTCAAGGAAACCCTCACCCTGCTGTTGATCTCGATTTTGTTCATCGTGCTGGCGGCGCGGCTCGATCCTCACGCCTTTGCCGGAATGGGCTGGGGCGCGTTCGGCGTGATGCTGGCGATTCTCTTCGTCGCCCGCCCCGCCACGGTGTGGCTATCCGCCATCGGTTCGAAGCTGGACTGGCGACAAAAAGCGGTGCTGGCCTGGATCGCCCCGCGCGGCATCGTCGCGGCGGCGGTCTCCGCGCTGTTCGCCCTGCAACTGGAGCGGCTGGGCTACGCCGAGGCCCGCACCCTGGCGGCGCTGACATTTTTGGTCATTCTGGTCACGGTCACCCTGCAAAGCCTCACCGCCAAGGTCGTGGTGAAAAAGTTGGGACTGGCGGCGCCGCCGCCGCGCGGGGTGTTGGTGATGGGCGCCACCCGGGTTGGGCATGCGGTGGCCAAGGCGCTGCACGAAAGAGAGATTCCGGTGATTCTGGCCGATCCGGTCTGGCAGAATCTCCGCGCCACCCGCATGGCTGGGATACCGGTCTACCACGGCAACGTCCTGTCCGAACACGCGGATACCTATCTGGATCTCACCGGCATCGGCAAATTGCTGGCCATGTCGCTGTGGATGGAGCGCAACACGCTCGCCGGCCTGTACTACCGGCCGCTGTTTGGCGCCGATCAGATCTACACCTTGCGCCTGGACGAGGAGCAGGACAGCATCGACCGCAACCGGGTGATCCCGTCCTATCGCACCGCCCGGCTGTTCGGCGAACAGGTCACCTTCGCCCGACTGCAAGACCGACTGGATCAAGGCCACACCATCCGCGCCACGCCGCTGACCGCCAACTTCGACTTCGCCGCCTTCCGCAACAAATGGGGCGAGCAGGCCATTCCCTTGTTCGCGCTCGACCCCAAGGGCAAGCTCCGGGTCTTCTCGACTCGGGAAATGCTGCAACCTGGAGCTGGTTGGACCGTGATCAGTCTGTTACCGCCGGCGGAACCGAACCGCGGCGGCAAGGACAAGAACCAAGGACAGGGCAAGACCGGCTAACCGCTCCGATGGGCGACCGGCCCCGCCTCGAATCAATCGACGGCCGGCCGCCGCGCGACTTGTTTCTGTAGTCGCAATCGCTCCAAGCGTTGCCAAGCCTCCAGCACGCAAGCCACCGACCAGGCCTGGGCCGGCGCTCCGCGCGGATGGTGCGGCGGCGCGCCGTCGAAGATTTCGCTGACCGTGCCGAGGCCGGCATCGAACAGGTGATCGCGGACTGGCTCCAGCCAGGCTTGCGCCGCCGCCGCGTCGCCGTGCACCCGGTATTCGGCCAAGGCGTAATGCCCCAGCAGCCAGCCCCAAACCGGCCCCTGATGGTAGCCACCGTCCCGTTCCATCGGGTCACCCAGGTAATGGGGCCGGAATTCGGCATGACGCGACGCCAGGGAACGCAGGCCATGGGAGGTCAGTAGTTCCCGGCCGCAGATCCGTACCACCCCCTGCCGCACCGCCGGATCGAGCGGGCTGTGGGGCAGGCTCACCGCCAGCAATTGATTGGGGCGAATGCTCGAATCGTTGCCGTCGGGTCCGTCCAGCACATCGAACAAGCCTTCGCCGTCGGGCCGGACGAAGCGACGGAACCCCATCCGCGCCTGCGCCGCCAGATCCTCGTAAAACGCTGGCGACTGCCGCAAGCGCCGGGCGAAGCCGGCCAGACACAGCAAGGCGTTGTACCAGAGCGCATTGATTTCCACCGGCTTGCCGATGCGCGGCGTCACCACCCAGTCGCCGACCTTGGCATCCATCCAGGTTAACTGCGTTCCCGGTTCGCCGCAGCGCAACAATCCATCGGCCTCGTCCTGACCGATGCCGTAACGGGTGCCGGCGACATGCCAGGCGATGATCTCCTGCAAGACCGGAAACACCTCGGCCAGGGTTTTGGTGTCGGCGCTGGCTTCCAGATAGGCCCGCCAGGCTTCGATGTACCACAGCGCGGCATCGGCAGTGTTGTAGGCCAGCGGCTCGCCTTCGGCGGAGAACAGATTGGGCAACATGCCCCGATCGGCGAAACGGGCGAAGGTCAGCAGGATGCGGCGGGCGATATCGCAGCGGCCGGTCGCCAGCGTCAGCCCCGGCAGCGCGATCATGGTGTCGCGACCCCAGTCACCGAACCAGGGATAACCGGCGATCACCGTCTTGCCCTCGGGTAAATCCGGTAGCGGCCGGGCAACCAGGAAACTGTCCGCCGCCAGCACCAGTTGCCGGATCCAGTCCGGGGCCTGTCGCAGTTCGGGAACCTGGGTGGTGGCCTGCTCCAGCAGGCGGGTTTCACGCGCCAGAAATCGTCGCAGCGCCGCGTCCAGATCGAGTTCCACCTCCTCGTGCAGGCTGGCGACAATGCCGGTCCAGACGCCCGGCCGCAGGGTCAGCACCGCTTCTCCCAGACAGAAATGGTGGTCGCGGTGCGCCAGGCCGCGTTCGCGCTCGACCGGCAGGTCGTAATTTTCGAACCAGTTGGCATCGTCCACCATGACGCCGTCGCGAATCCACAGCCGCAGGGTGAAATCCGGGGCATGCACTCGCCGCGATGCGGGATCGGGCGCCTCCAGCACCGGCTGAAATGCATTCATCTGGGTTCTGACGTGATGGTCGCGGCCGTTCACCAGCAAGCGAACCTTGAGCTTCAGGTCGCGGGCGGCGCTCTCCGGGGCCAGCCGGTAGGCGACGTGGCTGGTGTTGGCGCCCGGCTCCAGCCAGATGCGCTGCTCCAGCACGATATCGCCGATCGCGAAACGCCAAACCGGCATTCGCCCGTCCAGATGGAACGATTCGAGATGAACGTGGCCGCGGGGGCTAACCGCGCCGCCGGTCCAGCGGTTGCTGAACAGCGGGATTTCCCGATCCCGGTCCATCAGGGTGGCGTCGGCCTTGGCAAATACCAGCCAGCGGCCGAGCGGCGGCCGCACCGGCGCCACCAGCAGGCCGTGGTAACACCGGGTCAGGGTGCCGGCCACGGTGCCGGCGGCGTAGCCGCCCAAACCGTTTGCCAGCCACCACTCGCGCCGTTCGGCCTGCAGCAGATCGCCGCACAACGCCCGGCCGCAGCGAATGAAACGCGGGATGTCATCGTTCATGGGATCACTCGTCGGTTGGCCAAGATCGCGATATTCCGAGGTCATTTCCCGATCTGGCACAGGGAAAACAACCCCCGCCTTGCATCGGCTCATTCCAGGCGCAAGCGGTCGCCGATCCGGATGCCACGCCGGGCCGCCTCACCGGCGTCGATCTCCAGAATATAGCGAACCTCGCTGGTATCGCTGGGATACAACGGACAGCTCGGCGTCGTGCAGGGCGGTACGTCGGCCTCGATCTGCGATAGCCGGCCATTCACGTCGAAATACAGCAAGTCCAAGGGAATATAGGTGTTCTTCATCCAGAACACCGCTGGCCCCGGCGATTGCACGAACAACATTCCCCGGTCGCGCGGTAGCTCCCGACGGTACATCAGGCCGCGCTCGCGCTCTTGCGGCGTTTGCGCGATCTCGACTTGAAACGTCGCCGGGCCAACCGTGACCCGCTGCAAGTCGAGCGCGAAAGCGGGCGCGATCGCCAGCGCGACCAGCCAGCATGATAGGAGAATGGCACTGCGGTAAGGCTGCATCGCGGATTTCACCCTGTGCGGTTCGAACAAGATCAAAAGCCCGGCCTCGCGGCGCTGAAGCGGCCGTCTCGACCGAGCCAACGGTAAACCCGGATTCTGGAGATTCCGTTAAACCGACGCAACACGCCTTGCCAGTCCAGCCCCTTGCCGCCAAGATAAGCGCCCTCGCAATCCCACCGCAGGGTTCGTCCCACATCCATGCACTTTCAGCGACTGCAAACCGATGGCGCCGCCCGCCGCGGCCGGCTGACTTTCGACCGGGGCGCCGTGGAAACCCCAGCCTTCATGCCGGTCGGCACCTATGGCACGGTCAAGGCCATGACCCCGGAGGAGCTGCGCGCCGTCGGCGCCGAAATCATCCTCGGCAACACCTTCCATCTCATGTTGCGCCCCGGCACCGCGATCGTCGAACAGCACGGTGACCTGCATGGCTTCATGCACTGGGATGGGCCGATTCTGACCGATTCCGGCGGCTTCCAGGTGTTCAGCCTGGCGGCGATCCGCAAGATTACCGAAGCCGGCGTGAAATTCCGGTCGCCGGTGGACGGCGGGTTGGTGTTTCTGGGGCCGGAGGAGTCGATGGCGGTACAACGAGCACTGGGCGCGGACATCGTCATGATCTTCGACGAATGCACCCCCTACCCGGCCACCGAAACCGAAGCGCGAACCTCCATGGAACTGTCGCTGCGCTGGGCGCGACGCAGCAAGACCGCACATGGGGACAATCCCGCCGCCTTGTTCGGCATCGTCCAGGGCGGCATGTACCCGTCTCTGCGCCGCATCTCGGCCGAGGGACTGCGCGACATCGGCTTCGACGGCTACGCCATCGGCGGGCTGGCGGTCGGTGAGCCGCTGGCGGAGCGGCTGGCCATGCTGGACTGCACCGTGCCGCTGCTGCCGGAGACCGCGCCGCGCTACCTGATGGGGGTCGGCAAACCGGAAGACATTGTCGAAGCCGTGCGCTGCGGCGTGGATCTGTTCGATTGCGTGATGCCGACCCGCAACGCCCGCAACGGCCATCTGTTCACCCATCACGGCGATATCCGTATCCGCAACGGCCGGTATCGAACCGACACCCGACCGCTGGACGAAACCTGCGGCTGCTACACCTGCCGACACTACAGCCGCGCCTATCTGCGCCACCTGGACCGATGCAACGAGATTCTCGGCGCCCGGCTCAACACGATTCATAATCTGTATTACTACCTGGATCTGATGCGCGAGCTGCGAGCGGCCATCGCCGAACAACGGCTGGCGCGGTTCGTGGAGGTTTTCTATGAAAAACGCAGTCCGGCCCGCGTTCGCACAACAGGATGAAGAAGACTGCTGACAGCATCCAGGCAACCGCCGCCGCCCAGGACCTGGCCGCCAAGGTCGGAACCTATGCGACCGTCCTGGCCGACCCGCCCTGGCGTTTCCAGAATCGCACCGGCAAGATGGCGCCGGAGCATCAACGGTTGCTGCGCTACCCGACGATGACTCTGGAAGACGTGTGCGCGCTCCCGGTGAAACCCCTTCTTGCCCCTAACGCGCATCTTTACCTGTGGGTTCCCAACGCCTTGCTGGCCGAGGGGCTGGAAGTCATGCGTTGCTGGGGGTTCACCTATAAATCCAACCTGGTTTGGTACAAGGTGCGCAAGGATGGCGGCCCGGACGGCCGGGGGGTTGGCTTCTACTTCCGCAACGTTACCGAACTCATCCTGTTCGGCGTGCGCGGCCACCTGCGCACGCTGCAACCCGGTCGGACTCAAACCAACGTGCTGATTTCGCAAAAACGCGAGCACTCCCGCAAACCCGATCAGGTTTACCCTATCATCGAATCCTGCTCGCCCGGCCCTTACCTGGAATTGTTCGCCCGCTTCCGCCGGCACGGTTGGGATCAGTGGGGCAACGAGGATGTCGAAGCCAATTCGCTGAACGGCATCGCGCGCCGGAAAGGGCATGTGGACTCGCAGGCGGACCCACAAATCCGTCTACTCGAAATTCCGCGCCAATATCGCGGGCCATCCTGAAACGGCGACCAGAAAAAAGGGGATTGCATCCTCGCAATCCCCGCAAGACCTCCAAGCGATGTGTAGAGGTCAATCAGACGGCAGGCGCCCTCACAGATAGTCGCCCTTGTAACTTTCCAGCGTCTTGATGTAGTTGGCGCGCTCGAACGCGGTCGGATCGGCGACGTTGCGCTGGCTCATCGAACCTTTCATCTGCTTCACCGACGTGTAATGGTGCAGATCCATCCAGGTCCGCAAGCCGTTGTGCAGGGTGCCGAGATAATCGATGCCGTTCTTGAGCAGGGCCGAGGTGGTCATCACCACGTCGGCGCCCGCCATCAGATACTTCACCACCTCGGTCGCGCTGTGCACGCCGCGGGTGGCGCCCAGCGAGGCGCGCAATCGCCCGTGCAGAACGGCGATCCACAGCAGCGGCAGGCGAATCTCGTCCGGCGTGCTCAGTTGCAGATTCGGCGCCACCTCCAGCTTGTCCAGATCGAAATCGGGCTGGTAGAAGCGATTGAACAACACCAGGGCGTCGGCGCCGGCGTCGTCCAGCGCCTTGGCCATCGCGCCGATGGCGCTGAAAAACGGGTTCAGCTTGACCGCCACAGGAACGGTCACCGCCGCCTTCACCGCCTTGACGATCTCGACGTAGCGCTCCTCGACCGCGCGACCGCTGGTCGTCAGATCGGCGGGGATGTAGTAGATGTTCAGTTCGATCCCCTTCGCTCCCGCCTCCTGCATCAACTGAGCGTATTCGATCCAACCGGTATTGGTGATGCCGTTGAGGCTGCCGATGATCGGGATGTCCACCGCCGCCGACGCCTGCCGCAGCAGTTCCAGATAGTTGTCCGGGCCGACGGTGTAATCGTCCACCTCCGGAAAGTAGTTCAACGACTCGGCGAAGCTCTCGGTGCCGGCGGTCATCAGGTACTCCAGCGCCGCGCTCTCGTGTTTCAACTGCTCCTCGAACAGCGAGAACATGACCACGGCCGCCGCGCCGGCGTCCTCCATGCGCCGGATGTTGGCCACGCTCCCCGACAGCGGCGCGGCCGATGCCACGATGGGATGCTTCAGTTCCATCCCCATGTAAGTGGTTGTTAAATCCATGATCATTCCTTCTACGTGCAGGATGCCGATGGCTGGCGGTTCCGGCCGAGCCGGAACCGCCGTGCGCCCTTAGGGTTTGAATTTCGGTTGGAACGTGTCGCCGCTGCGGGCCGCCATGTCCTCGTACACCGACCAGCGCCGGTTGATCCCCTGCTGGGCCAGATCCATGAGACGCGTGGCCTCTTTGGGGTTGGTGTGGGCCAGCACCTTGTAGCGTACTTCGTTATAGGCGTAGGTCTTGAGCGGGATCTTCGGACGCCCGGAATCGAGAACGAACGGATTCTCGTTGGATTCGTGCACCATCGGGTTGTAGCGGAACAGCGGCCAGTGTCCACACTCCACCGCCAGATGCTGCTGATCCAGTCCGCGCTGCATGTTGATACCGTGGGCGATGCAGTGGCTGTAGGCCAAAATCAGCGACGGTCCCCGGTACGCCTCGGCCTCGCGGAAAGCCAGCAGAGACTGCTGGGGGTTGGCGCCCATGGCGATGCGCGCAACATAGACATTGCCGTAGGAAATGGCCTGCAACGCAATGTCTTTCTTGCCGATCTGTTTACCCGCCGCCGCAAACTTGGCGACAGCGCCCATCGGCGTGGATTTCGACATCTGACCGCCGGTGTTGGAATACACCTCAGTATCCATCACCAGGATGTTGACGTCGCGACCGCTGGCCAGCACATGATCGACGCCGGAAGAGCCGATGTCGTAGGCCCAGCCGTCACCACCGACGATCCAGACACTGCGCCGCACCAACTGGTCGACGATGGCCAGCAACTGCTGGGCGCGCGGGTCGTCGATCTCGCGCAAGCGCTGCTTCAGCTCGGCCACTCGGCCCCGCTGCCGGCGGATGTCGGTCTCGGTGGTCTGGTCGGCGCTGAGCAACTCATCCACCAGGGTTTCGCCGATTCGCCCAACCAGCGCCTTGAGCAGTTCGCCGGCGTATTCCAGATGCTTGTCGGCGGTCAGGCGGAAGCCCAGGCCGAATTCGGCGTTGTCCTCGAACAGTGAGTTGGACCAGGCCGGGCCACGCCCTTCGCTGTTGATCGACCACGGCGTGGTCGGCAGGTTGCCGCCGTAGATCGAGGAACAGCCGGTGGCGTTGGCCACCAGCAACCGGTCGCCGAACAATTGCGAGAGCAACTTGACGTAGGGAGTCTCGCCGCACCCGGCACAAGCCCCGGAGAACTCGAACAGCGGCGGCAGGAACTGCACCCCGCGCACCGTGGAGAAATCCACCCGGCCGCGATCCATCTCCGGCAGGGTCTCGAAGAAACGCACATTGGCCTTCTCGTCCTCCAGCACCGGCTCCTTGAGCGCCATGTTAATGGCCTTGCGTCCGGTCTGTTCCTTGCTCTTGGCCGGGCAGACCTCGACGCACAACCCACAGCCGGTGCAGTCTTCCAGATACACTTGCAGGGTGTAACGAATCTCCGGGAAACCCCGGGCGTCAATCGGCGCGGTCCTGAAGGCCTTCGGGGCGCTGTTCAGACTGGCTTCGTTGTAGAACTTGGAACGGATGACGCCGTGTGGGCAGACCATGCTGCAATTGCCGCACTGGATACAGACGTCCGGTTCCCAGATCGGCACGAAGTTGGAGATGTTGCGCTTTTCCCATTGGGTGGTGGCACTGGGATAGGTGCCGTCCACCGGCAGGGCGCTGACCGGCAGCTCGTCGCCGCGTCCGGCCATCATCATCGCCGTCACGTTCCGCACGAACTCCGGCGCATTGGCCGGCACCACCAGCGGTAGTTCACGGGTGCTGCTTGCCTGACTGGGCACCTGGATTTCCCGCAAGTTGGCCAAGGTGTTGTCCACAGCTTCAAAGTTCTTGCGCACGACTTCCTCGCCCTTGCGCATATAACTCTTTTTGATCGAGTACTTGATCTTCTCGATCGCCTTATCGCGCGGCAACACCCCGGAAATGGCGAAGAAACAGGTCTGCATGATGGTGTTGATCCGCGTCCCCATGCCGTTGTCGCGGGCGACTTTCTCGGCATTGATGGCGTGGACCTTGAGCTTCTTGGCGATGATCTGCTCCTGCACCGGGCGCGGCAGCCGGTCCCATGCCTCCTCGGGTTCATGCGGGCTGGCGTTCAGCAGCAGCACCGCGCCCGGTGCGGCGTTCTTGAGCACGTCGCCACGATCCAAAAAGTTGAACTGGTGACAACCGATGAAGTTGGCGGATTGCACCAGATAGGGCGAGCGGATGGGGTCCGGCCCAAAACGCAGATGGGAAACGGTCTGCGAGCCGGACTTCTTCGAGTCGTAAACGAAGTAACCCTGCGCGTAAAACTCCGGGTCGTCGCCGATGATCTTGATCGAGTTCTTGTTGGCGCCGACCGTGCCATCCGCGCCCAGCCCGTAGAACATCGCGCGCACCACCTTGTCGGACTCGATCATGAAGCGGGTATCGACATCCAGGCTGGTGTGAGTGACGTCGTCGTTGATGCCGACGGTGAAATGGTTTTTAGGCTTGTCCTTGCGCAATTCGTCGAACACCGCCTTGACCATCGCCGGAGTAAATTCCTTGGAGGACAGCCCGTAGCGGCCGCCGATGATCCGGGGCAGGGTCGGCATAGGCAAAGTACCGTCGACCTGCGCCTCCATTAAGGTATTGACCACTTCCAGGTACATCGGCTCGCCGGTCGCGCCCGGTTCCTTGGTGCGATCCAGGACGGCGATGGATTTGACGCTGGCCGGCAAGGCCGCCAGGAAATGACTGGCAGACAGCGGCTGATAGAGACGAACCTGGATCACCCCCACTTTCTCGCCACGCGCATTAAGATAGGCAGCGGTTTCGCAAGCGGTTTCCTGACCGGAACCCATCAGAATCACCACCCGTTCAGCGTTCGGATCGCCGAAATAGTCGAACAGGTTATATTGGCGTCCGGTGATGCCGGCAAATTTGTCCATGGCCGCCTGCACGATGCCAGGCACTTTGACATAGAACGGGTTGACGGTTTCACGGCTCTGGAAATAGACATCCGGGTTTTGCGCCGTGCCGCGAATGAACGGCCGGTCCGGATTCAGCGCCCGGGCGCGATGCGCCAGCACCAAATCATCGCGGATCATCGCCCGGATGTCGTCGTCCGACAACAGCGTGAGCTTGTTGACCTCGTGCGAGGTACGAAAACCATCGAAGAAATGGATAAAGGGTACCCGCGCTTCCAGGGTGGCCGCCTGGGCGATCAACGCCATGTCGTGGGCTTCCTGCACCGAACCGGAAGCCAGCAGGCAAAAGCCGGTCGGGCGGACCGCCATTACATCCTGATGATCGCCGAAGATCGACAGACCCTGCGTCGCCAGGGAGCGGGCAGCGACGTGAAACACCGCCGAGGTCAGCTCGCCGGCGATTTTGTACATGTTGGGGATCATCAGCATGAGCCCCTGCGACGCGGTGAAGGTGGTGGTCAGCGACCCCGTCTGCAACGCGCCGTGCGCCGCGCCGGCTGCGCCGGCCTCGCTCTGCATTTCCATGATCAGGGGGACGCTGCCCCAGATGTTCTTGACGCCTTCCGAGGCCCATTGATCCGCCAGCTCGGCCATGGTCGAGGACGGAGTGATGGGATAGATGGTGCAGACTTCGTTAACCCGGTAGGCGACATAGGCCGCCGCCTCGTTACCATCGATGGTTGTGACTTGCCGTTCGGTCATTTTGCGCTTCTCTCTAGGCCCGCTGGATACCGCGGACAATGGTTTCTCGTTGTCAAACCGCGGGTTCCGACGTTTCGGCCGGCGGCTCCGGGATCATCTCGATGGCGTGGCAGGGGCATTGTTCGAAGCACACCGCGCAGCCGGTGCAGAGATCGTAATTGTAGCGGTAGCGATTGCCCTGCCCCAGCTTGATGACCGCATCCTCGGGGCAAGCGCCGTAGCAGCCATCGCACTCGTAGCAATTGCCGCAGGACAGGCAGCGCTTGGCTTCGTACAACGCCTCTTTCTGGTTCAGGCCGCCCACCACTTCCTCGAAGCTGCTCTGGCGGACTTTCATGTCCAGATGGCTCTGCGGGCGCTGGGCGGCGTCGGTGTAGTACCAGACGTGCAGCTTGTCGAAGGTGGCCAGCGCGTGCTTGGGCGATTTGGCGTAGCTTTCGCCGCGCAGCCAGGCGTCGATGTGGTGGGCGGCCTTCTTGCCGTGGCCGACCCCGATGGTCACGGTGCGATCGGAGGGCACCATGTCGCCGCCGGCGAACAGACCCGGATAGCCGGTCATCATGCTCTCGTTGACCATCACCACGCCGTCGTCCTTGAGCTCCACGCCCGGCATCCGATTCATGAAGCTGGTGTCCACGTCCTGGCCCAGCGCCATGATCAGCGCATCGGCCTCCAGGGTTTCCATCTGGCCGGTCGGGCGTGGCCGGCCCTTCTCGTCTATTTCCATCACCTCGACCGTGAAGGTGGTCTCCTCGATATTCTTGATGGTGCGCAGCCAGTGGATCTTCACGCCTTCTTCCAGCGCCTCGTCGGCCTCGAACTCGAGGGCCGGCATGTGGGCGCGGTCGCGGCGGTAGATGATCAACGGCTCGTAGCCCAGCCGCTTGGCGACCCGGGCGGCGTCCATGGCGGTGTTGCCGCCGCCGTAGATGGCGACTCGCCGGCCCAGCTTGGGGGCGTTGCCGGATTCCACGTCCTTGAGGAAGGTCAGGGCGTCGAACATCTTGCCGGCGTCGCGGGCCGGGATCTCGGTGCGCTTGCTGATATGGGCGCCCACGGCGACGAACATGGCGTCGAAGTTGCCGGCCTGTTTCTCGGCCAGCAGATCGTCGACCCGGTGGTTGAGCACGATCTTGACGCCCATGTTCTCGATGCGCTTGATCTCGGCGTCCAGCACGTCGCGCGGCAGGCGATAGGCGGGAATGCCGAAGTGCATCATGCCTCCGGCCATCGGGCCGGCCTCATGGATTTCGACGGTATGGCCGAGACGGGCCAGATGGTAGGCGGCGGACAGGCCGCTGGGACCAGCGCCGACCACCAGCACCCGTTTGCCGCTGGGCGGAACGGTGACTTCGAACTGCCAGTTTTCCCGCAGCGCCATCTCGCCGAGAAAGCGCTCGACGGCGTGAATGCTGACTGGGGAATCCAGCTTGGCGCGGTTGCAGTTGCTCTCGCAGGGGTGGTAGCACACCCGGCCGTGCACCGACGGCAGCGGGTTGTCCTGGGTCAGGGTCCGCCAAGCCTCCTTGAAGCGCCCCGCCTGCGCGTGCGTCAGCCAAGCCTGGATGTTTTCGCCCGCCGGACAGGCATTGTTGCAGGTCGGCAGTAGATCCGCGTAGATCGGCCTTTGGATGCGCTGCGGACCCACGTTGCGCTTCTCGTGAGTTAGGTCCAGCGGGCGCGTCATGTTAATCGGCTTGTCAGTCATCGTGCTTCTCTTCGCAATCGTCTGGTGGTGAGAGATGACCCTCGGCCTGGAGAGGCAGCGAGGATCCGATAGTTACGACCAGCACCGTCGGTCGTGGTCGTTATGACGGTTTTTTAAGTAGCATGGGCAGGGCCGAGACGTTGTACGGGGCTGGCTGTCGCGCGGTCATGTCGGGAGGCGTGCATGGAAGGAGCCGGTCGCCCGCGCGTATGCTCGCTAGTATAGCTCGCTAGTAAAGTTAGAACAGTTTGCTGGAAAGTGAATAAAGGCCGGCCTCGAGCGCCCCCGCCGCGCGTCCGGCCACAACCCCGACTCGACCCACCCGAAAGGAGCACGCCATGAAAGCGCTTTTCCTTTATCAACTTGGCGGTCCCGAGCAGTTGCGCATCGACGAGATCGCCACGCCGGAACCCGGTCCCGGACAGGTCCGCGTGCGGTTGAGCGCCAATGGGCTCAACCCCCGCCCTGGGGGGTGTTTCCCCCGCCCCCGACCCCGCCGCGGCGCCTGGTCCCCGGCGCCCCCCACGACCGTGACTGCTGGCGCAGGGTCGCCGGCGGCCTGAG
>JAPUDV010000060.1:9517-15118 GCA_027492875.1 Candidatus Competibacteraceae bacterium | reverse complement strand
CTGATGGACGCGCTCGGGGATGGTGATCAGGTCTTTCAATAGCGGCATCGGGTGGCTCCCTCCTTGCGGCCCGCCTCTTGGAGCGGACCTGTTGTAAGCACGAGCATATCGCCCGGACGTGTCAAAAAGTGCTCGTCAATTTGGATATATAGCGTTCCCAAATCAGTTGTGAAATTACCTCTCCTTGGCCAAGGAGGGGTGGCGCGCCGCGCCGGGGTGATTCGAAACGGCGATTCCACAACTCAGAGAGGAACGCTATATGCTGGTCACTTCAGCGGCTTCACGCCGCCCTTGCGGCCGAACCCGAAGCCGATGCGATACACATCGGGCATTTGAATGCGCTGATCGCGCAGGCGTTCGATCAAGCCCAACGACTGAAGGTCATCCAACAGGCCGCGCGCGCCCAGACTCAGACTCTGTGGCGGAAGCTTGACCCCAAGGTTCGAGCGAGCCAGTTGATCCTTCAATCGCTCGATCGTTTGTTCCTCCTTCCACAGGCGTTCGAAATCGCCTGCCGCGCAAGGCACAGTCACCTTGCCACGCAGCGGCTGCATCACGAAATCAATCCACGGGTAGTCTTCGGTGGTCACCTCGTTCACGCGAATCCTGGATGCCGACTGCACACCGGCCTGGATGGCTTTGAAGTGAAGTGCGGTGGGTGTTTCCGTCGGCGTGTGTTCCGCCGCGTGGCGAACGGCTTCGCAATAGCTTCGCGGGCTGACCTGCCCCAGCCCGTCGAGCAGGTGATTGACCAGCCAGGTATAGGGCTTGCCGCGCTTGTATCCGCTGGGACCTGATGCCATCGCCCTGCCGGCCAGCCGCTCGAAGAGCGCCTCCTGCAGCTTTTCGTCGGAGCGCAGCGCACGGGGCAGGGGCCAGATCTTTTCTGTCAACATGAAGCGCTGGCCTGTCACCTCGGTGGCAAGCTGGCGAAACGCCGCGCCTCCCTGTTCCGCATTGGCAGCACACTGAAACATCAGCGCATAGAGATCCGCGCGCTGCCATCTCAGGTCGGACTTGCGGGCCAGCAGCTTCGATGCGTCGGGAAACCCGATAATCTCCCGGTCCTGGAGCATGTCAGGTCGCAGGAATATCTTGAACCGAATGCGACGCGTCGATCGAACGTCCAGGGCCAGTTGCAGCAGGGCGCGCGACAGGGGGCGAATGGTGGCCCAGTCATCCGCCAGCCGGTCGAGCGCATCAAACAGTACGACCAGCGACCGACCCTTCGCGTCGAGTTCGGCGTCCTTGGCGCGCAGCAGCTCATCGAAATCCTCGGGTCGCTCGGCCACCCACTGGACCCGTTCCTCCCACTTGGCCGAAACTGGAAACGGCACGCCGAAGCCGGCGTTGTGTGCCAACACCGTCCGCCAGATGGCTCGCGGAGGATGATCCCTCAACAACGCGGCCAACACATCGGGGCTGGGCGCCTGAGTCGAGACGCTTTGGGCACCGAAGGCCTGAACGGCCTCGAAGGCGGAGCCAAGGCGAATATCCGGAAACGCCGTCGCGATGAAACGTCGATGCTCTGCCGAGGCGAGGTGTGCCCACCAGAAGCTTTTGCCCGCGCCCCGGATGCCTTCCACCACGCTGCTATCAATATCCAGCGCCTTGGCGTGGCTGGGCGGTACAAAGGTGAACGCGGGGCTGCGCGTGTCCGCGGCCCCGGCCTGATCCACCGCCGGCAGAGATTCGCGCAGCGCCGTGCGCAGTTCAAGGACGTCAGTCATTGGCCAACTCCGGCAGGGCATCGATCACTTCCTGCACGAACGGTCCGAACGCCAGATCGATATCGGTGTCGTCCACACCGCCCGCACTGCGACTGAGCAGGGGGTCGAACTCCTGAAAGCGGGCGTTCCAACGCACGCGCATTGGGAAGTGCGGCGCGTCCTCGTTGTGCAGATCGAAGGTGAACACATCGTCCGGCGCATCGGCGCCGGGCTCCAACGGGTCATAGACCCGCTCCTGGAACAAGTCCCACGCACTCTGCACGAAACGGCTGGCCCGCTCTGCCTGATCGCTTTCGGGAAAAAGCGCCTGCACCATCACGATCCGGTCGCGCACCTGGCGCAACACATCCGGTCGTTGTTGCCAATGCGTGAACAATTGCCGATAGCCTTGCCAGTGCTGCGGCGAGTCGGTGGCAAACAGCAAGGCTACCGAGGCCATGCTGCCGATGGCCACGGCGGCCACGTCGTGCAAGCCGGCGCGGCTGTCGATGAGCACGATGTCGGGCCGCTCCTGTGCTTCGAGCAGGTCGGTAATCCGTAACATGCGGTCGGCGAAGGTCTGTGGCCCATCCTTTGACGGCGTGTCGGCATACACCCGGGCCAGCTTGCTCAGATAGGCCGTTTCGCCTTGACCCATCGCGGCGGCGACCCGGATCGAACCTGGTGTGTGATCGGCCAAGGGGCTGAGCGACACCATATCGTGCAGCACTTCGTCGCCTTGCCCGACCACATCTTCGACGAACCAATCCACCAGACCGCAGGAAGCGACCCGGTCCTGGGGCAGCAGCAGGCCCGAAAGCCCCGGCGACTCCAGATCGAAATCGATCAGCAAGACGTGCTTGCCGTCGCGGGCCAACCGATAAGCCAGCATCGCCAGTGCCGTGGAGCGACCAACGCCGCCCTTGAGCCCGTAGAACACCACCCGTGGGGGATGACCCTGCTCGTGGAAGCGGCGGGTACGCAGCCAGTCCTGCCCCACCACTTGGCGGTCCAGCAGGCGAACGGTGATGTCGCGTGGTGGCGTCTCGCTGCCGTCCACTGCCGTCGAGGCGGGTACCGTGACAATCGTCTGATGCCAGTCCGGGTGCTGGAACAGCGACGCTGGATTCGAGAAGTCGTCTCGAAACAGGACCGCCGGTGTCGTGGCGTAGGGTTTCAGCGTGGCGGCTGCTTCAATCAGCAACTGATGCGCCTCAGTGGGATAGATTTCTTCAGGCCGTGCTTCGGTGCGCGGCCCATCCGCTGGTTCCCCGTCCGGCAGGGGCCGCCAGGCGTCAATGGCAAAGCGCAGTCGCCCGTAGATGTCGCGAACGATGGATACCGGCCATTGGGGTGGCAGCCGTTCATCCTGCAGCGCCAGTGCGGCGCGCACCAGCGCTTGGTTAAAGTTGCATGTCGTCATCACGGCACTCCTCCGGCCGCCGCTTCATCCAGCAGCGCATCCATTTCCAGGGCGGCCCACTCCCAAGCCTCCAGCGAAGTCGCCAGCGGGAGCGCCGACTCGCGCCAGTACCGATGGTCGATCTTCCAGTTCGCCAGTGAGGCGAGGTTGGGCAAGCGGCTTTGCAGCACGCTGGCCGCCCGCCCGTCGGGCAGCGTCGTCATGTTATTGATCAGCGTGTCGAGTTCGGGCATGTGTTTTTTGTACGCCCGGTCCAGGTTCCCGTCGGCGTCTACGGGTGCGCCGCCCCGAACAAGGAGCGATTTCAATCCGCATTCCACGCTGATGCCGAACAACTGCCCGGCATTGGCCGGTCGCCCTTTGTGCTGCAACAGATGTGCGTCGCGGATGTGGCGGCGCGCGGCGGCGACGTAATCGACCGTCATGAGCTTTTGGCTCCCTTCCTCCCCCGCTTACCCGTGCCTGCCGCCGGCTTCCAGGCGCGCAGGTCGTCCAAGGTGAAGCCCAACGCCCGTGCCTCTTCGTTGACAAAGCCCCGGTAGTACGCGCCCATGCGTTCGCCGTAGACCGGGTCGATGTCGTTGTGCCATTGCTCCAGCCAGGGCAGCAGTTCCAGCAGGCCGGCGAGGAGGGGTTGCAGGCGGGCGGGTTCCCAGCCTTCGCTGTCTTTCATTTCCAGGGTGTAGGCGGCGAGGGCGGTGGCTTGTTGCAAGTGATTCCAGCCGGCCCAGGCGATGGGCAGGCTACCGTCGGCCCCGCGTTCGCAGCCGGGGTAGCTGATCCAGCGTTCCTTGGGCACGTCCAGGCCGCCGCGCAAGCGCCAGAAGTCGGCTTTCAGGAAGTCCTTGCTTTGGTATTTGGGCGGCACGGGAATTTTGCCGACGTTTTCGCCGGCATCTTCGCGGCGCTGCAAGGTCCAGGTGCTTTCCCATTGGGCGCGCTTGCGCAGGCCGGTGTCGGTGTGGCGCAGCACCGGCAGGAAGGGTACGGATTCGGCGGCGACGAGATCGGCGACGAGCCGGTTCAGGTCGAAGTCGGCGTGGCCGGCGTAGAGCGCGGCGATTGGCATGAACGCGGCGTCGCGCCCGGCGGCGTCGGCCAGCTTGGCGGTGCTCAGCAGTTGCGGGGTGGCGTCGCCGGGGTTGCCGTCGAGGCGCGGCCAGTAATGGGGCGATTCCAGCCGGTCGAGCAGCCCGTTTTGCAGGGCGGCTTTTTCCAGTGATTCCCAGGCCGGCGTGTTCCAGCGGCGCTTGTATTCGGGGCGTTCGATCAGGGCGATGGTGCGGTCGCGCTCGATCAGGTCGATGCGGCGCTGGACGATCTGGCGGTAGTCTTCGGGCCAGCGGGCGGGGATTTCGGTGATGGGCGTTGAGCCGTGGCGCTCGAACCAGGTCGTGGTCTCGGTGCCGGCGGCGACGCGGCGGGCCAGCACGATTTCGAAGGCGCGTTCGCCGAGCGCGACCTCGGGCGGTGTTGGGTGTTCGCAGGCTGCGGCGTCGCCGCCGTCCGGCAGCAGGCCGTAGAGCCGATAGCAGCGCCAGTCGAGTTCTTCCTGAGTGGCGATTTGCTGGCCACGCAGGCGCTCCACGTTTCGTTGCGCGGCATCGAGATCAGCGCGGGCGGGCACGGCGGCATCGGTGTGGGTAAATAACGCCCCCGGCAAACAGGCGGCCCGCTCCTGGGCTAACTGGTCGAGCTGGCGGGCGAGATCGAGGGGCGGTGATGCGGCAAGCGGGAAGTCCTTCAGTCCCGTGCTTGTGAACTCGTAGAATCGCTCCCAATCCTCGGAGGCGATACCGCCCCCAATACCGCCATTTCCCTTATCGTGCATCACCTGCTTCATCCAAAAGCACGCCACCGACGAATTGAGCAGCCCGAGCAGCCCCAGGTGCTCGTCCTCGCTAGCCCCGGCAGGCAGCTTGATCACGGGTGCGCTCCTGTTGAAGACCTTGCCGCCACGGTCGAGGACGAAGTGGTTATGGGTAGCGACGAAGGCGAAGGTGATGGTTAGAGGTACGCGAAACCGCTCTCTCTGAAACCGACTCCACTCCCACCAGGTAAGTCCTAACTCCAGGTGATTGCCGTTCGGTTCTCTGCGAAGCCATAGGTGCGTTCTATGAGGCCAAAGGAAGCGATGAACTTGCGAATCGGGCGACTCGGGCAATGGCATCAGTGTGCCCCGAACGTATGGAAACAGCGTTGTATTAGGGGCGACCAAATGCCAATCTCTAACTGAGTCACCTTCTACGTTTTCGATGATGTGTTCGCTAGAAATGCCTTGTGCAATAAGTGTTTGTTTCGGTACGAAATAGACATTATCTGCACGAGTCATACAAACAAATCCGATGGCATCAACAACGTCACCGAGAATACTGCTTTCGGTCTCTTCAATAAGCGCTTTGACGTCGGCTGCCCCACCGCCCCCAATGCTCCATGGATGCTTGGCAAACGTCGTCCGTGGTGTATCGC
>JAPUDV010000060.1:0-9417 GCA_027492875.1 Candidatus Competibacteraceae bacterium | reverse complement strand
CCACCGCCCCCAATGCTCCATGGATGCTTGGCAAACGTCGTCCGTGGTGTATCGCCCACGCTGACAAACTCGCTTTCAGAACCCGCCCGGTCGATCTGGTCAATAATCGCCGACCACACCAATCCCTGCGCTGGGTCGTCCGGCGTGCTGGGCTCGCCCTTGATGCCCATCACCGTGCGCACACTCTCACCGACCGGAACCCGGTGCCGTCCGAACAAGATGACCGTCGGCGTACCGTGCCCCGGAATGTAGGCGCCCGCAGTGTCGATGATGTGCGTCAGGTCCAGTCGCGGCAGCACCTGCTCAATCAGCTTGCTGCCGAACTCGCGCTTCATGAACGAGTTGGCGGTGATCAAACCCACGAAACCCGCCGCCTGCCGATTACGTCCGGTCAACGCCAGCTCAAAAAAGCGTTCGGTGAACGGCACGCCCAGTGAATATTGCCGGTGGCAACTCGTGTACACGCGACGATAGGCCGCATTCAGCGCCGCGTCCTTCACCGTGATGTACGGCGGATTGCCGACCACCGCGTGATACTGCCGCCCCAGCAGGGCCTGCACCTGCGCCAAGTCCTCGCTGGCGTAGGCATGAGCCAGGCCCGTGCCCGCGTAATGTTCGGCGCGCTCGAACATGCCTTCGGTCGCGGTCAGGCCGAAACGCGCACCGTGCAGCAGGCTGTCGCCGATGGCCACGTTCAACCTAAAATCCGGCGCTTCCGATAGGCGCCGCACCCCGCTGACCTTCAGCGCCGCCACCCACAGCCGGAAACGCGAGATCGCCACCGCAAACGGATTCAGATCCACGCCCGCGACCGCATCCAGCGCCCGTTGCGCGATGTCGCGCGGATTGCGCGCCGGTTCGTGGCGAATCCACTCATCCACCAGCCGCTGAAAGCCGCCCAGCAGGAAATGGCCCGAGCCGCAGGTGGGGTCGATCATCCGCACCTCGCGGAACCCAAACTCGCGGATGGCTGGGGTCAGCGTGCGGTCGAGAATGAATGCCTCGACAAACTCCGGCGTTTGCAACAGCGCATAGCGTTTGCGCGCCGCTTCGGACAGGTCCTGGTACAAATCGCCCAGGAAGCGCGTATTCCAGTCCAGGTCGGTGAAATCGTGCATCAGCCTGCCGGTGTTCGGGTCCACCTGCTGCCAGAACTGGCGCACCGCCATCGCCGCGTCGCCACTGATACCCAACCGAAAGACCGGGTTGTGCGCCTCGTCAAAAAAGGTGTGCAAACCGGGCAGCGTCCCGGCTTCCCGAAAGCAGGCCAACAGAAATTCGCGGTCGCTCTCCAGCGGGTGGGCGCGGAAGTAGGTCTCGTGGCGATCACGCGCCAGCGCCAGGCGGCCCGACTCCGGTGTACCGCTGATCCACGGGCGGTCAACGAGCTGGTTATCCTCAATGAAGCGGATGAACACACACGACAGCAACCAATGTACCCCGGCCTGGGTAATGACCGGGTCCGCCCACGTCTCAAAGGTCTCCGCCGTGCGGCCGGCGTCGCGGGCCGCCTGCCACTCGGCCTGCAACGTGGCCTTGAGGTCCGGCACATCGGCGATGCGCTGGCGCAGGCCGTCTTCCAGTCGCTTGAGCAAGCGGGTCAGGTCCGCGAGCAGTGTTGGGGCGTTGATCACTGGGGTGTTCTTCCTGTTTCGGTCGCGAAAATTCCCCTCCTTGGACAAGGAGGGGTGGCGCGAAGCGCCGGGGTGGTTCGAAGCAGCGACTCCATGGACTCATTCCAGATTGTTACTGGAGGCGATGCTCGCCCGGTGTTTGTTCTCCACCCAGGTCTGGGGTAGCGCCAGGGCGTGGGTGTTGTTGATCAGTGGTACGGCCACGCCGTCCATGACCGGTAGCCCCTGCTGGCTGGTGGGCAGCAGCAGCCAAGCGCTGAAGGTGTGGCCCGGGCGGCCCGCGTGCTCCTCCATCTCGGTGGCCAGACGCATCAGGTCGTAGCGGGCGAGCAGGCCGGCGCTGACCAGCAGGATGGGCGAGGGGCTGAAAAGCAACGCCTGCCGCAGCGCCGGCAGCGTGCGCTGAACCAGGCGTTGCAGGTTGATCCAGTGGCGGGTGCCATGGTCGGCGGCGTCGGCCTGGAGCACGACGTTCCAGTCGATGCGCGCGGCCTGGGCCTGCTCGCGCAACGCGCCCAGCAGCAGCGCGTCGAAGTTCACGCGGGTGAGCGGGGCGGGCAGCGGGCCAGCACGGCCAAAGCGGTGCAGCAACTCGGCCTCGGCATGGCGGGCAAGGCGCGGGTGAACGGTCAGCACCAGCAGGCCGCCCTGTTCCAGGCCACGGACGAGCCGCTCTTCGGCGGCGGCGGCATCGGCCATTTCGCCGTCGCCGACGGTCCCCGCGCACTCGGTGGTATGCCGTGAAAACGCCGTGGTGGCGCCTGCCGTCTGTGCGCCGCTCAAGGTCGAGAGCCGGTACGCGCCGATGCCTCCCTCCGCCGAGGCATCCCAACTCAGCGGCGCGCCGGCCTCTTCCAGCAGACGGTCCAGCTCGGGCCGGCCCGGCAGGGCGGCGGCTTCGGGGTAGCGCCCGCGCACCCGGTCCTGAATCTCGCGCAGGCGCAATTGCGGCGCGCCGACCAGTGCGCCCAGAGACTGGCGCAAGGCTTGCGACGGCGCCATGCCGCGCGGGTAGATCTCTTGCCGGCTGGACAAGGCGGCCTTGCGCGACGCCGAGGCGGCCAGACGCAGTAGCCGAGTGGGCGCCAGCGCGGCGGTGGGTGCGGCTTCAGCAGCCAGCGCGGAGGTCAGGGGCACGCCTTCCAGCGTTTCCAGCACCCGGAGCGGCGGGAGCAGGGGGTCTGCCAGCGCGCAGGCGTCGGCGGCGGCGCCGAGCTGCCGGGCGTAATCGGCCCACCCCGACGCGGTGGCAATCAAGGCGCAGGGTTGATGGTCGAACGCCTCGAATCGCGGCTGATCGAGGTGCGACTCAGCCTCCACGGCGGCGCGCAACACGGCGGTGGCCTGACGCAACCGCTCGGCGTCGTCCTGCGCCGCGCAGCCGCGCAATGCCAGCAAGGCCATGGCGCTCTCGATGGCGCTCATCACCTGGCCCTGGCTGCGCAGCAAGGTATCGAGCTGCTGGCGAAGTTCGGTGAAGGCCGGGTTCTTCAGCCAACGCTCGCGGGCCTTGATGAGCGCGGCGGTCAGCGTGGCCCGGTCCACCTGATTAGCCTGCGCGGACTCGCCCAGCTTGGGCCAAGCGCCGGCCGGCACGCTGTCGTCCAGGCCCAGGTAGTGGGCGAGGGCGGCTTCCTCCGGCCGGTCATCGCCGGCGGGGCGGCGCGGCAGCAACTGGGCCGCCAGCTCGTTGACGCTGACGGCGCCCCCGGCGTCCTCGTCCGCATCGTGTAGGGTGCTGCGGCCCTGGGTGAGGTCGGGCCGCAGGCGGGCCAGCTCCTTGGCGGTCAGACGAATTTCCTTGCGGATCTTGTCGCCCACCCCGCGCAGATAGCGGAAGCGGATGCGATCGACCGCCAACAGTTCGCGGGCGTTGTGAATGCCCATGCGCTCCAGGATGTCCTGCGCCTCCAGGCTGTAGCCCAGCTCGGCCATCGTGGTGAGTGGCGTGGCGGTCATGGCAATGGCAGTCCGTCCGTCTGCCGCGCCCGTATCACCGGGAGGAACCGTTGGGCGGGCGGTAAAGATCGCGCGCCAGGCGCGAAGCAGGTCTTCGGCGTTGTCGAAGCGCTTGCGGTAGTCGCGCTTCAAGGCTTTGGCGAAGAACGCGGTGAAGCCTTCGCGCGTGACTGGGTCGAAGACGTCGCTCTCGACAGTGGCCTCGACGTCGAGCATGGCCGGTGAGGTCTGGCCATCACCCCAGACCGGCGGCTGGCCGACCGCCATCTCATAAAGCGTGACGGCCAGCGCGAAGCGCTCGGCGTACAGGTCCCAGCGCGGCGGGCGGCGCAGCGACAGGAAGGGATCGAGGTAAGGGTGCGTGCCGGCGGTGATGTTGTCGGTCGGCGTGCGGCACAGCGAAAAGTCGAACAGCACGAGTTGCCGCTTGCCACTGCGGTTCTCGGCGATGCCGATGTTCTCGGGCTTGATGTCGCGATGGGTGACGCCTTCGGCTTCCAGATGGTTCACCGCTTCGATCAGTTCCTCGCCGAAGCGCTGTAGCATGTCGAGCGACAGGCGGCCCTCGTCCTTGAGCTTCTCCGCCATCGTCTTGGCGCCGGCGCTCTTGAGCAGCAGCGCCGTGCGCCCGGCCACCGTGAGCGTTTCACGGTGGGCCACGATGTTCTGGTGATGCAGCCGTGCCAGCACCTCGCCCTCGGCGGCCAGACGGTCGTTGTGCGCGACGTCGCAGGCGACCTTGAGGACGTGCTCTTCGTCGCCGCCATCCTTGCGCACCAGCAGCGCGTCGCTGGAGGAACCGCGCCCCATGCGCTTGATGACGGTGAATCCACCGTCCAAGCGCTCGCCCGCGCTGGCGATACTCGGGTCGACCGTGGCTTCCGGGTCGGGGGTGGTGAGTTCGTCCTCGACGCGATCCAGGTCGTCCAGAAAACCCTGGATCGTGTCGTAGCGGGCGAGCACGTCGGGGCAGGTGGCGAACTGGATGAGTTCCTGCTGCCGGGCGCCGCAGCCGTCCATCACGTCCGACAGGCGCAGCCCCTGGCCGACGCGCAGCTTTTCGGCCAAGTCCAGCACCGACTCGGCGGGGGGCTGACCACTGAAGAGCTGGTAGGCAATGCAGCCGAGCGAAAACACATCCAGGCTCGGGCCGTGCGCGGCGTCGGTGTGGGTCGTCTCCGGGGCCAGGTAGATCATCCCCGGGTCTTCGACGTAGTCCTCGACATGCTGGGTGCCAGTGGTGCGATGCACCGTGTTCGGCGAGGTGGAATCACCGGCGTTGCGCGACGCCGTTTGCCAGTTCATCAGCCGCAGGTGCCACACATCGCTGCCGACGCCATCGACGAGGATGCTCTGTGGCCCCAGGGCGCGGTGGTACAGGCGCTTGGAATGGGCGTATTTCAGCGTCTCGGCAATATCGCGAATCAGTTGCAGGCGCTGGGTGATCGAGAGGTCTTTGCCCTGGTCCCGCAGCAGGTGATCGAGGCGCATGGCCTTGGGGTCGTGATCGAAGATCAGCGCCGGGCCGAGTTCGGTCTCCTTGTAGTCCTTGACCTTCAGGATGCCGGGATGGTCGATGCCTTCGAGAATCTCGAACTCCCGGCGGGCCTGGCGAACCCGCGTGGCGCGGATGTCCGGGCTCGAAGCCGTTGCGACCGTGTAAATGCGAACCCGGCGGTGCACGGTGTCGATGCTGATGTGCTGGGCTTCCCAGTCCTGAAAACCTTCACCCTCGGACAGTAGTTTGCCCAGCCGGTAGTCGCCCACTTGGCGATACTTGTTGGACGGGCGGATACCGGCTTCAGTCAGGCCGCGCGCGATGGCGCGAGCCTGCTGCGAATCGACGGTCGTCAACGAGCGAGTCGTGATGCCATTGGTCAGCGCACCGACAATTCCGGGGTCGTCCAGGGTGCCGGGTTGGCCACGCTGGAAGGTGGCTGTCTTGGCCAGGCCTTCGAGCCGGCAAGACAGGCTGCTCGATGAAAGGAAGATCGCCGGCTCGACGAAGGGCAGACGGATCTTGGACTTGGTGATGGCGGGTTGTCGTTTCAGCAGGCTGGCCAGTCGCTTGGCCTTGCGATTGGCGAGGAGGACCGGGTTGTCGACCGTGACCGATCGGCCATCGGTCGTCCAGGTCCAGCTATGCACATCGCCGGTCAATACGCCCGGACGGCTCTTGATCTCCACCAGGAAGAGGCCGGCGGGCGACAGCACCAGGGCATCCACTTCGCTGACCTTGCCTTCGTCGTCGATAAACTCGAAGTTGGTCCAGACGTGCCAGGGATTGCGGTCGGGCAAATGACTTCGAAGCCAGTCCAGCGCTTCGCGCTCCCACGCGAAGTGGGACTCGGCGATGACATGCCAGCGGGCGATGCCAAGCGTCACGGGTTCACCTCGCCGCCGTCCTGGACATACTCGAACAGCTCACCAACCTGGCAGTGGAAGAGCCGGCAGAGCTGCTCGATGGCTGGGAGATCGACCCGTGTGGTCGTCTCCTTGTAGAGGGCAGTGATCGTGCTGCGATTGAGTCCCGTGCGCCGCGAAACGTCCGCGATGCGAAGCTTGTCTCGGCCCATGAGGGTGGATAGGTGGCAGCGAATCATACTTATCTGTCCGGGGTGATGCGCAGGATAACAAAATGCTTGGCAACGCATAACCCGGAATCATGGTTGCTGGAGTTTTTGGCTCGCGAGCTTAGCCGAACGCTCTGCAATCGAGTACCTTCGACCCATGGCCACTGATAACCGATCATTCCGAAACAGGGGGTCCGAGTTCGTCGGCAGCCTGTGCATGCAGGTTCGCGCGGCCTTGGCCGTGGGGCTGCCTGCAGGCGAGGCGCGCCCATCCGTTGAACCGGGTGTGCGCGGCGGTTTGAAATGAGTGTAAAGCTAGCGGTTTGAAACGGGCATAACCTATCGAGCGCGCCCCTGGTTTCAGGCGACGGGGCGGTGCCGGGTCGATTGGGGCTGGACCGGGTCATGGGCATGGAGTCGGGTTGTTTTCTGCTGGGTGGAATGGTTTATGAACGGCTCCCATTTATCGTTGAGGGCGTTACAGCGCAGGCTCAATAGGGCTTGGGCGCCCGGCAGGGTCCAGTGCAACACGGCTCGTTCCATCCCGGGGCCTCGATCCTCGGCCTACCCCCGTGCACCCCCTGCGCCCTCCGCTCCTGCACGACGTGGGTGTTCATCGGAGGTGGTGTCGAGCGTCGAGTGACCGAGCAGCGTCTGGAGGTCCACTCGCTCGGCCCGGGCATTGAGCGGTCGGATGGCGTGATCGGTCGGCCATTTCACACCCAAGTCACCCCAACTGGGCGGTCCTGCCGTCAGCCTGTCAGTCCTACGGCCGGTCGAGGTACGGGGGCACCCGCGCCCGCAAGAGCGCCACCAGCGCCGGGTCCATGAAATAAATGCAACGGTTCCATGGCGTTGGCCGGCGGCGTTGCCGGCGATCACGCCAGGCCGAACGGGGGGACCAGCGGAACTCGCCGCCGGCAGGGTAGTTTATGGTAGACGAAGCTCGATCCCGCCACCAAGCGCTCCAAGAGACCATCCGCCGTGATGGGTCGACCCGCGAGCGTCCGCCGGGGCGCGACTCGACCCGCGGACCCGAGCGCGTCGCCTCCACGGCTCGGCGCTCGCGACGACGCCAACGCCTGAGTGGCCAAGGCCCGTTGCCGGCGGCCCGCAAAGGCCCATCGCCCCTGGTGATCGGTGCGACCAGGATCATCGTCTGCTGGACAAGGGAAGGGGGTCCGAAGACACCGAGGGATTGGCGGGCCGCCGCACCGAACTGGAAACGGACCGCTGTCACCTAAGCGTGTCGTCGCGGGACCGGGGTCGCACCCGCCGGGTCCCCGATTGCCAGCGGGCCGCGTCGGAGCCGCGGGGAACGGCGAGCCGGGTCGATTCGAAAATCATTACATAAAACGTAAAACGCTATTTATCAATTAAAATAGCGCTGCACCAGTGCCGATAACCTATTTTATCGGACTAGCTGAAGGGAGGCCTGGCCCCGAACCGGCTGGTGAATTGCCGAATGATTGGGCGCCTAATTGTGTTCGGGTCGCGCGGGGGTGATTCTCTCTACCGGCCAGGAGGCCGGACGGCAGCGGAAGCGATGGGGTTGGTTGTACGATCCACGCTTATTTGTAGTAACATTAATGTATGAAACTCCGGTTTGAATGGGACCCGGCGAAGGCCGCCCACAATTTCCGCAAGCACCGGGTGAGCTTCGAGACCGCCGCGCGAGCGTTCGCCGATCCGTTCGCCCTCACCGCGCAAGACCGCGCCGAGAACGGCGAGTGGCGCTGGCAAACCTTGGGCCGGGTCGAAGGCCAGTTGTTGTTGCTGGTGGCGCACACCGTGGGCGACGACGCGGACGGCGCCGAGGTGATCCGCCTCATCTCGGCCCGGCGGGCCGACCCGAAAGAGAGAAAGCGTTATGAGCAAGAAACGCGTTAAGTACGAACTCGAACTCGATCATGGGCCGCCGCTGACCCAACGGCAGAAGGCGGAGCTGGCCGTGCTCGAAGCGGCGGCGGCGGACGACATCGACTACGGCGATATTCCGCCCCTGTCGGACGAATTCTGGAAGCACGCGGTCCGCAACCCGTTCTATCGGCCGACCAAATCCTCGACCACGGTGCGCATCGACACCGACGTGCTGCTGTGGCTCAAGGCACAGGGGAGGGGCTATCAGACGCGCCTTAACGCCATCTTGCGCGAAGCGATGCTCAAGGAGTTGCACAAGCCTTGAAGACCCAGAGGAACCGGTCGTGATTCCCGACCCGAATCTCCCCGCCGCCCTCGCGGAAACCCCGGCCGATCTTGCCGTCCCCACCTGGAGCGACCCTCTCGCCGCCCTGCCCGAGGAAGCCGTCTGGCTAGCCAACTTCGTCTCGCCCCGAACGAAGCGGACCTACCAGGCCGCCGTGCAGGGCTTCATCGCCTTTCACGGCCTTCGCTCGTCGGGCGAGTTGCGGGCGATCGGCCCCAGTCACCTGATCGCCTGGCGCGAACACCTGATCCAGGTTGGCGCCCGCCCCAGGACGGTGCAGAATCGCTTGGCGGCGGTGTCCTCGCTGTTTCGGCACCTGTGCGAACGGCAGGTCGCGGCGCGCAATCCGGTGACCGGGGTCCAGCGCCCCCGAGTCAACGCCAGCCGGGTGGAGGCGGCGGTTTTAACGCCGGAGCAGGTCCGACGCCTGCTCCACACCCCGCCCGAGGAGACGCTCCAGGGGGTGCGCGACCGAGCGATCCTGCATGTGCTGTTCTACACCGGCTGCCGGGTGTCCGAGGTGACCACGCTCAAGGTGCGCGACTTCTTCGAGGACGCCGGTTACTGGGTGCTGGACTTCATCGTCAAGGGCGGTCAGCGCCACCGTCTGGCGATCCATCACGAACTGCAATTGGCCTTGCGGACTTATCTGACCCAGAGTGGCCATGGGGCCGAGCGGGAGTCGCCGCTGTTTCTGGCGGTGCCACGGCGCGCGCTGAGAAAACCGCTGACCAGCCGGCAGGTGAGCAAATTGTTTCACCGCTATGCGCGGGACGCCGGATTGCCGCTCGGGGTCACCCCGCACAGCGCCCGTGCCACCTTCATCACCGAGGCCTTGGATCGCAAGTGCCCGATCGAAGCGGTGCAGGCCTCCGTCGGGCACCGGCATATCGCCACCACGAAAATGTATGACAAACGCACGCTGCACTACCGGGAAAGCGCGAGCTTTGCCGTGCGGTATTGAGAGCCCCTTTATTGCTGTCTTGAGGGTAGTAGGATCGCGAGGTTGCTGTTATCATAACTAATTGATTGATAACATTAATTC
>JAPUDV010000059.1 GCA_027492875.1 Candidatus Competibacteraceae bacterium | reverse complement strand
ACTTCAAAGCGGCTTGATCGTCGGCATCGAAAGTAAATTCACAGAATGGCTTACACCAAAGTCCACGAGTAAACCCGCGTTTAAGGAGAAATACTTTCCCGCAGGCGCCGGTGTTTGGGACCATGTGGGGTTGCCGGAAACACAGCGCCTCGCTGAAGAAGTACAGTCCAAGGCTCTCGTTTTCCGTCATCTGGATGCACCCCAACTAATGAAGCACGCTTTGGGCCTTGCGACTCATTGTGGTTCAAAGTTTCGGTTAATTTACGTCTATTTCGATGGGGCTGGTCGAAAAGGAGATACTCATCGGAAGGAGATCAAGGAATTCACCGGCCGCATAAATGCCGAACTGGGGTTCCAAGCGTTTTCCTACCAAGAACTCATCGGGAAACTGCAAAATCGTTCGGGAATTCCAAAACAATATCTGGAGTATCTTCGTGCGCGATACGATTGACGCCGAACAATACGTTGCAGGTGAGGGCAACTATGGCCACGGTGCGTTTAACGAACGCAACACTTGATGTTGAGAGACTTATTCCTGCTTGGCAAGCACTTAGATCAGTGGCGCCCGTGTCGCATATTGAATCCGAAAGCGATTATGAACAAGCTACGGTTTTGCTGAATAATCTGCTCGATATCGTCTTGGACGATGCCAACCACCCCCTATATTCGCTTGTTTCCGTAGTTGGCGATCTGATCGAAGCGTATGAAATTGACCTGGACTCAGTATAAGGGGCGACAGAGTTTGCTGAATCCATGCCTAATTGGGCGTTCCGTTCGTACCCACGACAACGGGACGGCGAATTGCCGCCCATGCGGGGGCGAACGTTAGGGCCGGCTATTCCCGGTCCGGCCAACCCAATCGTTCGATCCCACTACTGGGTTCCGGCAAGCCCGACTATCCGCGCCTCCGCCGGCTGGCGGAGGCGCTGGATTCAGCCGGCGCGACAGCCGGGCTCAACGTGAATACCCCCGCTGCTAGCGATGGCGGCCGCCGCGCGCGCCCTGCGCCCGCTCCTCGTTGACCTTCAGGCGCTGGCCGCGTAGTTCCTGGCCATTGAGCGCGCTGATGGCGGCGCGGGCCTCGTGGCCTTCCATCTTGACGAAACCGAAGCCACGGCACAGGCCGGAAAAGACATCCCGCGTCAGCCGGAGTCCGTGAACCCGCCCGTAGGCTGTGAACATATCAGTGACTTCTTGATCGGTGGTATCCGAGGGTAGATTACCGATGAAGACGGTTTTCATGCACGGTCTCCTGTGGTTGCGACCCGCCGGGTCTGATGGTGAGCTTTATTTCGCCGCCGGGACGCATCGTGCGCCGCCGTTTCCGGGCGGGCGGGCCGGTGAGCGGCGGACCGTTCTCCGGTCGGCGCGGCTCCAGCGGCGCGGTGGGCGTGGTGGTGGCGCGCGCCAGCCGAAGCGACCGCGACCGGTGCCCGCGACCGCTTCGCGACGCTGGGCTCAAACCCTTCGACCACCGACGACGGCAATTTACGGCCCAGCAGTCGCTGGATGGCGTGCAGACGCGACATCTCGTCCTCGCTGACCAGCGAAATCGCTAGGCCGGCGCGGCCGGCGCGGCCGGTGCGGCCGATGCGATGGACGTAGTCCTCGGGCACATGCGGCAGTTCGTAATTCACCACCCGCGGCAACTGGACGATGTCCAGACCACGGGCGGCAATATCGGTGGCGACCAGCACCTGAATCCGGCCCTGCTTGAAATCGTCCAGGGCGCGGGTGCGCGCCGACTGGCTCTTGTTGCCGTGCAGGGCGGCGGTACGGATGCCGTCGCGTTCGAGCTGGCGGCTCAGCCGGTCGGCGCCGTGCTTGGTGCGGGTGAACACCAGGGTCGCATCCCGCTCGCCGGCGCTCAGCAGGCGCCCGAGCAGCGCGGCTTTGTCGGTCTGCTCCACCGGATGCACCTGCTGCTCCACCAAATCGGCGGGCGCGTTGCGCGGGGCCACGTCGATCACCACCGGCTCGCGCAGGAAATCGCCGGCCAACTGGCGGATCGGATCGGCGAAAGTGGCCGAGAACAACAGCGTCTGCCGCTGCCGGGGCAACAGCGCCAGCAGGCGGCGGATCGCCGGCAGGAAACCCAGATCCAACATCCGGTCGGCCTCGTCCAGCACCAGAATCTCGACGCCGGCCAGGCTAACGGTCTTCTGGCTCAGGTGGTCCAGCAGACGCCCCGGCGTGGCCACCAGAACATCCACTCCGCGCCGCAGCGCGTCCAATTGGGGCTTCATACTGACGCCGCCGACCACCAGCGCGGTACGCGGCGCGACATGGTGACCGTAGACGCGCACGCTGTCGGCAACCTGGGCGGCCAATTCGCGGGTTGGGGCTAGTACCAGGGCGCGCGGCCGACCGGCAGGCATTCGTGTTTCGGGGCGGGTTTGCAGGCGCTGCAACAACGGCAGGGTGAACGCGGCGGTCTTGCCGGTGCCGGTCTGAGCGGCGGCGAGCAGGTCGCGCCCCGCCAGGATAACGGGAATCGCTTGAGATTGAATGGGGGTCGGCGTGGTGTAACCCCGGGCGGCAACGGTGCGCGCCAAGTCATCGACCAGGCCAAGAGAGGCAAACGGCATTGAATACTCCTGAATCCGCCTGCCCATGCGTGGGCATGGAACCGGTCCAGGCAGAATGAAATAGGATTGAGGGTGATCGAGGCGCGCCCAGCCAAAGGGTGGAGCACGACAGGTTTGCGGGAGGAACGGGAATCGGAAAACCCGCGGGCGACAATTCCGGGAGGAACGGCTGGAACCTCGGGGCGCGAACCGGACCGCGCCGCGACAAACTTACCGATAACCTTAACACGATCCACGCAGTTTGACTAATCCACGCCTCGGCTAGCAGCGGCGTCCGTCCCGATCCGCGCGGACGTGCGGGGAATTTTGAAGCGCCGGGCCGCCCGGCGAATACGGTTGTGCCGGCTTACAGCGTGCTGAGCTGGGCATTGATCTCGGCGCTCAGCCGCTGCACCCAACCGTTATAGTTGCTGTGAATGTTGACGCCGTCGTAATCCAGGTTATTGCTGTCCCGGTACAGGATGCTGTAAGTCACCCGGTCGTAGGGGATTTCGACCTGAGCCATGTGACTGCGCAGGTAAAGCGTGCCGATGATCAGGCCGGGCCGGACGGTTTTCATCTGCCAGCCCTGCGACGCCCCCGCCCGCAGGATGGCGCCGCGCACGTCGCCCAGCGAATAGCTGCGGGTACTGGTCGTCACCGGCATGTTCGCGATGTCGTAGACCGGGTTGCTGCGGCAGCCCACCAAGACCAGGGCCAAGAGGACCACCAGCGGGACCAACGCTCTCAAAATCATGTCTTGCCCCCCGTATCCTGTTGTTTAAGCAAAGCTTCATGATCGGATACCGGTAAGGGTAGTAGCCGCAGCGATTGGAGTAAACCCGTCGGATACAGGCCGCGTCCGAGCAGTTCCCACGCCACCATGGCGACGATGCGCAGGGTGTCGCGCCACGGCCGATAATGGCTGGGACGGCCCTGCGGGGGATAGATCGTCTCGATGGCCACCGTCGCCGGATAGCAGCCCAGCCGGGCGGCATGAATCAGCAGCGCGCTTTCGAAGGCGAAGCCGCGCCGCCCATTTTGTGGCGCGGAGACGTCGCGCAGGAACGCGGCCGGATAGAGTCGAAACCCGGATTGGGTGTCGCGGATCGGATAGCCGGCCGCCCAGGAAATCCAGAAATCGGCCATGCCGTTGGCGAAACGGCGCAAGCCGGGCGCGCGCTCGCGGCGCTCCAGCCGGGCGGCGACGATCAGGTGACCGGGCTGGGCTCGGGCGGCGGCCAGCAGTTTCGGAATATCCTCGGGGTTGTGCTGGCCGTCCGCGTCCAGGGTGACGATCGCATCCGCACCGTGCGCCAGCGCCTCTTGCATCCCGCGCCACAGGGCTGCGCCCTTGCCTTGATTGGCCGGCTGGCGCAGCAGTTGTGCCCCTGCTGCTGCGGCTTGGGCGGCGGTATCGTCGCCGGAGCCGTCGTCCACCACGATCACCGTCTCCACTTGCCGCCGGGCGCGACGGACGATGCCGGCGACGGTAGCAGCTTCGTTATAGGCCGGAATGACGACGGCGACTGGCATGAGCGGCACTCAGGCGATCCCGCCGTTGAGACCGATGATTTGCCCGGTCAGATAGCCTGCTTCCTCGGAAGCCAGAAAACCGACCAAGGCGGCCACCTCGTCCGGCGTCCCCGCTCGTTGCATCGGCACCAGCCGCCGGATGGTCGCCGCGTCGAACACCGTTTCGGTGGCCTGACCTTCGATGATACCCGGTGCGATGGCGTTGACGGTGATCCCGCGCGAGGCCAGTTCCAGCGCCAGCGCCCGGGTCGCTCCGTGCAATCCGGCCTTGGCGGCGGCGTAATTGGTCTGGCCGCGATTGCCGATGACGCCGGTTAGCGAGGAGATGTTGACGATGCGACCCCAGCGCGTGCCGAGCATCGGCAGCAGCAGCGGCTGGGTCACGTTGAAGAAGCCGTACAGGCACACCTCGATCGGCTGCCGCCACTGTATCCCCGACATACCGGCCATCGGCGCATCGGCGTGCACCCCGGCGTTGTTGACCAGCACCTGAATCGGCCCGTCCCGCAACAGCGGCGCCAGCGCCTGGCGAGTCTGGTCCTCGTCGGCGACGTCGAAGGCGACCGCTTCCGCCGAACCGCCCGCCGTTCGAATGGCCTCGACCACCGCCGCCGCCCGCTCGGGATGCCGGCAGGCATGGACGATGACGTGCAGGCCGCCGCGCCCGAGGCGTTCGCAGATCGCCCGACCGAGATCGCCGCTGCCGCCGGTCACCAGCGCCCGTTTCATGGCTTGATCTCCAGTTCCAGCCCTCCGCTTTCCCCGGTGGATAAAGTCACCCGGCTTGCGGTCGAGTGGGCGATGGCCCACAGCAACGGCAGGCCACGAGCGGCCGGATTGCCCAGTCGCAACGCTTCGAGTCGAGCGTCGTCCAAGCGGCTTACCGACTGGTCCGCGCGTCGCTCCAGCCGCAGCGTCGCCAGTCGCCGCTCGGTCGGTGCCGGATTCAGCACCAGCGCCACGGCGAACGGGGCGACGATCTCTCGGCGTTCGGACAGCGGAAACGGTAAGGGCAGATCGTAGGCGACCAGCAGCACTCGCGTCCGGTCGGTCCAGGCCAGCGCCGCCGCCTCCATCAGACCGGCGGCAAAGCTGTCGTCGTAGGCGGAGAGACTGAGCGAGGTCGCAGTGCAACGATTGGCGATCGCCCAGTAACCGGCGGGGGTGTTGTGCACCGAGTGATGGAAGTGGGTCGGCGAGACCGGCCGGTCGGGCAGGATCAGCGCCGCGCAGATCCTGTCCACCACCTCGCTGTCTCCGCCCGAAGAGGCCAGCACCGTCGGCACGGTGCTCGGATCGATGTCCGCTTGCAGGATCGCTTCCTGGGCAACGTGTAGCGCCAGCTTGACGGTGGCGGTGGTGCGGCGTCGTTCGTTGGCCGGCAACAGCGCGGCGCTGGCGGCGGGCATCGCTTCGGCGACATACGGCCGCTCGCCGATCAGCACCGCCCGGCCGTCCGGCCAGCCCGCCAGCCCCGGAGCCATCAGGCCCACGCCTTCTATATGAAGCGTATTCACGCGCCCCTCCGCCCGAACAACAGGCTGCAATTGGTGCCGCCGAAACCGAAGGAGTTGCTGAGCGCTGTGCGAACCGGCCGTTCCCGGTTGTCCAGCACGACACCCACGCCCAGATTCGGATCGATCCGGCGAGTGTTGAGCATACCGGGAATCAGCGCGTGCTCCAGGCACAGCCAGACAAACGCCGCCTCAGTGATGCCGGCCGCGCCCAGGGTATGCCCGGTCCAGCCCTTGGTGGAACTGCACGGCGTGTCCGGGCCGAACACCCGCAGCACCGCTCGATCCTCGGCGGCGTCGTTCGATGGCGTGGCGGTGCCGTGCAGATTGATGTAATCCACCTGCTCGGAGCGGAGTTCGGCCCGCGCCAGCGCCTGTTGCATCGCCAGGGCCGCGCTGGTGCCCTCGGGATGGGCGGCGCTCATGTGATGGGCGTCGCTGCTTTCCCCATAACCCAACAGCAGGGGACGCGCATCGTCCGGCTCGGCCCATTCCAGCAGCGCGAATCCGGCTGCTTCGCCGACGTTCAAGCCGTCGCGGCCGGCGTCCCATGGCCGGCAGCGCTGGGAAGAGGCCAACTCCAGGGCGTTGAAACCGTACAACGTGGTCAGGCACAGGCTGTCCACCCCGCCGACCACAGCCGCATCGCAGAACCCCGCCCGCATATGCCGATAGGCGGAGGCGAAGGCTTTGGCGCTGGACGAACAGGCGGTGGACACCGCCAGCGCCACGCCGCGCAGCGCCAGCCAGCGACGGGTGAAATCCGCCGCCGAAAACAGGTTATGGGTATGTTGGTAATCGAAGTGATCCGGCAGGCGGCCAGTGACTGGATCGCGTTGACGGTAGGCGTGTTCGGTGGCGCCGATGCCGGAGGTGCTGGTGCCGATGAAGATGCCGATCCGGTCGGCGCCATGGCGTTCACGGGCCGCGCGCACCGCCGCGCCGAACCGATCCTGCTCCAGCCCCAGTCGCGCCAGCCGGTTGTTGCGGCAATCGAATGGCGCGAACTCATCCTCCAACGGTTCTTCTTCCAGACCGGCGACTCGCCCGATCCAGGTGGACAGGGCGGCGTCCTCGAAATCGCAGGGACGCAGCCCGCTTTCCCCTCGGCGCAGCGCCGCCAGCGAGGCGGCGACGCCTCGCCCCAGGGCATTGGTCACGGTATAGGCGGCGACCGCCAGCGGCTTGATGGCCATGGTTCGATTTCAACTCATCCGGGTTAGCAACGGCCGCGCCAGCGTCAGGGCGGCAACGAAACTGGCCATCACCCCCAAACTGACCGTCAGGCCGATGGCGTGCAGCGCCGGCAGCGCGGAGGTGGACAATAGAATAAACACGGTCAAGGCCGAACCGCAGCACACCAGCAGCGCGTGCAGGGTGCGGCGGCGCGCGGCCGGATCGGCGCCGGGCCGGCTGAAGAACAAACCATAATCGACGCCAATGCCCAATACCAGCAACAGCGACACCAGATGGAACAGCGACAGCCGTTCGCCCAGCGCCAGCAGCGCCGCCACCACCACGACCAGCGCCAGCAGCACCGGCAGCAGCGCGGCGGCGACCCCGCGCCAGGACCGCAGCCCGACCCAGACCACCGCCACGATCAGGGCAGCGCCCCAGCCGAACCGGATCAGGGCGGTATCGCGAAAATCTGCCACCAGCCGGTTGGTTTCGACTCGCAGATCCAGATAATGCGCCTGGCTGTCGGCGGCCTGTGGCAGGCCGCCGATCAGGGCGCGTGCGTCCCGCACCCCGCTCAGCGGCAGCAGCGCGCTCCAGCCGCGTTCGCCGGCCAACAGCAGGGCATCGAGCCGCGTGCCCAGCAGGGTGCCGCGCAGATCCTCGGGGCGCAACGGCGGCGCGGCGCGCGCGGCGGCGACGGCATCGAGAAAGGGTTGAAACAATCCCGACTTGAACGGCAATCCCGTCGTGGCGTTGGCCAAATGGGTTTCCAGCGTCTCCGGTGTCGGCAATTGAGCCTGCCGCCATTGTTGGGTTTGCTGGCTGGGCAGATAGCGCATGGGACCGTCATAGCCGTCCAGCGCGCCTTCCGCTCGGCGGGCGTCGAGCCAGGCGGCGATGCGTTCGCCGTGACGCAACGCCGTTTCCGCATCGGAAGCGGCGATGACGATCAGGCGGCCGACTTCCGGCGCGCCCAGCGCGGCGCGCAATTCCTGGTCCAATCGCAGCAGCGCGCGCGGCGCCGGGCTGAGCGCGGCGATATCATCCTCCCACAGCGGCGGCGCCCGAACGATCAACACCGTCAGCAGCAACACGCCCAGGGCGCCGAACGCCAACGCCAGCTTCGGCCGTGGTTCGAGCAGCCGATCCGCCCAGGCGCCGATTTCACCGGGGCGCGGCGGAATCCAGCCCGACGGCAGCAGCGCCGGCAACAACCAGCGCGTGGTCGCCACGGCGGCGGCGATGCCGGCGAGGGTGAATACACCTAATTGACTCAGGCCGGGAAAATCTGGGGTGATCATCGCCAGACAGCCGAGCAGGGTGGTCGCCGCGCACAGCCGCAGGGTCGGCCACAATTGACACAGGGTCTCCTCGACAGTTTCCCCGGAGCGCCGGTGGCTGAACAGGTAGGTGGGATAATCCAGCGTTTCGCCCAGCAGGGTTATGCTGAACGCCAGCGTGATCATGTACATCTTGCCAAAGAGCAGATCCACCGCCGCCGCGCCGGCCAGCAGGGCGACCAGCATCGGCAGCGCCCCGACCCAGACCGTGCGCGCCGACCGGTAAACCCCGATCAGAATCAGGACCATCGCCACCGTGGCCAGCGTGCTGCGCAGTTCCGCCTCGGCGCGCACCTGATCCTCGGCCAGCGTCGCCAACACGCCGGGGCCGCTCATGGTCAGTTTCACCTCGGCCCCCGCGCCGGCGGCGGCGAAACTCGCGCGAACCGCCGCCACCGCCGCGCGCTGACCGGCCAGGTCGTAGCCGGAAGCGCGGGTCTCGGCCAGCAACAGGGCGTGCTCGCCGTCGGGCGAGAACCACACTCCCAGCCGCTTGGCCGGTTCGCCGACCCCTCCCCGCCACACCCGCAGCAGGGTGAGCAATTCGCCGGTCGGGTCCCCCGGCAACCAGCGTTTCTGAAGCACCGCCAGCGGCGATTGCAATTCCCGCAGCCGCTGCTCCAGCGCGGCGCGCAAACCCACCGTGGTGAAGCGCTCCGGCGCGACGGTCGGACTGAGCTGGTAGCGGTGCGTGAATAGCGTTTGCAAGTCTGCCTCGGGCAGTGCGTCCGCGCCGTTGGCGACCCGAGTAAACCGCTCGTTGTTTTTCAGATGTTCAGCCAGCCGGCGGCTGACGGTGGCGCGCGCCACTTCGGAATCGCCGGCCAGACCGATCAGCATCAAGCGGGTGGTCGGGCCGCTGCGCAATTGTTCCAGCAACAGATCCGCGACCGGATCGGCGCGGGGCACGAAGGCGGTCAGGTCGGCGGTCACCGGGGTGGTCGCCACGATCCAGCCACAGCCCAACGCGGCCAGCAGCCAGACCAGCGGAATCCACCAGCGGCGTTGCGGCTCTTCTCCACCGGGGAGAGAGAACCCGGAAAAGCGGGAACTCACCGTGGGTTCACCGTCATTAGGCTGCGGTCGCCGTCGGCTTCCAGCGTCTCCACGCTGGAGATCGAGGCCGCGCGGCCCCGGATGACGATGGCGGTCAGATATCGGGCGAATTCCGGCTCGCGCGGGGTGAGGCGCAGGCTCCAGCCGGCGGGCGTTCCCTGGAAATCCAGTTGGTAGTAACGCTCCAGCGTCGCCCGGTCGCCGGCCTGCGTGGCGCGAATCGCCTCGACGAAGGGACGCAGTTGCGGGTAACCGTTCAAATCGAACTGCCGGCGGCCGTCGGTCGGCGTCTCGACCGTCAGCCAATGATCGTCGGCCTCGTATTCCTCCGGCCGCGGTCGCAAGGTCTGCTTGCGCAGATAGGCCGGGGCGCGGTAGGTCAACACCCCGCTGGTCACCAACGGTTCCTGCAAGATAGCGAGCGTCTTTTCCTCGCGAAAGACTGCTTCCACCGCTGGCACCGCCGCCAGTGCCCGCATGACCTGATCCAATACCTCATCGGCGGCTGGCAACCCCAGTGGCCATCCCCACAGCAACCACCACCAGCCCCAGCGCTTCACGACCCTGTTCCAGCCGTCGGTTGCGGCACGATGGTGAGGCGGGCTTCCGCCAGCAGGCGGCCGGCGGCGCTGACCCGAATCGCGTAGATGCACTGGGCCTGGTCGCCCAGCAGCAGGTGGGTGGCGACTTCCAGGGGGTCGGCGATTCCGTCCAGGTCGGCGACGAACCAGCGGGCGTCGCGCAGTGCGGCCAGATAGCCGGGCGCCGCCGTCCGGCCCGCCGCGTGGGCGCGCAAGCCGCCGTGAAGCGCCGCTGCCTGACCGCCGTACTCGAAGGCCATCACGGCCGGCAGCCGCCCCTGTCGCCGCAGGGGATTGGCGGGATCGCGATGCGTTTGGGTCACGCAGGCGATGGATTGATCGTCCCAGGCGATCACCGCGTCCAGCAGGCACATGGCGCCGGTATGCGGAATCAGCGCTTGGATTTGGTTTTTGTCGATCAACGGAGTTCCAGGCGCCTCAGGTGATTCGGGCCAGACTGTGGCGGTTACCGGTCCAGCGCGACCAGATTTTGCCTACCGCATACCAATGCAGATAGTACGCCTCCAAAGCCAAGCGCCAGAAAGTCCAGGGATCGCGGCGCAGGCATGCCTCGGCGGCGCACAACACCGGTTGCAGGTCCAGACCGCGCGCCAACGCCTGACTGCGGGCCAGGTGGTAGCGACTGGTCACCAGCACGAAGGGGCGTTCGCGCAGATCGGCCAGCAGTTGCCGGGCGTGGTGCAGGTTGTCGAGCGTGTTCAGGGATTGATCCTCGATCGACAAACGAGGAGCGGGAATGCCGAGTTCCAGGAGAAATTCCCGGCCGCGCTCGGCTTCGCTGGCGCTACCGCCGGTGCGACCGCCGACCAGCAGGATGCGCCGCCGGGGATCGGCCCGGTACAACGCGGCGGCGCGGCGCAGCCGGCGGGCGTAACCGGGAGCCACCTGGTCGCGGTGCAGGCGCGCGCCCAGCACCACCACCCAATCGCCGCCAACTCCGGCGCAGGGCGTGTCGCGGGCGATGCGCCAGACGCGATGCAGCCACCACAACCCGCTCAGGCCCAGGGTCGCCAGCAGCAGCAGGTTGGATAGCAGCAAGGTGCTCAGGCCGTCCCAACCTATGCCGCGCTGGCGGACGAAACGCCGGACAGGCGTCGCGGCCGGCTTCATGATCCGTCCTCTTCCCAGTAGTCGTAAAAATTGAACCAGTTATAGGGCGCGAGGCGCGCGTAATGCGCCAGTCGGTCGGCATAGCGCTGCACCCAAACGCCGAGTTGCTCCCGTCGCTGGCGCCGGTCCAGAACGATGCGCTCGGCCAGTGGCTCGAAATGGATGTCGTAGCGGTTGCCGCCTCGATACAGGCCGAAGCACAGTATCACCGGGCGGTTCATGAGCGCCGCCAGCAGGATGGGGCCGATCGGCAAGGCGGTTTCCTGGCCGAAAAAGCGGCAACGAACCGTCTTTTCACCCCGCGCCACCCGGTCCCCCAGCGCGCCGATCATGCAGCCCTGCTCCAGGCTCTCCTGGACTTTCAACAGGGTATCGGGCGCGCCGATGGGGATGATGGTTTGCGCCAGCGTCGGATTCAAGGCATCCAACACCTGGGCCATGGCCCGATTGTGCGCGGTGTTCATCAAAATTTTGATGGGAAGGTGACGCAAGGTGACGCCGAGCGCCCGCAAGGCGTCAAAACTGCCCAAGTGCGATCCCAGCAGGATGCAACCCCGACCGGATGCCGCCTGATCCAGAATGCGTTGGCCGCCGAAAATCTCGATCTCGAATTGATCCAGTTGCCCGGTCAGGAAATAGACCCGGTCGAGAATGGTGGCGGCGAAGCAGTGGACGTGGCGGAACCGATCCCGCCAGCCCGGTTCGCGGCCCAATACCCGCCGCAGGTAGCGCCGGGAACTCCGACGCGCCACCGTAGCGGTCGCCAGAAAATACAGGGTGATGGGATAGAGCAGAACGCGGCCCGCGGATCGGCCGACATGAAGGGCGATCCAGCGAATCAGCCCCAGCGCCAACGGATGGCCTCGCTCCGGCAACCGTGCCCACTGCCGGCTCATGCACGACCTGCTCTCGACGCGGCGGGTACGATACGGTCGCCCGTCATCGATTCACCCGCGCCGCCCTCGGCCAGGAGCGCGCCGGTTTCCGGCGACGGCTCCCAGCCATCCGGCCAAGGCGTACCCTCCGGCTGTTCCAGCAACTGATCCAAACGCACGAAGCGAAAGCCGCGCGCGCGCAGCCCGTCAATCGTCAGTTGCGCGGTTTCCAGCACCTGGTGAGACTCGAAGCGCGATACGCCATAGTAGAGTTCGTGCAACAGAATGATCGAACCGTTGCGCGCCCGGCGGACGATCCGGGCCGCAATGCGCGCCGGGTCGCGGTAAAGCCCCTCCAAACCGCGCACGTCCCAGGCGATGTAGCCAAGGCGCAGACGTTCCAGCGCCTTGGCCAAACCCGGACACGATGCCCCGACCGGGGTCCGCGCGAAGCGCGGGGCATAACCCAGAATTTGGGTGAAAGCGCGGTTGGCGGCCTCGAATTCGACAACGATCCGCTGGGTGGATGAAAACGCCCAGCCATAACCATGCCGGTTGGAATGATTGCCGATCAGATGGTCGTCGGCGGCGGTTTTCGCCACGAGGGCTGGGTATTGTCGGGCCGCCTCGCCCACGTAGAAAAACACGGCGCGGATTCGCTCGCGTCGCAGCAGTTCGAGCAACAAGGGGGTGATGGCGGGATCGGGGCCATCGTCGAAGGTCAATGCCACCCAAGGTTGGTCAACCGGACCGCGACATACCGCCCGCATGTAGAAATTCAGGCGCGGCGCCAGCGCGCCGACCGCCAGCAGCACGATGTAGAACCCCGCCAGCCCCGTCAGCACCCAGGTTCGGCACGGACCCGCGTCCACCAGCGCCAGGATCAAACCACATGCGGTCATGACCCAGGCGGCACTCCACGCAAATCGACTCATCGGTACCGATCAAATCAGCGACAATCGAATTTTACGCGCCCGCCTGTTCGGGCAGGTGGGCACGGAGACATGAGTTCCTTGCGGCGATCAATGCTCAACGGGCGCGCTGTTGCGCGACATGGGCGCTCAGGGCGCGCAGCGAGGTAAACACACGCTGGTTTTCCTTATCGTCGGAGCGCAGTTGAAAGCCGTAGGTTTTGGAAATCGCCAGCGCCAGTTCCAGGGCATCGATGGAATCCAGGCCGAGACCTTCGCCGAACAGCGGTTCTTCGGGAGCGATTTCTTCCGGGCGGATACCTTCCAGGTGCAGGGTCTCGACCAACAGCCGAGCCACCTCCAACTCGAACGGCGAGAGAACATCCATGGGCGACCTCGTCAGGATGGGGGATGCGGGCGCAACCGCATGATCGAAGCTTGTAAATTCGAGCATAAACTATACCATGGCTTATCCGAAAAACTTCTTATCGCCCGGCCCCGTCGAACGCCTGAGCACATGATTCCCCAACCCGAACGGCTCGAACCCAGCACGGCCTCTCGCATTCGTGAGCAACGATAAATCCCTGTATTTGGCGTGCGTGTAAGACGACCCGCATGTTTCCTTTCGAGGTCGTCTACCGCGACGACACTCCGGCCGGCCGCTCGCTGGACGACGAGCGACTGCTGGCGCTGATCCGGTTTCGGGAGCCGGCCGCCCCCGTGGAAGATCCGCGATCCGGCGCCATCCCCCTGCCCGAACTGGGTGGAACCGCCACCGCCGAGGTTTGGCTCAGCGCGGAGCCGGTGCGCGCCGGAGTCACCCACGGCGTGAGCCACGCGGGCAACGATGCCGTTCTTTTTCTCCAGTGCCGCCTGGACGAGTACGCTTCAGACGCCTTGCAGCCCCTGACCGCCATGGCCTACCGGCGGTTGTTTGCGGCGGCGCGCGCCCTGGGCTACCCGCACCTGTTGCGCGTCTGGAATTATTTCCCCGCCATCAACCGGGAATGCGGCGACCTGGAACGCTACCGCGCGTTTTGCGCCGGCCGGCATCAGGCGCTGGTGGCGGAACTGGCGGAATTCGAGACGCACCTGCCGGCCGCCTGCGCCATCGGCGGCGACGAACCCGGATTGCGGCTTTACGCACTGGCCAGCCGGACAGCGGGAACCCAGATTGAAAATCCACGGCAAACCAGCGCCTTTCGCTATCCGCGCCAGTACGGGCCGCGCAGTCCTTCGTTCTCCCGCGCCGTGCTGAAAGCCTGGGGAGAGCGGTGCCACCATCTCTATATTTCCGGCACGGCCAGCATCGTCGGCCACGCCAGTCGGCATCTCGACCTGATGGCGCAACTGGACGAGACGCTGCTCAACCTGCAAGCGCTGCTCGCCCAAGCCAACCGCCTGACGCCGGAGCCGCTGCGCCCGGCCCTGTTGAAGATTTACTGTCGGCCGGACCTCATCGACCCGACGCCGCTGCGGCAACGGATCGCCGAGGCGCTCGGCGCCGACCCGCCGATGCTGTTCCTGCGCGCCGACATCTGCCGCCGGGAACTGCTGATCGAGATCGAGGGGCTGGCGATCGGCCCCGCCCCGTAAGCCCGCTTCAGGATAAGCCTCGTGAAACCCGACCCGCCGTTGAAACCGCATCCGGTGCTGCCCGAATACTATCCGGATTTGGCTCAGCGCCCCGCTTTCGTGCGCGGGCTATTCGACCGCACCGCCGGCTATTACGATCGGGTCAACCGTTTGCTGTCATGGGGATCGGGCAGTTGGTACCGTCGCCGCGCGCTGGCCCGCGCCGGTCTGCGGCCCGGCATGCGCGTGCTCGATGTCGCTATCGGCACCGGCCTGGTGGCCCGGCAGGCGCTGGCGATTACCCAGGACCGGCAGTCGGTGGTCGGACTGGATGTCAGCGCGGGGATGCTGGACGAAGTGCGCCGCCTGCTGGATATCCCGCTGATGCAGGGGCAGATGGAACAACTGCCGGTCGCCGACGAGCGTTTTGATTTCGTCAGCATGGGCTACGCGCTGCGCCACGTCGCCGATCTCAACGCCACCTTTCGCGAATTTCAGCGGGTGCTGAAACCCGGCGGCGCTCTGCTCGTCCTGGAAATCGCCCGGCCCGCCACACCGCTGAAGCGCGCCGCGCTCAAGTTCTATCTCGGCCGGGTCATTCCTCTGCTCGGCCGACTGAGCAGCGGCCAGCGGGAAATGCAGACCCTGATGCGTTATTACTGGGACACCATCGAACATTGCGTTCCCCCGGAAACCATCATTCAGGCCATCCGCGACGCCGGTTTCGCCGAGGCCGGCTGCGATGTGGAATTCGACCTGTTCCGGGCCTATTTCGGCCGCAAGAGGTGACGGGCGTCCCGCCGCCGCCGGCGGTGCGCGCACGAAAAAGCCCCGCCGGAGCGGGGCTTTTTTGATCGGATGCGTGCGGAACGCGCTTACGCTTACATCATGTCGCCCATGCCGCCCATGCCGCCCATGCCGCCCATGCCGCCCATGCCGCCACCCATGCC